>DAET01000016.1 GCA_002497765.1 Euryarchaeota archaeon UBA486
TCGACTCCCGCTATCCGCACCTCATTGCTGCCCTCACAGTTCATGCCGTCAGGCCGCTTCAACTCGCAAGCATCAAAGGCTCACCTTGCGAGGAAGGGAACGAGTACTTCGGTGATGGCATGGATTTCCTCTCGCTTTGTTTGCTGACCTTGTGGTTGTACCTTCCCGGCTTCCTCGCCAACACCTTCGCCATGATGTGGGGGAAGTGGCTGCCCAAAACGGGCTACGGACCGTGGCCCATCGACGGCGGACGGGTGATGGCCGATGGCAATCGTATGCTCGGCGACGGCAAGACATGGAACGGCCTCATTGGAGGCTCGCTGACGTCCGGTCTGCTCTGCATGGTGCTGGCTTCGGTCGTGAGTACCGGCAACATGGCAACCGTGTTTGATGACGGCGCCACCGTGTTCGCCCATCCACTCATTGGTGCGGAAGAGGCGTGGTTCTTCATCGGCGGTGCGAACGGCGCCGCCTTTGTGTTGGGAACCTTCCTTGGGTTCGCCTGCCTGGTCGGCGACAGCACGGGATCGTTCTTCAAGCGCCGGCGGGGACTGAAACGAGAGGGTGATATCTCTTCGAAAGCACCGCTACTGGATACGCTTCCGTTTGCCATCATGGTCTTCCTTTGGGGCCAACTCTTCCTCGGCCCGTCCGTGCTGGCCGCAGAGGAACTGCGTCTGCCGATGGTGGCGTTGATCGTCATCACCCCGGTGCTTCACCGCTCCTTCAACCTCATCGGCTACAAAATTGGATGGAAGGACGTCCCGTATTGACCTCCGCCTCGAGTCCCAAGGCCAAGCCCTATCAAGGCCCAGCCAGCCGTTGAGGTCATGCAGGGCAGCACCCATGCAACCCTCCGCGCGCTTCTCCTCGTGTTGTTGATGATCATCGCTCCCCTTTCGGGTTGCTTTGGCGAGACCGAAGCACCCGAAACGGTCGACCTTGAGGTGGCCCTCACCATCGACGGTTTGGCACCCTCTGAAGCGGTGTTCCGAGCCGGTGAATGGCACGACCTTCTCTTGATGGGTGAAGACCTTCGAATTTCAGCCCCTGCTCATGACGTTCTGCTCTTTGTTGACGGCGTTATCGACATCGACAGTTCGGTGCCCGTGGAAGGCGACCGCATCAATGTCAAACTGCTGACGACACCCTACACCGAGTTCGTTGAACTGGTGGTCTACGCCAAGGACGGCACCAAAGCCGTGTTCAATCAGACCGCCGGAAACGGCACGCCCATCATCAGCGGCGAGGCATGGTACGAGAAGATGGACTACATCACCTGCGACACGCCTTCGGACGACTGTGGCTCCTACAACTTCCGATGGATGGGCAGCCCCAACCCTGCATTCGAGCGTGCTGCCTCCTACTTCCAGGGTCATTTCGAAGGGCTGGGGTACGACACCCACTTGATGCGTGTGGTTGACACCCTCAACCCAACCCAACCCGAATCCCTCAACGTCGTCGCTTGGAAGCGAGGCTTGCGAGACGACTGCGTGCAAGGCATGGGCGCTCACATGGACATTTCACCGCCAGCCGGCCCACCCGGTGGCGGAACGTGGGAAGGCGCCTACGACAACACGGCTGGAACCGTCGCCATCATGATGTACGCTCAGATCCTCGTCGACCTTGAAGTGGAGTGCGATACCTTCCTCGCTTTGTGGTCTTCCGAAGAAGAGGGGCTCCGTGGCTCCAACGCCTTCGCCAACAACGATTGCGAGGCATGCTTGCCCCAAGACAAGGAACTTCGATTCTACATCAACATGGACATGATGGGCATCTCGTGGCCAGCGGTCAAGGAAAACGGCGACCCCTTCCCCTACCACGCATGGTCCGGACCTGACGTTGACCCGGAAGTGCAGGATGTGGCCATCACGAGTGTGCTCGACCACGTGCACAGGAACATCCTCAAGGCCCCGATGGACCTTCGCATCGAGGGCAGCTATGGAGCAGGTTGCGACCAGCATTGGGACGACCACTACAACCTCGTTATGGACGTCCACGAGGACACGTTCGGGCGCTCGGACCACGTCACTTTCCGCAACCTTGGAGCCCAGACAATTTTCCACCTCGGCGCTTACGACGAGGATTACTCCGCCTACCACTCACCGCAAGACACGCTGGAGAACATGGTGGCGGTCGTGGGCGGTCAAGAGAACCTCGAAGAAAGCATCCAGTTCGTGTTGTGGGCGGCGTTCCTCGAGTTTGTGTTGGCCGACCAAGACCCCGAAGTTCGCAACGTGAACGCCTGAGGGCTTGAACGAAACTTCTTGTAGAAAATCAAGGCCATTTCTATCATGGAAGAGGTTGAACCGTCACACGAATCGACGGTCGTCAGCCCGAAACGACCCTTGCACCGCTGGGCCATGTTCGCCGGTTTTCTGCTGGCGTTCAGCGAGATGATGCTCCGTCTCCTATCAGGAAAAGACATCGTCGACGCCGTTTGGCCCCATGCCGTTCGTTCCCTGGACTGGACGATGGCGCTTCGCAATTCGCCAAGCTTGACCCTTTCCATCTTCGTTCTCGCGGGTCTCGGCGGCTACGGATTGAGAAAGGCCGTCGCCTCGGCAGAGCAACCACCCTCCTGGCTGGTGATACCGTACGGTGGTCTTGGCCTGTTACTTGGTCTTCTCACGCTCCATTTCCTCTTGGATGTCTTCTACCTACGCGGGGCGTTTTTGCTCCTTCCAACCCTCATGGGCTGGACGCTGGCTTGCTTCTTGGTAGCCCTTGGTGGCCCACCCACGCTCCGAACGGCGGGAGACGATCGTATCGTGGCCTCGAGGGTCGTTCACATGATGGGTGTCTTTTTTGCGGCCTGGTTGGTCATGCCGGGCGTCCCAGCTGTCATCGGTTTTGCACCATCACCGCCCGACGCCCCCTCCATGGGGTACGGTTCGTTTCCTGGCCCCTACACCGTCGAGCAGTACCGCTTTCCCTACGACCTGCCTGAGGACGTGAAATCGGTTCAAGGGAACCTCGAGGATGATGTCGAATGGAGCGTTTACATCACCCTGCCCGAACTCCCCGAGGATTCTCCCGTCACCCATCTACCGCTGGCGATTCTTCTTCACGGGTTCAGCTACCCAGACATCAACGCCTACCAGGGTTGGATCACCCACCTGACGGCCAAAGGCATGGCCGTGGCCTTCATCCAGTACCCTTCGGACCTCCGACCCGAAGGCTACGAAACGCACGAGGCCGCCTACGAAGCAGGCATGTCGGACTACCTCCAACACACCTACCGAGACCTCGCCATCCGAGCCGGGATGGACCACGTGCAAAAGATCCTCCTCGAAGCACCACGTGCACCCGAACTCGATGACCACCTTGGCGAGGTCATCGTTGACCCCACCACCCTTTGGGCTGGTGGTCACAGCTTGGGTGCATCTTACACCTTCCTCACGCTGAACTCAGCCTTTGAACGAGGTTGGGGCTCACATGCGCTGGTGGTCGCTTTGGAAGCCCCCGCCAGCCGCCCCATGCAAGCCAACTTGCAGCCAAACCTGACGGGCATGCCAAGTGAAACACTCGTGCAGATTGGGGTCCCTCAAGACGACATGAGCGTCGGCCTCTGCCCCGGCGCCTTCCATCAACAAGTGTTCTCAGACCTGCCCGATGAACGAAACCAACTGCTCGAAATTCAATCCGACCTCTACGGCTTCCCACGCCTCGTCGCCAGCCACTACCTCCAAACCGACCCTGCACGAGACACGCTGTCCGACTGGAGTTTCATCCGACGTATCGACGCCCAGGCCGACTATTTGGTCGCCCATGGTCGCAACGACACCTTCACCGCAGACTGGGCCTTCCAATACATGACCGATGAGACCATGCTAACCGGCATGGGCGAATGGTCGGACGGTACACCTGTCCTGCCGCTGATTTGGCACCGAAATGCCATCAACGAAGTGAATGGGTTCAGCGATTGCGCGTGAATGGAACACATGTTCATAGGTCAAAAGAAGGAGGGAAATGAGTGGAAGAAGCGTCGATTGCCACCGATGTCAAGTCACTTTGGAAGTGGATTGGAGGTTCAGCCTTCCTCGCTTCCATGTGCTGCTTCCCCAGCGTGGTGCTGGTGTTTTTCGGTCTGGCGAGCGTTTCCAGCGCTGCCGCCCTGTCGAACGACCTGTACTGGGGCACCAACGGCATGGGGTGGTTCCGCCCAGCCTTGTCGGCGATCAGTGTGGTGCTTGTGGTGGCCGGTTTGGTGATGTATTTCCGAGGCGAAGGCATCTGCAGCCTTGACGAAGCGAAGCGCCAACGAAAGCGCATCATCAACACCTCCATCGTGGTGCTCTCGCTTGCTCTCGCCTCCTACATCGTGTTCAATTTCATCATTCTCACCGAACTCGGTGTCGCGCTCGACCTGCCGTGGGAGAGCAGCCGACTCTGGACGTGATCAAGCGCCCTTGCGAGTGGTCTTGCAACCTACACCCCAATCTGGGTCGGATTCCATAGCGGAACGTGTGGCATCCAAGAGGAGGTCTTCAGGGGTTGGTATGACGGCTTTTGCTGGGCCCATGGCCAGGGAGCAATGGTAGCCAAATTCATGCCAATAATCCAATTGAATTTTTGAATTTTCAATTGAAATATCTGAAAAATCAGTTCCAATTGGAATTTGGATATGACGAGGGTTGAGGTGCATGCCCAAACCGAGGCATTTCTGAACGGCTTCTTTCCCGGTCCACGCTTGAAACACATTGGAGGGTGAAGCCCGGAGGCGATCGAGTTCCTCGCCTTTGGCCATCATGTCGTAGGCGTTCTCGGCCAGTGTTCGTTCCAGCGGTTCAGCGTCAAAGCCCACCGACCATTGCTCGCTGACTAACGCAACGAAGACCGACCCCTCACTGTGAGCGATCGAGATGTTCGGCAGCGGCGTTCGCTTCCATACACCGTGAATGTAGGAAAGGGAAGGCGCACGATGTTCGTCTCGAACAACTTCGAGAACGGAGAGGTCATCCACGCCCCATCGCTTCAACGCTTGACCGAGCAGCCAGCGGCCGCTCAAGTGCTCCGCTCGTCGTTTGTCTGTTGCGAAGGTGGCCACCTCAGCAGGTTGGGCAAGCGGGACGTCCTGCATCTCCCAGGCTTGGACATCGGTGGCGAACAGATCCACATCGGACAAACGAGGTGGCGTCAGCCGAACCACCTGCGGGTGCATCAGGACCACCTCATCGTTCAACCGTAAAGCGTTGGTCTTCGGCAACGTTCGCCATCGCCTTCAGACGAAGGCCCTTGAGGGCCATGACGGGTGCGTCATCATCGCCCACGATGAGCACATCGTGCACGGTTGTACCGTCGTCCAAGTGTTCAAGTTGAACGGTGCGCAACCTGAGCGTTTCGTCTTGTTCTGGAACACGCAGCATGGTTGACCATGCGATGCCGACTGGAAGACTGCTGAAACCCAATACCTCCATGGCGACGAGTCCGGCGTTTTGAAAGCCTGCCTCAATGAGCATGGGCAGGGCCTCAAGCAAGACCGCCTCGCCGTCCTGCTCTACGGCAAACTGGTCAGCAGCGGGAAGTTGGTGTCGCATCAGCGCCAAGCCGTCGATGCCGGGCTCGTTGGCATTTCCTGCACCGCCCAGTACGCCTCCGTGCGATTGGAAGCGAGGGCCGTGGAAGTACCGGTCGTAGATGAAGGAAGCGGGGTGGAGCAAGTCGCCCATGGGCGGTGTACCAATCGCAGGCAGTTGTCCGACTTCTCGCTCCAGGAACGGTCGCAAGTCGTCTTGCTTGGCCACCAAACGAACCGTGGCCAGATGATGCTCTCGCTCGCCGAACACCTCGCCCTTGGAATTCATCAAATCCGACACCAGCCGGCAGCGAACCCACGTCAGGTCCCCGTCAGTGCGGTCCACGTCGGCTTCAACACGAACCGTCATGGGCCCCTTCATGAGTTTGACTGGCAGGCCAAACGTGACCTCCTCAAACCCAGCGAGGCACGATGATGGATGCAGCAACAAGGAGGCTTGAGCGAACATCTCCAGCGCCATCACACCTGGATGGTAGGGGACACCTTCGATGGCGTGGTCGACAAGGAAGGGGTGATCGACGGTGGAGAGTGTGCTCTGCGTGGTCAAACGCTGGCCTTCCTCGAACGCCACCACTTTGTCAACGAACGGGAAGCGAGTGGGGTCGGCCATCGCCGCCGCCATCTCACCCGGAAGTTTGAGCGGTGCTTCTCGGAAGGAGGAGAAGCGGTCCATCAGGCCCAGCGAACCGCAACCAAGGACACGACGCTTGCCACCTCGCAACGCTTCGTCGACGAAAATGGCCACCCCGTCTTCGACCGCCAAGGTCTCAATACCGGCTGCGGCGAACACCGCCTCGATGGAGCCACGAGTGGCCATGCCGACGTCTCGCCAACCGGTCCAACCGATGGCGACGCCCCGGCCATCATGCGACGCTGTGAAGCGAGCCATTTCGGCGTCGAGGACCGAGTTGGCCGCTGCGTAATCGGTTTGCCCACCGTTGCCAAATCTACCGGCGACGCTGGTGAAGCAACAAGCAAAGGACGGAGCATCACGGCCGGAAGCCTTGACCGCCGACAAGAGGGATTGCCAACCGTCGATTTTCACACGGACCACGCGATCAAACACATCGTATCCCTTGTCGGCCACCAGTTTGGAATCCTCGAGACCGGCTCCGTGGACAACACCCGTGATCGAGCGTCCGAGGTTGCTGCCAAGCGTTTCAAGCGCCGCACGGTCCATGACGTCCACCGCATGGTAATGGGCGTGGTTTCCTGTTTCCTCAATGGCCTTGAGCGTGAGGTACACGTCTCGACTTCGAGTGAACCGCTGCCAAGCTCGGTTCCATTCCACCATGGTCACCTTGCCGTTGTCGCTCGCATCAACGAGGCGTTGACGCAGTGCGTTCTTTTCCTCGCCCAGCTGGTCTTCGGACCAGTCAACCCACGCAGCCGTGGATTCGATCAACTGGGAGCGCCCGAGCAACTCAAAGTGCGCGCCTGCGCCATCGCTGGCTCTGGCAACCCCAATCACCGAGGCTGCGGTCACACCTGAACCGCCACCAGAGACCAACCACGTGTCGTCGGCCGTCAAGGGTTGGAGGTCCTCAACCACGTCCTCAGCGAAAGCGACCAGGGCCCAGCGACGTCCGTCGCGGTCCAAACCAACCTCGACTTCTCCGCCCAAACCGAACACGTCGTCTTCGATGCGCTGGGCGGCCGCCGTCTCATCCAGCACGAAGTCGGGATGGAGATCAAGGGCGCGACAGCGTAGGTCTGGCCGCTCAAAGGCGTAGGACTTGGTGATGCCGGAAGCTGCACACTGGACGGCGTTGAAGCGATCGCCGAGGTTGCCATGGCGGCCGTCAAGGGAGGTCACCGAGGCCACAAAGCCAGGTGCATCTGCTGGCAAGGCTCCACCAAGTTCCTTGAGCAAACCGAACCAGCCGTGGGCGGCCAGAGCAATCTGAGAAGACGGGTAGGAATCTTCGGACCACTGTTCTGAAGCCAACTTCAGTGGCGCCATGTGCACGAGTCCGGCCAGCGTGGTGCCCTCGAGTTGTTCCGCAATCCAGGCGAGATGTTCAGGCTGTTCGGGGTCGGCTCGGTACACCGTGCGTCCACCCTCATCGTGGCGGGATGCATCCCGAATACGGCTTTCGAATCCGATACGAACAGCCGAGAGCCCGCGCGCTTCCATGCGCTGACAAAACGCTTCGGCGATGCCCCAGCCGTCGTCCGACACCACCACTGTACCGGAAACGGCAAGGGTGGATGGTTCACCCGGACAGGCTTCAATTTCAACCTGCCAGCGACGGGTGCCGGCTTGGTGGGACGGTGGACGAGCCGTCGCCTCTGCAGAAGTTGATTCGACGGTGCTCGACGTCGCTTGAGCCCCGGCCTCCGAGGTTCCGCCTCGCATCTTGACGATGTAAGCGGTAAAGTGGTTCAACGTTGGATGGTCGGCCAAAACGAAGTCCTCATCGACAGGGAGAGCGAAGCGGTCACGGATTTCAGCCATGATTTCAGCTTGCTTTACCGTATCAATGCCCAACTCACCTTCGAGGTCCTGGTCCATCTCGATGAAATCCGCAGGGTATCCGGTGTGGTCGACCACGACCGAGACGAGCACCTCCTCAATGTCGCTGTGGGAACCCGCGGAAACAACAGGAGCGGAGGGGGCGGTTGATTCAGGTGCCGGTGGAGCGGCTGGTTCGACAGCAGGAGCCTGTACGCTGGGGGGCGCTGCTGCAGGAGCAGGAGTTGAGCCGCCACCGTTCATGCGCTGGATGTAGCCGATCATGTGGTTCAGCGTCGGATGGTCGGCCAGGACAAAGTCCTCGTCAATGGGGAGGGCGAATTTGTCGCGAATATCGGCCATGATTTCCGCCTGCTTCACCGTGTCGATGCCCAATTCGCCCTCAAGGTCCTGATCGAGTTCAATGAAATCAGCCGGATACCCCGTGTGTTCAACCACAACGGCCACGACCGTGGCCGTCATTTCAGCGTCGTCAACCACCGGCGCCATTGAGGGCGCAACGGGTGCAGCAGGTGCGTTTTCGGGTTCAGCCGCCGAAGGCGTGGGTTGGGGAGCAGGAGAGGAGGCTGCTGGCGATGGAGAGACTGGAGCGCCATCACCGGTCATTCGCTGGATGTAGCCGATCATGTGATTGAGGGTTGGATAGTCTGCCAGCACGAAATCTTCGTCCACGGGAAGACCGAACCGTTCACGGATGTCCGCCATGATCTCGGCCTGTTTGACCGTATCAATGCCCAATTCACCTTCGAGGTCTTGGTCGAGTTCAACAAAGTCCGCCGGGTAGCCAGTGTGCTTGACCACGACCTCAATGACCGTGCTCACCAATTCACCGTCCTCAACCACGGAGGCGGAGAGAGCGGCTGGCGCCGGTGCTGCTGGCGTGGCCGAGGCGGTCGTTGGAGGCGGGGTTGGAGCGGGTGAAGGCGCTGGCTTGGGAGCGGGCGCGTCCACCACCGTGGCTTTTCCTTCCCACGCTGCCGTGGCCGGCCATGGTTCGCCTTGAACGCCGCCGTGGAGGTTGTCGTCACCGTTCACGTAGGCCACGAGTTTGTTCTGAAGCACCCGCATGACGACGTCGTCGGTTCCGGCGAGCCCTCGGGCCCACGCCAGTAACTTTGCACCGTTGATGCGGTCGCCCTCGACCGGCCATCGGCGCATGAGGGAGAGCGCAATTTGCGAGCCAAACCCTGCGGCAAACCGCAAACCGTACTGCAATTCGGGGTAGTCACCGCCCGTTGAGAGGTTGAGGTCGCCC
>DAET01000047.1 GCA_002497765.1 Euryarchaeota archaeon UBA486
TTTGCTGGCTCGGCACGTCCACCACTCTATAGAATAAAGAGGGCAAGTTGGCATGCTGAGACGTGGTTTACCTCACCCCGGGATGCTGCCGGCAAAATCGTTAATCAAGGAGCGAGGCGTGTTGCAATCATGGCAAAGCCAGCCGGGAAAGGAGATGCCGAATCGGCATCAACTGTACCGCAGGTGCGTGCCGTATCTTCGCTCGATGAACTTCGTGAATGCATCCATCAGCAAACGCCGTGCGTCTTCAAGCAAAACACACTGTTTACCTTCCAAGCATTGCTCGATGAGGCTTGGCTGCGGAACCACGCAGGTCAGAGCACGGTATCGTTCCGAACGTCGCCAACCGGGAAATTCGTTGACCCGAGCGACGGGTTGTTGAAGATCGCATCCTCGCTGAGCTCGAAACGAATATCTCTCAGTGAATTCCTGAACCAGCAGGAGCCACGCACCATGCTCTCGGGCACCGACACCTACATCTTCACCAAAGGAGCCGTGGTCGAGGAATGGTCGGCCTTGTGGGAGCATGCAAAGGAGGTCGTGCACGAACACGGCCACGAGCATGCGCTCATTCCCCAGTCCATGCTCTCAACGGTTGGCTTCTGGATGAGCAGGGATGACATTCGGTCCATGACCCACTACGATGATTCGCTGGCCAACAATTTGAATTTCCAAATCAAAGGCAGAAAGGAACTTCTGATGTTTCCTCCTGACGATTGGAAGCACTTGAAGACCTTCAAAGCGATGAGCATGCAGCCGTTTTCTTTCTTCGACGACATCAAACAAGGGCGATTGAGAACCGCTCAGCAACAGCGTTGCCAACCCCTGCGGGTTGAATTGAACGAGGGCGACGTTCTGTTCATTCCCTCAACCTGGTTCCATTTCGTGGAACACGTTGACCGCTTGAACATCAACCTGACGTTTTGGTTCAAGACCGGCCGCTCAACAAATGAGATTGAGAAACCAAAACAGAGCCTTCGGAACATCCTGATCCCGTTCAAGTTAGCGACAGCCTACGTGCTGGCCGCCTTGAAATCCTAGGCGAGAAACGTCGCCTCTCGACAGCGGTCAGAAGCACTTGGTGATTCTTCGCATCTTGGTGGCGGAGGGCTTGAATTCGTAGGCTTCAACCGTGATTTCGGGTGCCACGATACCTTTCGCTTCCCACAATTGCTCGAAGCCTGAACGGTTGAGGTCCGAGAGAAGAGGGTCCAGTTGTACCTTGATGTGGCCCGGCGAAAGCTGCTGAACCATGTACGCCCTGATGTCCGGATGCATGGCCAAGGTTGCACGACGAATCATGTCCGGTACCACGAACTCGGTGTTGCCGGATGTTGTTTCAAACTCGAACACGTCGTCTTGCCGTCCAATGATTTCAGAAATCGCCTGACGGGCATCACCGCACGGGCAGGGATCGTTCCTTACCACCAAAATGTCGTTTTGCCGATAGCGTACCATCGGTTGCGTGGTGCGTTTGAAATCGCTGATGATGGGGTGGAACATGGTTTGGTCTTCGTCAATCCATTCCTTTTGGATGACCATGATTTCCTCGTTGAGGTGGAGGGTCCCGTGCTCGCATGTGGCTGCAATCTCGCCTTCCGTTGAGGTGTAGAACTGGTGAACAGTCCGTTGGAAATGCTGCTCGATGATGTCCCTGTCGAGGGGGGTGAGCACCTCGGCGACCGAGATGAGTTTCCGGCATGGGAGGGAAATTTCTTGGTCCGCAAGGTACCTCAAAATGCTCGGAGGTGCGATCAACACGTCGGGTGGATCGGCAACCAATTCGGCGACCAACTCGTCCAGTGGCCGCATCAAATCGTAGAACTGAAACTTGATGCGCGACGATGAGACCGACTCGTACGTGTTGGAATTGGCCCGCAGGAACAAGCCGAGTTTGTGCTTGCCAAAGATGGAGCCGTCCAGTCCTCTGGCCAGCATGTAGCCCGCCCACCGGTCCTGCTCTGCTTGGGAGATGAAATGCATGCCTCGCGCCCCGCTGGTGCCAGAGGAAAAGCCGACCGTGTAGCCTTTGAGGGTTGGATGAAAGTCACGGGATTGTTCGGCCTCTGCAGCCATCGCTCTGGCCGATTCAACGTCGATGTCTGCCGTGATGTAGTCCTGAAGATGTTCCATCATGATGGCCTTGTTCACCAGCGGAAACTCACGCCAGTCCTCATCCGCCAAGCCCGCCCAGTGCCGAGAAAAAAATGGTGAGTTCTTCCGAACCATCTTCACGTGCTTGGCCATGCCTTTGCGCTGAATCTTCTCAATGGCCTTCCGTGAGGTGTACACCTTCGGCGTGGTGAGGTAGGTCCACAAGGTGGTGAGTTTGCTCATGCCAATTCCTCCAGGCAAGCTTCCAAACTTTGCGTCGGCTCCCAATCCAACAGCCGTCGGGTTTCCGAGATGTCCAACACCATGGGTTTGCTGATTTGGTCGAGCGAATAGTGGTTGATGCGGTCGGTCGGCAAGACACTGGCGAGAAATCTCAACGGGAGAAGAGGCACATGCCGGGTTGCTGAGACGTTGTGAATGTGTTCGCCGTAGGTGGTGATCAGCTGCTTGAACGTCTTCGGATCACCGTTACTGACGTTGAGGAACATTCGCTGTGGACCCGCTCGGAGGGCAGCTTCAACGCAATCAAGGAAATTCTCCATGCATGTGTAATCCAGGAGAGCATTGCCTTTGCCGGGAATGAGGACCTTGTTCCTACGAATCAGCCCTGCCAAACGAGGCAGCACCGTGTTGTCTCCTCTGCCGATGACGGCCCGAGGTCGAAGTCCTGTCCAGTTCTCATAGGCCGAGCCCAACACTGCTCGCTCTGCATCGAATTTTGATTTGGAATACAACGCCTTGGGACGCACCCACGGCGAAGTCATCACCGTTTCTCGGGGCATCTCGTCGAACACCGAGGCGGAGGAGACAAAGACGGTGAACACGTTGTGGTTCTTCAACACCGGAATCATGGCGTTCACGATGTCGACGTTCTTCTGAAACTGGCCCGCCTTTCCCTTTGGTGCAGCGAAGGCCGCACAATGGATGAAGGCATCAGCATCGCCCATGAGTTGCTCGAATTCCTCGGACTCAAGATCGCAGGCTTTCATCGTGTAATGCTTCCCCATCTGGTTGATTTTGTCTGGATTTCGACCCAAGCCCACGACGTCGTGTGAGGCCGACAACCTGTCCATCAGCCTCGAGCCAATGGAACCCGTCGCACCGCTGATGACGATTCGCATGCTCATGACCTCCGCTTGCCTGCTGCGGCATAGGGCACAGCAAAGAGCATGAACACCCAGGTCGAAGAGAGCGTCCAAGCCAGCCAAACCGGCATGATGGACGGCGCCTCAACCTCCAGTGGGATGGCGTCGGTGAATTCCTCCCCGTCGATCATCGCCTTGATTTCCAAGGTCTGATTTCCGCCAAACGTGAAGTAATTCTCACCGAACCAAATCGACTGGTCCGGATACTGCTTGTAAGACTGGATCATCCTTACCTCGCCGTCCTCGTTCGGGAACACAATCTCGGCCCACATGCTGTCAATCCGTGATTCGTTGTCTTCAGCAACCAACAGAATTTGGCAGGACTGCGGTGCTTTCGGCGGCCACAGCATGAATTCCACCCACACCTCAACCCCGTCAACCTCTGCGTGAATCCGCATCGGTGCGTCAAACCCAGAGCCTTCTTCGAAATGGTAGTCATGGGCACTGACCGGCCCGATGAGCGCCAAGGCGAGCAGGACGGTCAGCGACTTCGTTCGTGGTTTGAACTCAATGATGCCGTCCTCCAACGTGGAAAGGATTCTGCCGATGTAGTGTTGAATGAGCGGGATGCAGAGCCTGAGCAACAAAAACGCAACGGCCACGTTCACCACCGTGGTCAGCAAGCCCACTTGAGCGGGATAGTTGACCGGAAGGAACGGAGAGAAGACGACGTCGCTCGCCAGAGCGATGCCAACCAGCGCATTGGGTCGCTCACTCAAGTCGAATTTGACAAACAACACGGCGACGACAACAAACAGGTACGTGATGCAATGCGCCGCCCACACCGCAGAGGGAGCACCTGGCCGGTAGGCATGGGAGGGGCCCATGAGAGCGTCGACGGCCATCGGAATCAGGATGAACATCGCCGTTTGAATGACGAAGGTGAAGCCACCGAGCATGTAGATCACCTGTGCATCAAACCACTGCTTTGCGATCATCAAAATCGCCATCACGACCAAGGGTCCAAAGAAGAGGTGCAACATCACGTCAAATCCGAACACGGGAACCGCACCTGCCCTCGGGTCAACGAAATTGAGGAAGGTGAAACATCCGTGGAAGAGCAGCGCCCAAAGCATGATGGCAGCCATCGCCTTTTTCCCTTTGAATTCGTTTTGAGCGTCGTGGTTCATCAGATCTCGAAGCAGCAAGAGGCTGGCAAATTCAGCGAGGATACCGCCGAACAAGGTCAGCATGTGCGGCGGGGTGATGACCGTCGTGTCGATGCCGAATTGTGCGTGCCAGTAATCGTCGTAAATGCCACCCACGCCAATGGAGAGCATCCCGAGAAGAATCATCCATACCGAGCCGGGTGCAATGAACCCCAGAATCCGGACACCTGACATCTGCTTGCCCGACTGCTCATCCCGCGTGTTGACCACGAGGTAGTACAGTGAAAGCACCACACAGATGGGGAACCCACCGAGGATCATCACGTGGGGCGGCGTGAGCATTCTGTCCCTGCCAACATCCAAATGCCACTGCAAGTCGGTGGCGAGGCCGACTCGAGCAATCAAATGGTAGAGCGTGAGGAAGATGCAAAAGAAATAGACGAATCTTGGCCTATTCACCGGTCACCCTCCATCTCAACTCGGACATCCTGCCGCTTTTGTCCTTGATGCGATGCGTGACCTGACCGCTCTTGGTCGTCGCCCATTCCATAAACCGAGCGAGTTGCTCACCGGAAAGCCAGGCTGATGAGCCGGTGAATTGGTCTCCATCAATGCGATGCTCGGTGGTTTCTGGGCTTGAGGTCATCGTTGTTCCATGGCGTTTTTTCTTGAATTTGGTGCTCGAAGTAAATTCGTTGAGGTCCTCGCCGTCATAGTGGCTTTCAACGAGTTGGATCGGTCCGTCCCTCGAGAGAACAGCGGCGAAGGAGATCGGGTCGTGTTCCCATTCGGTTTCCTTTGTAGGGCGCACATCACCGGCCGTGAAGAGCGCATACGTGCAATCCATGTTGGGAAGCAGGTCGGCGATTGTTTCCAGTGCATGATGAGGACCACAGATTCCGTCCGTCACGTCAAAAGAAAACACGTGCTTGGTGTTGAGGCCGATGTTTTCGCATCGAATCTTCAGCGCCTGCTGCAAGTGGGCAGCAAAGGCGGGTTCCACCCGAAAATTCTGGCGATACATTCCGGTGTGAACGATGAGTCCGATGTCTTGCATGTCGATGCCGTGGTCGTTGCAGAGCCTCTGCGTGATACCTCTGAGAGACTTGAGCAGCGATTTTTTCTTGATGGGTTCGGACTGAAAACCGACGATGCCTACCAATCTTCCACCCCCTCAGGGAGGTAAAAACTGACGCCCATGAAGGAAAGACCGGAGCCGAAGGCCATGAGGTAAACCCGTTGACCTGCAGCCAACTTGCCGTTCTCGTGCAAGGATTCCAAGACCGCTGCATGGCTGGTTGATGCGGTGTTCCCAGTGTGTGAAACAGAGCGCACGGCGTCCGATTGACCCCAGAGTTTTGCTGCAATCATGGCGCCTTTCTCGACCGCCCTGGGCGTGGTTTGATGGGATATGATGTGATGATGCGAATCCCATTCGTCCTTGCCCGAGAGACCACGCATGAAGTAGGAACCCAAGTTTTCCAAGGCAGCGGTTTGAATCTTCTTTCCGGCGGTTCGCATGGAAGGACCGGGTCGACCGACGGCGGCATCGCCGATGCACAACTGGCTGTGTTGAGCCAACGTAATGGGTTCGAAGAATTTCGTTCGCTCTTCATCGCATGATGAAATGACGTACGCCGCTCCAGCATCACCGATGGTCAAACTTGCAATCGATTTTGGATTGAAGAGCAAATTTTTGCTCAAGGCCTCGTACAAAGCTCCGGTCAAAAATTCCCCTGAGACCACCAGAGCGTGGCGGATTTTTCCAGCCTTGATTCGACGGTCAGCGATCATCAATCCGGTGACCATACCCAAACAGGCGTTGGCGACGTCAAAGGTTTGTGCGTTGAGCCCCAGCGCCGCACCGATATGGGAGGCCAAACACGGTTCGATCAGGTTCTCAAATTCATAACTCATCTTCGTTACCGAGCACGAAATCACGAGATCGATGTCATCCTTGGAAACGCCAGATCGCTCAATGGCTTGCTTTGATGCTTCAACGGCCAGTTCAAGCGAGCCTTGCCCCTCGAGTACCTCATGATGGGACTCAATTCTGGTCAACCGCTTGAAGTCAATGCCCCTCGGGAGGGTGCCGAACGGAACCGTCTCTTCGCTCGACTTGATGTTCGGAGGGAGATAACACGCAAATCCAGAGATTTCCGTACCCAAACGACACACCCGGTGGACTCCCTGCCTACCTCGATAAAAAGGATTGACCCGGCACTCAGTCACCGTTCCACTCAAATTCGTGCGTCGTGGCCGAAATCAATGAAATTCGGTTTTTCATCGCCACGGCGGCAAACCCGATGACCGATATCACTTGAAGGACGGCGGGTCGAGGGTCGAACACGTTCCATTCAACCGAAGTTGATCGCTTGCAGGCAGCCCTCCAACGCTTGAAGTGGCCCTTTCTGAAGATGTTTGACAGCAGGTTGATCCACATGGGCAACACCAGCCTTCGTGCGGTTCCCGTGCACCCGATTGTACGGCCGTGAAGGATGGCCTCATCAATCCGGTCGTGGGGGCCATAGAGGTGGAGCGCGCTGGTCGCCCTTGGATTGCATTCGATGGGACGAACGCTTCCGTCGTCGCACAGCATCACGTCAAAGGAGATGATGCCCGTGTACCTACAGTGCGCTGCTACCTTTTCGATGATCTGACCGAGGTCCCCCTTGCCCGTGTTTTCGAAGAACACCGAGGATTTTGAAACGGTAAACTCACTTGAATAGGCGACACTGGAAAGCACCTTGCCGTCCTTGCAAATCCCTTGCAGGCAGTATTGCGTTCCCTCGAGCCGTTCCTGCAGAATCCAAGGATTTGAAGGGCTGACATCAATGTTCAATCGCTCCGGGTTGGGATGCATGATGACGTGTTCGCCAAACCGTGAATACACCGGCTTGAGGATGTGGTGAGACGTGAGGTTGGCCTTGGTTTGAGCGATGTCCTCCACGAGAATGGTTTCGGGTGTGTTGATGCCGAGGCGCTTGGCCAACTCGATGAATTCGAATTTGTTGTGTAGCTGATTTAGCGTCGCAATGTCCGAACAAAAATGATCGCAACCCAGCGTGCCGTGGTTCAGGCCGTGATGGAACGTTTCCTCGTAGACCGGAACAACACAATCAATGGATGTTGATGCCACAACGGATTGCAGCCATGCGGCAAATGCTTGGGGCTCGTGCCGAGGGGAGGGATGACGCAAGCATTGAGCTGGCCACGATCTCCATCGACCCAAGTGAAAGCGCTTGGTATCGGCCAGCACCACAGTATGGCCTGCCTCGTGCAACAATCGGCCGAGGTGAATGGCTGCGGGACTTCTCGCACACGTCACGAGGACCTTGGCCATGGAGGTGAGTCCTCGCTTTCCTCCCATAAAATGTGGCCCTTCACCTCCGAGGCATCGGGAAAAGAATGTAATGTTCTTGACCACCTCGCCGCTCCATGGAGGCCCTCCCTCACCAGGAATTGGTGCAGGCATGGGACGGGATGGTACGCCAGCACGGGTGGGCAAACCTTGCGCCGAATTTGATGTGTGAATCTGGATTGATTTCCATCGGCGAACGGCAGGTCCCCTACACGAAGAACGAGATGACAAAGGAAACCCTGTGCTACACCATTTCGACGCTGACGCACAATTACCACTACCTGAAAGAGGAGATGGACATCGTCGGACTTCGCTTCACGAAACTCCTCTTGATGCCTCCCCTCTGGTTGTTCGGCTTCTGCATGCGTTCAGCAAAAGTTGACCGGGCCTTCACCATCAACAACTTCGGACTTTCCACCAATTTGTACCCCAAACAGCTGAGCGCAGCATCGTGGAAGGCCGTCGTCGCTGAAGTTCAGAAGGCCAATCCCAAGCATGCGATTCTGGTTCGGTCCATCAATCGAGGCCTGAACTCAGACGATTACGACGCCTTGACAGGGTGTGGTTTCAAGCCCATGTTTGCCAGGAACGTGCTCTTGTTCCCCCACAAACCCATTGAACAGTTTCCGAGAAACAAACGACGACAAATCCTACGAGACGAGGGATTGGTGGAGAAATGTGGACTGCACTGGAGGGCTGTGGAGTCGCTGACCGGCGAAGAGGCGGAGCGGGTTGCCGATTTGTACAACCAACTGTACCTCGAGAAGTATTCCAAGAACAATCCACGCTTCACGGCCTTGTTTCACACCGAATGTTGCAAGCGGCGAATCTTGCATTATCGCTTGCTGATGGACGCCGAGGACATCATTGGTGTTGTTGGGATGAAGGTCGTCGAAGGCGTATCAACCACACCGATTTTGGGCTATGACCACCATCATCCGCACGCCAACGTGCTCTACCGTATGCTGACGGCCAAGATCACACGTACCTGTTCAGATCATGATTTTCATCGCCACGCGAGTTCGGGCGCAAACACCTTCAAGAAATTGCGAGGCGGGGTGACCAACGAAGAGTTCACCATGGTCAAGACCGATCATCTGTCATGGTGGCGACGGCTGAACTGGGGCATCATTCGCTTCATTGCCCAAAAAGTCGGTCGACCGCTCACCCATAAGTTTGAGACGTGAAAGCCGAACGTCAAGGTCCAAAAATACCATGCAATCTATTCATCTATAGAATGTTCGTGGCATCTTCTTCACTTTGGGGCAACAGGAAACCACCTGCCTTTGCACAACGGTTCTTGAGAGAAGCACGCGTTGTGGTGAACATGCGGGTGGTCTGGCTCAAGCACGACCTCCGGGTATCGGACCACGCCCCACTCGCAGAAGCCCTTGCAGACGAAGTAGACGTTTTGCTGCTGTACGTGGTGGAACCTGAACGCATGGAGCAACCGGATGAATCCATGCTTCATCTTGCATGGGACCTCGCCAACGCACGCGCCCTGCTGGACCTGGTCAGCACCATGGGCGGGACCATGCAGATCCACATCGGACGCCCGTCTGAAATCCTCGACCAACTCCACACCTGCACGCCACTCACCAGCCTGCACAGCCACGAAGAAACGGGTCTTCAGTGGTCGTGGGACCGGGACAAGCGTGTCGCTTCGTGGTGCGAAGCCAACACCGTCGCATGGCACGAACACCCTTGGAACGGCGTGGTGCGCCGCTTGAACGACCGAGACCGGTGGAACAGCATCCGAAACCGAAGGATGGTTCAATCCCTCATAGAAGCGCCAACCGTCCTCCCCGGGCATCCAACCCTCGCCTGCACCGACCACAGCAAGGGATTGTTTCCGTGCTACACCGAACTGGTTCAAACGCCACTCGAAGCCGGAGAGGAAGCGGCCCATGCATGGCTTGCGTCCTTCCTCGCAACCCGATTTCGCGACTACCTCCCTACCATCTCCAACCCGGCCACCTCACCGGAGGGCTCCTCAAGGTTGTCCGCCTACCTCACCAGCGGGGTTCTCAGCGTTCGCCAAGTGAAGCAAGCCATCACGGCTGCACGTCAATCCCCGCCTGAGGACGTGAACGTGGCCGTGTTCCGAAAGAACATCGACGCTTTTGCGTCCCGAGTTTCCTGGCGGTGCCATTTTGTTCAGCGCCTTGAGATGGAAACGAGCATGAACGGGCGTTCCATCAATCCAGAACTGGATGAGGCTCTGGGACGGGTGGACGACGAGCAACGCTTCCTTGCTTGGGCCGAGGGAAGAACAGGATGGCCGTTCTTTGACGCATGCATGCGTTCACTCCGGGCGACAGGGTGGATCAACTTCCGCATGCGAGCGATGATGCAGTCGGTCGCCGCTTACACCTTGTGGCTACCTTGGCAGCGCAGTGGCAACCATTTGGCGAAGCTCTTCATCGATTATGAACCCGGCATTCATTGGTCTCAAATCCACATGCAATCGGGGGTCACGGGCATCAATTCCGTTCGCGCCTACTCCATCCTCAAGCAGTCGCTCGACCACGACATGAACGGGGATTTCATTCGTCGGTGGGTGCCAGAATTGGCGATGGTGCCCACTCCGTACATCCACGAACCGTGGACGATGTCCGATGATCTCCAAGCCACCACCGGCGTCATCATCGGGACGACCTATCCGGCACCCCTCGTTGACGAGACAGAGGCTCGTACAGAAGGCATCCAAGCCACCCACGCCGCCCGACGCACCGACGAGGTGAGGGCACGCTCAGCAAGCGTCTACACCATGCACGGAAGCCGAGCACGAAGGTTTCAGCGCCGTCGAGGATCAACTCCAAGTGCACCGAAAAAATCCGTACCACGCCCTCAAGAACCGAACCCTCAACGCACGCTTCTGGAATTCCTTCATGTCCCAAACGATGATGCATGACCGGTTGTTCTGAGATCAACCGGAAGAAATCAAACCTTCAAAAGCAACATCCATCAATGGCAAGTCATGGAACGTATGATCGTTGGCGGCGGATGCTTCTGGTGCGTCGAAGGTGCCTACAAACAAATCCATGGTGTTGAGTCTGCGCTTCCTGCCTACGCCGGCGGTCATGACCCCCACCCCACCTACAACGCCGTCTGCAGCGGCACCACCGGCCACGCTGAAGTGGTGGAAGTCCAATTTGACCCGACCATCATTTCCTACGAAACCCTCCTTGAGGTCTTCTTCACGGTCCACGACCCGACCCAACTCAACCGCCAAGGCAACGACATTGGGACGCAATACCGCTCGTGCATCATGCCGCTTTCTGATGAACAGCGGGCCACGGCAGAGGCCATGATCGCCGACATGGGCAACGTCTACGATGACCCCATCGTCACCACGCTTGAGGAGCCGCTCCACTTCCTGATTGCTGAGAAGAAGCACCACGACTACTACGCACGAAACCCCTACCAAGGCTACTGTGCGGCCGTGGTTGGTCCAAAAATCGCCAAGGTTCGTGCCAAGCACGCCCACCTCTACCGCTGAGAGTCAATCTACACCGCCCGGATGAGCGTTCGTCCTGCCCCGGGAGTACCACCGCTCCCCCCATCGAGGTGATGGGTGAGGTTCAAGAATCGCCAATGAAGGCAACGATTCATGCCCAACAGCATCCCCAAGCCGCCCACCCCCGTCAACGAACCCGTCCTTGGCTACCTGCCGGGCAGCAAGGAGCGCGCTGACCTCGAGGCCGAACTCAAGCGCCAGTCGGCCGAAGTCCTCGAAATCCCCTGCATCATCAACGGCGAGGAAGTGTTCACCGGCGACGTGGTCGAGCAGGTCATGCCTCACAACCACGGCCACGTTATCGCTCGGGTCCACATGGCCGGGGAAAAGGAAGTCAACGCCGCGATTGAGGCTGCACTTGGAGCCCATGAGATGTGGTCCACCATGGAATGGCAGGCCCGTGCCGCTATTTTCCTCAAGGCCAGCGAGCTGCTCAAGGGCCCACGCCGGGCTGAGATCAACGCCTCCACCATGCTCAACCAGTCGAAAACCTGTCACCAGGCCGAGATCGATTCGGCTTGTGAGCTGATTGATTTCTGGCGATTCAACTCCGACTATGCTCGTCAAATCTACGAGGACTTGCAGCCGCCCATCTCGCCCTCCTCCATGTGGAACTCCAGCGAAGTGCGACCGCTCGAAGGCTTCGTGTTCTCGGTCACGCCGTTCAACTTCTCCAGCATCGCCGCCAACCTCCCGTCGTGCGCCGCCATCATGGGCAACGTGGGCGTGTGGAAACCATCCCGCAATTCCTACGTTTCCAACTACCGCTTGATGCGCCTCATGATGGACGCTGGCCTTCCTGGCGGCGTCATCAACTTCGTCCCGGGACGAGCAGCCGTGGTCGGCGACATTTGCTTGGCGCACCGCGAGTTAGCAGGTATTCACTTCACAGGTTCCACCCGCGTCTTCCGCCAAATGTGGCGAGACGTCGCCAACAACCTCGAGAACCTCAAATCCTACCCACGCATCGTTGGCGAAACGGGTGGGAAGGACTTCATCGTCGCTCACCCCGATTGCGACCGTCAAGCCCTGCTGGTCGCCATGCTTCGTGGCGGGTTTGAATTCCAAGGCCAGAAGTGCAGTGCGGCCAGCCGTGTCTACGTGCCCCGCTCGGTGTGGGACGCCATCAAGGACGATTACATCGCCGAGGTCAACAAGATCACCGTCGGCGATGTCAGCGATTTCAGCAACTTCTTGGGCGCCGTCATTGACAAGAAAGCCTTCGACAGCATCACAGGCTACATCGACCGTGCTGCTGCGAACCCCAATTGTGACATCATCACGGGCGGCACGTACGACGACAGCACGGGCTACTTCATCCAGCCCACCACCATTGTCTGCAACGACCCCAGAAGCGAGACCATGGCCGAGGAAATCTTCGGCCCCGTGCTTTCGGTCCACGTCTACGAAGACGATGAGTTCGAGGCCACCTTGGAGCTCTGCGACACCACCTCGGAATATGCGTTGACCGGCTCCATCTTCGCCACCGACCGCCGCCACATCGAGACGGCGGTCAAGGCCCTTCGCTACAGCGCTGGAAACTTCTACATCAACGAC
>DAET01000021.1 GCA_002497765.1 Euryarchaeota archaeon UBA486
CCCCAGCGTCCACTTTGCCTCTTTTTGTTGAAGGACATGGCCGCTCTGCCACGGGCTTCCTTGGCTGCGCTCAGTCCATCCTGTTGGCCGCAACGGACATTTTGCCGCTCAACGTCAACATTCGTGCTGAGCATAATAACCGAGAACAGGAGAAATAATAGAGAATCATCAAATCCTATTAATAGGTGAGGCGGCAGGGTCGGCACAGGTCAGTATCATGAGCGCCGCAACCATTGAACCGCAGAACCGTCTTCCCGTAACCGTCCTTTCTGGATTTCTTGGAGCTGGCAAAACCACGCTTCTCAATGAAGTCTTGAACAACCGTGAGGGTCGCCGTGTGGCCGTCATCGTGAACGACATGAGTGAAGTGAACATCGATGCTGCACTCATCGAGAAGGGTGGTGCTGAATTGAGTCGCACCGAGGAAAAACTCGTCGAGATGTCCAACGGCTGTATTTGCTGCACGCTCCGTGACGACCTGCTGGAAGAAGTCTCGCGTTTGGCACAAGAAGGCCGATTTGACTACCTGCTCATCGAATCCACGGGCATCTCCGAACCCATTCCCGTCGCACAAACCTTCACCTTTGAGGATGAAAACGGCGTGAGCCTCAGCCACGTTTCACGCCTTGATACGATGGTCACGGTCGTGGACGCCAACAGCTTCCTCAAGGACTACAACGAAGCTGAATCGCTTCAATCCCGCGGTGAATCCCTCGGCGAGGAGGACAACCGCACCGTGACCGACCTGCTGATCGACCAAATTGAATTCGCTGATGTCATCATTTTGAACAAGCTTGACTTGGTCAACGAAGAGCAAGCCAACGAGGTTGAAGCAATCATCACGGCCCTCAACCCCGGTGCTGAAGTCATCGCAACCACACGAAGCAAGGTCCCGCTCAACCGTGTCCTCGACACCAAGTTGTTCGACTACGAGAAGGCCGAGAGTTCCGCAGGTTGGATTCGAGAACTCCAAGGTGAGCACACTCCAGAGACCGAAGAATTCGGCATCTCGAGTTTCACGTATCGCCAAAGCCGTCCCTTTGATGCAAGGAAGTTCGCAGACACCATCGCAGACCGCGAAAACTTCGCCGGCGTGTTGAGAGCAAAGGGCTTCTTTTGGGTGGCTGCAGACCACCGAGTGGCCTACCAGTTTGCCCAGGCAGGCGGTGTCTTGAGCGTCAACCCCGTGGGCCTTTGGTGGGCTGCGGTTGATCAGGAAGCCATGGACATTCCCGAAGAGTCCCGACCGGACAATCAGGCGGACTGGCACGATCACTACGGCGACCGAAAACAGATGCTGGTGTTTATTGGCCAAGACATGGACGAACCTGCCATTCGAAGCATGCTCGACGATTGTCTCCTCGAACTGCCCCTCGCTGAAGCCGAGTTTGAACAGTGGGAAGGTCGTGAGAATCCGTTCCCTCCGCTTGTCCTTCCCGATGAAGAATCGGCAAAAGACGAATCCTGACCTCATCAACGGCGTTCCCCTACGTTCAATCCAGCCCGCTGGTCTCTGATTCCACTCTGCCTTTTTCTTT
The DNA here is from genome assembly GCA_002497765.1 of Euryarchaeota archaeon UBA486. Classification (GTDB taxonomy): domain Archaea; phylum Thermoplasmatota; class Poseidoniia; order Poseidoniales; family Poseidoniaceae; genus Poseidonia. The sequence continues at coordinate 1,539 of DAET01000021.1, forward strand.
GAGAGTCGTAGCCGCATCATCCTTCGATGGAGAACTGGCTGAGAAATTCCCAAAGCATCTGCGTGGTGGGGATGCTGTTCGGCGTCCCCCCCTGGTAGGCGTTGTGCCCCGCGAGGTGCAGGCTCATCAATCGCACTTCAGCGCCCGATTCGCATTCGTCATAGCCGCGTATGTCGTAGTTTTGGCCGACCTCCAAGAGTTCGTGAACTGCACCACTGCATCCGTTGAGGTCCGCCCAGTATTCCATGTTTTGAACAGCACCTCGATTGAAACCAGCACCCGGGTTGCCAATTGCAATCGTGGTGATGGCGGTGTTGTCCAGGTACTGCACGACGGGGTCGAGCACGCCATGAACTTCCATGAAGGGAATGGGGGCCAAGTAGGTCGCAGGCGCCTCCTTCATCAGGTAGCCTGACATGCAACCCGCCGATGAGAGGACGGACTGCGTTTCAACGGCAAAGCGTTGGGTCATCATGCACCCGTTGGACCAACCCGTCATGTGAATCCGGTTCGTGTCAACGGGGTGCGCTTCGATCGTGGTGTTGATGATCGTCATCAAGTAGCCCATGTCGTCGTAGTCGTTGCGAAGGCCGTCGATGTCAATGTCCCAGTTTCGCTCCCCGTGGGCTTGGGGGTAAGCAACGATGAATCCCTGTGCCTCAGCGAGCTGTGCGAATCCCGACATGTTGTACTGCAGGCTGTTGGTGCCACCTCCACCGTGGAGGTCAAGCACCATTGGTACCGTTTCTCCAGCTGGAAGTTGTTCCGGAACCAGCAGCATCCAGCAACGCTCAACCTCGGCAATTTCCGTGCAGTGCGTGGTGAGGCTCGCTTGTTGTTCGCCATCCAATGGCGACGAGCCGTCTTCGGATGCCTCCTCTATGTTCTGAGACAAGCAGCCTGAGAGGTTGCCCAACATGAGGGTCGTCAGGACAGCGAAGACCAGCGTGTTGGTTTTCTTCACCGGTGCTCACCCCTTGCATCCTTCACGGTGGACGGTCACTCCAGTTTCTCTGCGTTGGCTTTGAAGGCGACCACCGTGACGTCAATTTGGACGGTTTCGTCGTCATCGTCGTCTTGCGTGGGGACCTGTGAGCGCTGGACGTCCACCTGCACGTTGACGCTCAGGTCCCCGACGCCGAAGCCGTCCTCGACCCACTCGTCAACCGCCACCACGGCGTTGTGGCCCATGCGTTCGTAGGTTTCCCCGTTGTAGTTGGGGTAGACTTGGAGCACCAGGTCGATGTCTTCGCATGAGGTGGAACCCCCGTTGAGCGTGTTGTTATCGTCGGTCCATTGGGCGGGATAGGACGTTTGGGTGATGCTGGCTTGAACGGAATCGCACGGGTCGTCCAGAATCGCTTGGTTGGTCTCCGAATAGGAAATTTTGACCTCGACCAACCCAATACGGTAGCCGTCTGAAAACGAACTCAAATCAACGGTGAATTCGAGGTCTTCCTCTCCGCCATCGGGGAGCAACACCGTTTCGCTGAGGGTGGTGGTTTCTTCGGTGAACGAAAGACGCCAGTTGTCCTCAAACCGCACTTCGTCGTGGAGGTAGGAATCTTTGATGGCCAAGGAGTAGAAGATTTTGGCCGTGACCAGCATCAACACGAGAGCGTAGATGCCCATGGCGGTACGGGTTTCCCGGTCGCGGAAGAAGACCGACACTTGGTTGCCTTCCTCGTACACTTCATTCTCCTCCGACATGGCCTCACCCCAGTCCTATAGCGCCGTGCAACACCGAGAGCAGCAACGCAAACACAAACAGAACAATGAGGCTGAAACTCAATGACGGCGTGGCGTCGTTGGCGGGTTCAACCGGCCTGATTTCACCGATGGTCTTGAGGTAGTCCACGGTTCTGTTTTTGTTCCTTAGAAATTGTTCCATGATCTGGTGTTCCCAGCCGATGGCTGCGGCGATACCAATCGCGAGGAACGCCGAGGTGAGCAGTTCACCGATGGGGATGATGGACTGCAACATCTCGATGATGGTGGAGGACACGATGACCACCAGCACGAGCACCATGGCCTTGGCATAGCGTCCGTTCTTCCCCGTCTTCACATCGAGGAGGTTGAAATTCAACATCAGGTACATCAGCACGATAGGCTGAATGAGGAAGGCCGTCAGAATGTTGGTGAAGGTGTTGTAGATGGTCCACGATTCGGGCAACTCTTGGCAGGTGGCGTAGATGCAGTCCTCGAGCACATCAACCACGCTCAAATCCACGATGAAACTGATGATGCCGATGAAGAAAAAGCCGAACACAATGCCGCTGAGGACGCTGAATCCATGCCGTGCAACGCGCCACCCTTCCAGGACAAACATCGTGAGGAGTGCTGCGACGCTGACCCCCATGATGAGCGACTGGCGGACGAAGAACAGCATGGGGTTCTTGTCGGGCGGAATGCCGCTCACCCAACCGGGGATGGTGAATTTCTCCATGACGGTGATCCACAAGAGCCAGTCTGAGAACAACCACGCCATCGTCGCAAGGATCAGCAAACCGCTGGCCGCCGAGAGGCCTCGTGCATGTTCGTGCTTGTGCACCAGTTCCTTCACCGAGAATCGAACGTAGACAAAGCCCCAGACCACGGTAGGGAAGAACCAGAAGGCGTATCGGATGACATGGGTCTCGTACGGGATGAAAATAATCAGGCCCGTGACGATAAAACTCCACGTCAACACCACGGCAGCCACCACCTGTTCAGCGTGTTTGCGTTGGACGAACGGGTAGGGAAAGAACAGACAGGCGGAACAGGCCATGCCGATAGAGATGGTGTGGGCAATGTCCACCAGCGAGCCGAAGAACGAATGAGCAAACGACCCGACGGTGAAGAATCCAGCGATGTAGGCCGTTGTCATCAGCATGCCGTGGAAGAGCAGAAAACAGCCGAGTAATTTGGCGGCCAAGAGCTCGCTCCAACTGTTGTTCTTCGTGCGGTAAGCAAGCAGCAAGGTGATGATGCCCAAAATGGTGTTGACCATTCCTGAGATGGCGCGGAGCGATTGGAAGTCTGCCGCCATGCCCTTCGCTTTTGATGACAAATGGACCGTATAAAATCCTATTCCGGCAGGGCGAAGTCCTTCTTGCCAAACACAGCACATGACGTCCCCGATTTGGATGAAAGTTCATTGACCATGGTTGTGATGGAAGTGCATGGACCTCTCAACCGCTGCGCAATGGGCAGAAATCATTGGGTTGGTGACCATTCTTGGTGCCGCCATTTATTCGTACTTCCAAATCAACGAGATGAAGAAAGTGAGGGAAGGCGCTGCCTCTCTCTCACTGGCAGAATTGTTGCAGTCCGCTGATTTTGCTGCAGGCATCATCCAAGTCATCGAGCAGCCCGACGACCTCGATAACTGGGAGAAATTCAAGGAATATCACGGTGACCGCTGGCCTCAGGCCTTCTCCATCATGACCACGTGGGAGAGCCTCGGTGCTGTTGTGCATCGAGGTGACATTAATTTCCATCTTGTCTACGATTTCTTTTCGGGTATTGTTCAGCAACACCATGAAAAATGCCAGCCGCTGATCCTCTCGCAGCGTGAATCCGGTGGCGATACTCGATTTGAGTGGTTCACCTGGCTGGCAGAGCGCTTTGGAGAGTACGAAGACAACGAACAGGCGCCCTTGGCGGCTCATCTTCAGTACAAGGACTGGCGCCCACCGCGAAAGACCGAACGGCTTTGAATCACGTTGGATGCCGTGTCCGTGGTTGAGGGATAATCTACATGAAGAGGTCGTGGCCCATCCAGCAGCATGGACATCGAGACCGCCGCCAACATCGGCGAGGCCGTCAGCGGTATCGCCATCCTGTTTACCCTCCTGTTCAGTCTTCGCCAAATGAAGCACTGGAACGAAAACCGACGCTATGAGATCGGTCGGGATTTGGCGGCTCACATGAACAACCCGCTGGTTCACCGTGGATTTTCCATCAGCACTGTCAAACTCCACGACGAGTTGACACCGCAGGAATTGGCGGCGTTGACCAGGGAAGAAAAAGACGCCATGAACGCCCTGATGATCGGTATGAACAACATCGGCGTGCTGGCCAAAAACGGACACCTGTCCCTCGACCTGGTCGAGGATTTCTGTGGCGTCTACGTGCGCATGTTCGCCAGTCGCTGGCGAAGGGTCATCCACATTTTCATGATGGTCAACGTTGAGAAAACCGATGAGGGTGAGGATTCAATTTGGGGCGGTCTGTTCTGGTTGCTCGACCACCTCGAGGCCAAAGGGAGCGGCGGGACAAAACTCGTTTGAGGCGACCGGGCGAATCAGCCCCAGCCCATCAATTGGCGGAACGCCGGGGTGGCGCAGAGTTTGTCAACGTCGGCTGGGTTGAAGTAGAATCCAGCGAGGTCTGAGCGAACTTCTGCTTCGCTTTTTCCGGTCGTGCCGATCATGCTGATGATTCGTCCGTAAGCACCGCCACCACCGTAGGATGCGCCGGCATACCCCGCATCGGGTTGACCGAAACTGTAGGATTGTTGTGGCGCAGAGCCACCACCAAACAAACTGCTCAAGAGGCGTTGGAGGAAACTCACGGTGATCATCTCAATGACTGCGGGGCTGCCCGGGCCCCGCAGTCGGTTGGTGTCCCCACCGCATGCGGTGGCAGGTCATCGCATTTCTGCTCGCTTGGGCAAAGGGAGTGTTATGTTGACGGCATATAATCGTTCACTTTTTTGAAACAATCCGCATGGCGGGCTCTGCACGGCCTGCAAGGTCCGTACTGCCCGGGTCAACTTCAACACCCAGCCTGCGTAAGACTTCCAAGTGGGTGGCTGAGAAGGGTGTCCGCGAATCGCCTTGTCCGGCCACTTCCCAACGCCCGAGATGCCGGAAACCATCTTGGTGTTCCTCTTCGGTTGTGACCGGCGTGAGATCGACCCAAGCGTGACCGTACTGTCTGATCGTATTGCTCATGTTGACCCATCCCATGGTGGCTGTTTCCTTGGCGAGTTGTTCCTTTGGAACGGCCCGTGTCCCGATCAGTAATATCTGTTCTCGATGCTCAAACCGATGAACAGGCCCCCAACCGAGGCCTCTCAAGCGTTGAGCGACGGCATCGATGTGCCCTTCGTCCCAGCGTGTTGGAATCCACGCCATGAAGGCGCTGCGTCCGTTGGTGCCGACCACTTGTGTGCTGCACTGCATCACGGTGATGACGTTATTCGGGTGCGTTGTTGCCTGGGTCTTGCCGGCGTTGCGTGGGCTCGATGACCTTCGTGGTAGGAGTGACCGCCACTTGAAGGCCAAGCGCGGCATTCGCTGAGCGTTGGGATGCTTCGGCAGCATCTTCACCCAGGATTTGAGCGGTTTCGCAAGTTGTTCTCGTGTGATGCGTGTGCAGGCCCAACCGGTTGTGCCGTGAAGACTCCCTGGAAGGCGAATAATTCGGCGGGTGTCTGCGGTCACGGTCGTGTCAACCGGGAATCCTTGCGCCATGACTCGCTGGAGAAGGTCGCTGCGTGTGGCTCGAACCGCCTCTTCTCGTTGTTTTGGGTCGGGTATGGCGAACAAGGAGCGGTCGTTGTCCTTGAAGATGAGATGGAAGCCCTTTCCGCCGCTGTAACTGATGCAGAGCAAGGTGAGGGATTCGTTGTTTTCAATCCACGTCAGGAGCTGATGTGTGGCTTTTCTGGCTTGTTCAAGTCGCTGGTAGCAGAACGGCTGGAAGTCCACGTCAAAGACCACCAAATGGTCGATGAGAACGGGATGAGGAGATTCTTCGTCGCTGATTTTTGGAAGGTTGAGCGGTGAGAGCCATGCAGCTGTCCCGATGTAGACGTCCCGAGGGCCTTGTTTGGTCAACATGGTTTGCAAGGACCTCGCCGTGGAAAATTGGCGGGTTGCCGTCACCCACCGGTCGTTGACCAGCCGCCACCGGAATTGATGCCTCGACGGCTTTTCCAACCAAGACAGGTCGGCTTGATGCTCGCTGTACCACGACCGGTAGGTCTCAAGGGGTAGCATCATGGTGAATATGGCATGGTTCACCTCAACCTTTCGCTCTTTTTCGCTGGTCCAATCGTTCTCGTTTTTTGGGGGATAACTGATGGTATGCTGGGATAAGTATTAGATTCAACAGTGGCATCGGACAACCATGGGATTGAACATGGAAGAGAGCCGCTTTGCTCGGTTCGGGACCGTTTGTGCGCTGTATTTTGCTCAAGGTGTACCGTGGTTCTTCGTCGCCACCGCTCTTGTCACGTTCCTTGTTGACAACGGTTCAATGGATGACACCCAGAAACTCGCCCTCATCTCCGCCGGTATGATTCCATGGATCATCGGCAAACTCGTGCTCGGCCCCGTGATTGACCGCTATCGCTTCCCTCGCATGGGCCAGCGCCGCCCGTGGGTGATCATCTCACAACTGGGCATGATGCTCACGATGGCTGCCTTCCTATTGGTCGACGACCCTGCCGCTGACTTGGGAACACTCGGCATGTTCTTCCTGATTCACAACATCTTCGCTGCCCTTCAAGACGTCAGCTCGGACGCACTGGCGGTTGACACGTTGAGCGATGAAGAATTGCCCCTCGCCAACGGTCTGATGTTTGTTGCCAAGGGCTTCGGCGCCATGTTTGCCGTGCTTGGGCTCAGTCGCGTGCTCAATGATTCCGGCTTCCATGCTGCCCTTCAGGTGCAGATTGTTGTGTTGGCTGCTGTCATGATGATTCCACTGTTTGTCCGTGAACGCCCAGGCGACCAACTGTTCCCTTGGAGCGAATCATCCTCGGAGACTTCTTCGGCAGCCGATGGCGACGTTATGACCTTTGGTGAGATCAAGACCGCCTTCCAGTCGGCCGTTTCTGGCAGTAGTGCTGCCAAAATGGCGCTGTTGCTCTGCACCATCATGTGGATCGGCGGAGGCATGGGCACTGGCATGGGCATCATTGACTTCCAGTGGGAATTCCTTTTTGTCGACGAATTGAATTGGGATGCGCAAGATTTCCTTGACGCCAAGGGCCTGCCGGTCTTCCTGATGACCATGCTGGGCTTCCTCGTCGGCGGCTTGTTGGGTTCAAAGTTCGGCTCAAAGAAGACGCTCACCGTGGCAGTCGCCGTCGGGACCCTCATGACCGTGGCGTGGTCCGCCCTGCGTGGACAGTGGACGGACAGCAGCATGATGCTGCAAATATGGCTGGTTTGGACGCTGGTCTGGGCCATCGTCGGCGCGAATCTGCTGGCCTTCCTCATGTCGGTCACGAGCAAAGAAGTTGCAGGAACTCAATTCTCGATTTACATGACGCTCATCAACGTCGGCGCCTTTACCGGCAACGCCCTTTCGCCGGTCCTCAAAGACATGGCCGGCGGAAGTTTCCCCAACCTGTTCCTGTTTGGAGCCGCCTTCCAAGCGCTGGTCTTCCTCCTCTTGTTGCAGATCAAGGACGATGAGGCGACACCGTCAGCCTCCGTTGTCATTCATGAAAGCGAATGAATCCACCTGAACACATCAATACTTCATGGGGCCTTGAATGAACCTTGAAACCGCCGCAAATTTGGGTGAGGCTCTCAGCGGTCTTGCCATCATGGCAACGCTGGTGTTTGGTCTTCGCCAAGTGATGGAAGTCAACCGGAATCGGCGCTATGAGATTTCCCAGACCATTGCACAGTCGCTCGAGAATCCGCTTGTCCAGCGTGGGTTCGCAACGTTTGGAGGTGCCATCACCAAGGACACCGGCCTCAAGGAACTGATGGAATTGACGCGTGAACAAAAAGACGCCACCAACGCCGTTGTGGTGCTCATGGCGAACCATGCGGTGATGACATTTCACCGAAATCTTTCCTTTGACATCGTCTACTCGTTTTACAAGCCCTACCTCTCGCTCATCGGTGTGAGCATGCGCCGAATGATGATGTTGACCGAGCAGGGCTACATCATGCACGAACAGAGCAGCGTCACCGAGGAAGAAGGCATGGGCACGTTCCACTGGGTGATTTGGTTGTTGGACAAACTCGAAGCTCATCACAAGCCCGAGGAATTCAAACCTCATCTCAACCAGAAGGGCTGGACGCCTTGATCGGCGAGCCTTCGTGGGTCAACCACAATGCCGCTCGCTTCACGCCTTTTCTTCAAGTTCAGCCACGATGATGGCGTCCTCGACGTCCTCTTCAGTTTGGAGTCGAACGGCGTAGCCGGCTGTGCCAGCAGCGCCCAGCAACATCAGCAGAGAGAAGATCACGGCGAATGGATGGTCCACAATCAGACTGCCGAGCGAAGAGAAGAAGCCGTCACTCTCGGTTTCGCCGCCCATCTCCTTGGGCTGAATCAGCGACACCACGGTGGCTTGGTCGTAGGCTGAGCGGGTGAAGGTCAGCATGCCGTCCATGTCCTCTTCGTAGTCATCTGAGGGGGTGGTGGGGTTGAGGTCGGTGTAGAAATCCGGACGCTGTTCAAACTGGATGTCAACCGGTTGCGAGAGGTCCATCGTCAGCATCACGTCCACGGTGTAGGGGACACGGGATTCGAAGAACTCAATGTCGCCGAGGAAGCCCCACAGCGTCACCGCCGTTCCGGACACGTCGAAGTGCGCCCACTGCCCCCACGCCGATTCGTCAACGGCGAGGTCGTAGTACCAGGAGTCGGCCAAGCGATTGCCTTCGCCTTGTGCATCGTTGCTGCCGTCATCCCCGAGGTCAATGTCGAGTTGGAGCAGGCCGGCTTGACCGGTGTCCAAGCTCGTCTCAACGGCGGTGAAGGTGGCCTCGAGGCGCGTGGTGCCGTTGGGAATCCACACGTAATGGGAATCCTCGGTGTAGTAGACGGCGCCCGTTTGTCCGTTGTTGAAATGGTTCCAGTCGCCTTTCCACGCATGGCGAACACGGTCAGTGTTGGCAGGA
>DAET01000010.1 GCA_002497765.1 Euryarchaeota archaeon UBA486
AGCATGCATGAGCGACGAACCACGTTTCGCAAAAGGCGACCTCAACGGCGTCATGGCGGCGTACCCGCACGTAGCGGAATGGGTTCGCGACTTTGAGATGCGCTACGGTTCTCGTCCCATCTATTACGGGCCACTTGACCGCGACGCGAAGAAACAACGACCGCTCAACCTCATCTACGTCACCCGTGAACCCATCTTCGTCCATATTTACGAGCCCCCGGCCGATGACGACGGCGGTGGAACCATCCTCTGGTTCGGCCTCGAGCCGCAACTCACGGAGGAAGAGGAAAACATTCGACGTGAGCTCGTGGAGACCCTGCTTCAGGAAGCCCCCACCGCACCTTCGTTCACGACCGACAACGAATTTGAGAACATCCTTCAACAAATGATTGAACGCTACACCATCCTTGACAGCGAGGCCCGCAACCTGGTCCGTCGTCAAGGGCGCATGTGGGAACTCATCGGCATGGACGACAAACGTTTGACCGTGACCCAAGCCCAGCGAGAACGGCTGACCTACGTCGTGATTCGTGATTTGATTCGAAACGGACCGCTGGAGCCGCTGCTGTCCGACGAAATGCTGGAAGATATTCACTCGGTCGGGCTGAAACACATTCACATGGACCACAAGGTGTTCGGCATGGTCACGTCCAACATTCGGTTCCGTGAGCGGGAATTGCTCTCTCGCTATTTGCGTGCCATGTCGGAACGTATCGGTCGACCGGTGTCGGACAACAAACCCATCATTGACGGTGTGTTGCTCGACGGTTCCCGTATCAACATCATCTTCTCCGACGACGTCTCCATGTTGGGGCCCTCGTTCACCATCCGTAAATTCGCCGAGGAAACCATCTCGGTCATTCAACTCATCAAATGGGGGACGATGTCGGCGCAGCAAGCGGCTTACATCTGGATCTGCCTCGAATACGGCATGTCGGTTTTGGTGTCGGGAGAAACCGCATCGGGGAAAACCACGACGCTCAATGCCATTCTCCCGTTCATTGACCACAACGTGAAGATTTACTCCGCAGAAGACACGCCTGAGGTGAAGGTGCGCCACAAGATTTGGCAGCGCCTGGTCACCCGTGACGCCAAGAACGAGGATTCCCGTGTCGAGATGTTCGACCTGCTCAAAGCCGCTTTGCGTAGCCGTCCACGCTACATCATCATCGGTGAAATCCGTGGTGTGGAAGGTGCGACCGCCTTCCAAGCCATGCAAACGGGCCACCCGGTCATCGCCACGTTCCACGCATCGTCCATCGTCAAGATGATTCAGCGTTTCACAGGTGACCCGATCAACGTCCCGATTCGTTTCTTCGACAACCTCAATTTCGCCATTTTCCAAGAAGTGGTGGAGGCGCCGGGTGGCGGCATTGCCCGACGTATCACCGGTATTGACGAAGTCATCGGCTACAACAAGCACAGCGACGGTGTGCTGACGCGTGGCATGTTTGAATGGGACCCGGTCAAGGACAAGCATTACTTCCGCGGTATGTTCCAGTCGCACCTGCTTGAAAACAAGATTGCGGCCATGGCAGGTTTTGCCAACAAGCGTGACATCTACGACGAAATGCTTCGTCGAGCAGATGCCATCCAGCGCATGGCCGACCGTGATTTGACCCACTACGATGACGTGTTCGATCTTCTCGGTTTGTACTACTCCAACGGTTGGGACCACTTTAGCCGAGCCATCGACACCTGGGTCGGGGTCAACCACAACTGAGGATGATGAGACATGGAGCGCATGCCAATTTGGCAAATTGCCCTTCGTCGTCTGGAGATGCCGGTCCCCAGGTTTCTCGCGCTGTATGTCGCTCCCATCGTAGCAGTGACCTTTCTTCTGGCGATGGTGATCGTCTTCCTGACCGGTGGATTGGCGGAGGGGGCCTTGTTCGCTGGCTTCACAGGGGTCCTCTTCGTCATCATGCTGTCGGCCATGTCGGCCCTTGCGGCGGTGGCCTTTCCCGTTCTCGATGTCCAGCGTTCAGCCACGCTCATCGAAGAAGAGATGCACATGTTCATCACGCGCATGGGCATTTTGTCCATCGGTGAAGTGGGTGCACAGTCCATTTTTGACATTCTCAAGCAAATGCGGGATTACGGTGAATTGGCCTCTGAGGTCAAGCGCATCGAAACCTTGGTCGACAAGTGGAACACATCGCTCCCAGAGGCCGCTCGAATCGTCGCTCACCAAAGCCCGAGCCCGCTGTGGTCGGATTTTCTCGACCGGATGGCCTTCTCCATCGAGGCCGGCCAACCCATTGACGAATTCATGCGCTCGGAACAAGAAACCATCGCCGAGCAGTACAACACGCTCTACGACACTCGGTTGGAATCGGTTGACACGCTCAAAGAAATCTACGTCTCACTCAACACGGCCGGCCTGTTTGGTTTGGTCATCGCTGGTATCCACTTGGTGCTGTTTGAGGTTGGCGGGGCCAACGACACGCCCATCGAGGTGGCGAGTCGGCTGCGCTTCCTTTTGCTCGCTTCTTTGGTGTTCGTTTTCATTCAATTGGCCGCTGTGTTCGCCTTCCGGGCCACGATTCCCAAGGATGCAACCTTTGCACGGGACGAGATGGAAACGCCGTTCCGGATCAACTTTCGCCGCTCGCTCCTGCTCTCAGGGGTCATCGCTGCGGGCTTGGTCGTGTTGTCCACCCTGACGCTGATTTGGACATGGGACATCATCACTTCGGAATGGGACAAGTACGGTTTGCTGTTCATTGCGCTTCCCTTTTCTCCCCTGCTCATTCCTGCGTTCATGGTTCGTCGTGAAGAAACTCAGATTCAACGTCGTGATGACACCTATCCTGACTTCATTCGTGCACTCGGTGGAACGGCCCAGGCGCGTTCAGCCGAACCCTCGGCGACCATCAAGGCCCTCCGGGGCATTGATTTCGGTATGCTTGACAATTCCATCGATCGCTTGGAAAAGCGCCTCTCCACCCGCATTGACTCCGACCGTGCATGGGATTACTTCACCGCCGACACCAACTCGGCGGTCATTTCTCGTTACACCCGTATCTACATCGAGGGTTCGCAATCCTCTGGCCAACCTGCTGAGACCGCTGAAATGGTCTCAAGGAGTGTCGGAAACCTGCTTTCGTTGCGCAACCGCCGTGCCCTTTCGGCCAACACGATGTGGGGCGTGGCCCTCGGTCTGCTGATTTCCAGTGTGGCCTCGCTCAACGTCACCACCTCCATCGTGCTCCAACTCGGTGAAGCCATCGCTGGCGTGGCCTCCGGTTTGGTCGACACCGATGTGGGTGCGCTCTCTGAATTTTCAGGCGGCATCGCGCTTCCAGTGATGGAAGATGCGTCTTCGGTTGAGGACAACATTCGGATGTTCAAGATCATCATCTCCTTGCTCATCCTGATGCAGGTGGTCACCGTTTCATCCATCGCTACACGGCTTCGAGGTGGAACGCGAACGAGTGCCGTGGGCCAAATGATTCAACTGACATGGGTCGCCGGGCTGGCCTCGCTGTTCACTGCCATCGTCCTCGACCAAGCGAGCAGCATCTTCAGTGTCTGAGGCTCGGGAACATTCATACTCCCGCTGGCAAAATCAGAACCATGCAAGCCCCCCTCCCGCCTCCTCCAGCCGCCGCCTCACCCTATCAGCCACCGGCCGCCGCCATGGCCAAGGGGAGCATGTACACGTTCCAGAAGTGGCTGATGATCGGCATGATCATGCTCGTGATTTCGGCCACCTTCGCTCAGTTCCCACTGGACTCATCGGTACCAAACGCCGCAGACTACGACCTGCTCGACGAGAAAGAGGCCCAGCAATACCTCGATGACATCGACAGTTTTGAGGGACAAGTGGCGCTCTTTGCGGCTGTTTCGGCCATTCTTCAGACCGGTGCCATCGTTCTGCTCGGCTACGCCTTTTTCCGTGAATCGCAGGAAGACGCCGACCAGCACGTCGCCGTTCGCATCACGATGATGCTGGCCGGTGTGGTCATGATCACCAGCATTGTGGGACGCGGCTTCTCGCTCTTCTGAGCCTCAGCGCTTCATTTCCTCTCGGATTCGCTTCTTGGTCGCCGTCCACGAACAGATGGGGCAGGTTGTCAAGTCGTGGTAGCGAGCCGGGCAGTATTCGCGCCCAAAAAAGATGATTTGCAAGTGGAGGTCGTTCCATTTTTCACGAGGAAACACCGCTTTGAGGTCCTTCTCGGTCTTTTCCACCGTGGTCCCGTTGGACAGACCCCAGCGGGCTGCAAGCCGATGGATGTGGGTGTCAACGGGAAACGCCGGGACGTCAAAGGCCTGGGCCATGACCACCGAGGCTGTTTTGTGGCCCACGCCTGGAAGCGCTTCAAGGGCCTCAAACGAGGCGGGGACTTCACCGCCGTGTCGTTCAACCAGCATCTCTGAAAGTCGCTTGATGTTCTTCGCCTTCGTGGGTGCGAGGCCGACCTGTCGGATGTCGGCCAGGATGGTCTCAACCTCCAGCTCAGCCATGGCGGCCGCCGAACTGGCTTTGGCGAACAGGGCTGGCGTCACCTCGTTGACCTTGAGGTCGGTGGTCTGGGCACTCATGAGGACAGCGACCAGCAACTCAAAGGCGTTGGAGTGGTCCAGAGGAATCGGAATGACCGGGTAAAGTTCCTCCAACTGCCCGGCGATGATGTCGGCCTTGTCCTGGCGCTTCACGACACCACTCACCCTTCGTAGGTTGCGCTGTACTCCTCGCCTGTTTGCCAGCCGAAGAACAGCCCCATCACGATGGAGATGAACGGAATGCCGTTGCAAATCAGCGTCTCCCACGGCTCGCTTTCCGGCTTGCCCGAGATGTACCAAACGATCAAGGCGAGCAGCAAACCGGGGAAGATCATCATGCTGCCCATGATGATGGTTCGAAGGGTGCGCATGGCGTGAGGACAGGGCCGGGAGTCAAGAAGGTGTGCTTTGCCTTCACAGCGTCATGCGTTGGGCCAGTTCCTCTCCAGTGAGTGAATTGAGGGTGTCAACCGGCTCAATCCAACCCTTGCGAGCCGTCATTACGCCGTAAGCGATGTCGCTGAGGCCTCGAACGGAGTGCGCATCGGGGTTGATGGCCACGGGAACACCGAGACCCTTAGCGTGCTTGCACAGGCGCCAGTCGAGGTCGAGCCGGTAGGGGCTCGCATTGAGTTCGATGGCCTTGAGTCGCCCCTCCTCGTTGTGTTCTGCCATGTGTTCAAGCACGGCAAACAAGTCCACTTCGTAGCCTTCACGTCCCTGGAGGATGCGTCCGGTGGGGTGGCCCAGCACGGTGGTGGCAGGGTGGTCAATGACCCGCATGAGTTCCTCGGTGTTCTCCAACTCGTCCCGCCCTCGCCATTTGGTCATGGCGTGAACGCTGGCCACCACGTAATCCAGTTCAGACAACACGTCGTCGGGGTGGTCCAAGTTGCCGCCTTCCAAAATGTCGGATTCCACGCCGTGGAAGAGACGGAAGTCCGTGCCTTCTTCCGCCCATGCAGCGTTGTAGGCCTTGATGGTACGACCCTGCTCGAGCAGGTCGTCCGCACTTGCTCCGTTAGCAATTTTGAGCGTGGGGGAGTGGTCAGCAATCCCGAGCCAGTTCCATCCCATCTTGCGAGCCGTGTCCGCCATGACCTCCAAACTTGCTTCGCCGTCCGAGAGCGTGGTGTGATTGTGGAGGGCGCCCTTGATGTGGCTGGTTTCAATGAGGTGTGGGAGCGTGCCGTCCTGAGCCGCCTGCACTTCGCCCATGTCCTCACGGAGTTCCGGCGGAACGTACGCCAGGTTGAGGTGAGCGTAGATGGCGGCTTCGTCCACGGCTTCGAGGGAGTAGGCTGCTGCCTCCATGCCCTTGAGTTCCCCGGCTTTGGCCTCGGGAATCAACCCAAACTCGTTGAGGCGCAATCCCCGGTCAATGGCGCGCTGACGCATGGCGATGTTGTGTTCCTTGCTGCCGGTGAAGTACGCCAGCGTGAAAGGTTCAACGTGCCGTGGAACAAGACGGACCTGAGCGTCGATGGTACCGCCGGCTTCCAATTGTTCGTAATCGTCACCGCCGATGGCGTCCAAGACATTGGCGTCAATATGGCCAACCGTGAACGAGTCATCGAAGATGGTCGTGTCGAGGATGAGGCTGATCTTCGAATCTCCGGCTCCTTTGACGTCGGCGATGCCGGGCAAGTTGAGGATGGCGTTGGCCACCGATTCATGGTCGGCTTCGTCCACCGCCACCACGACGTCAAGGTCGCCAATGGTGTCCTTTCGCCGTCGTGCACTGCCGGCGAGGGTGGCCCGGTGAACGCCGTCAAGGGCTGCAATTTTGCGCTGAAAGGCCTCGCCATAGCGCAAACCGATGTCCAGACGGCGGCGGGCCCTGAATCTCGAGAGCAGTTCGATGCCGTCCAGCATGCGCTGTTGTGATTTGGCCCCGAACCCTTTCATGGGTGCGATTTGGTTGTTGAGAGCGGCTTCTTTGAGGCTGGCCACGGAATCGACACCGAGTTCGTCAGCCATGAGCTTGATGCGCTTTGGGCCCAAACCCGGGATGCCAAGCATTTCGATGAGACCCGGGGGCGTGCTCGTGTGCAGGTCCACCCAATCATCGGGCCAGCGCCCCTCGGAAATGGCCTGGGTGAGGGCGCTACCAAGTCCCTTTCCAATGCCTTTCATGTTGAAAATTTCACCGCTCGCCACCAGTTCACCCAGGTCTTCGGTCAAACTCCCGAGCATGCGGCTGGCGTTTTGATAGGAGCGAACCCGAAAGACGTTGGCACCTTGCAGTTCGAGCAGCACCGCCACCTGATGGAGCACATTCGCCACTTGATTGCGAGAGAAAAACGGCGGCCCGTTAGGGCGCGGTTTGGGAAGAGCAAAACTGCCGCCTGCCATGTTTTGGAGAGACGCGGGACCCTACACAAAGGTTCGCTCGGGCCCCCATGTTCAAGAATGCGGGCGGGTTGGAGGGAGCATGGTGGATGCCCTGGCGGTTGAACTGCTCGCTGAGGTGCTGTGCGCTTCCTCGGCCGTTCTGTTCACCTTCATCGCCACCTTTTCTCGTTCGCCCAGGGCGGAAGCCGTGGTTCAGAACATCATTTTCTTCCTGCTCATCGCTGCAGCCGTCGTCCTTTGGTTCCTGCCGAGCGTGGGTGGGGAACTGTGGGGCTCGGACTACATCCCGCGTCCGCTGGCGCTGTTCTGCATCATCCTCGCCATTTCGGCTCGAATGAACATCAAGGGCGAGAACGTCTCGTTCGGTGCCAACCCTCACAGCATCGGTCGGATGCGAGAAGAAGAGTGATCAAACGATTTCGCCCTGGGGCTCGTCCGTTCCGTTAGGCGTTGCCTCGCCGTCTGCTTCGGCCGCTTCCTTTGCCATCTTTTGGTCAATGAATGTGCGCATGTACTCGGGAAGTTCTCCGTTGACGAAGATGACATCGTTGACGTGGTCGAGCTTCTTCAGTGAGTAGTATATCTGCATGGCTGTCATGGGCGTGGATGAACAACCGTTGCATCCTCCGTCGAGGGAGAGCATGATGTTGCCGTCAGCTGTGTCAATGACGTTGACCACGCCATCGTGGGCATCCAAGACCTCCTGAACGGGTCCGATCTCAGCGAGGATTTCCTCGGCTGTGATGCTCATGACCACGACCAGCGGTTCCTCCTCTTTGAACGATTGCCCCGAAGAAGTCCTTCTTTGACGGTGCGTGAGAGGGGCCACCAAAACCGCAACAGAGGGTCATTTTTGGTGGGAACGGCTTATGAAGGGTTCCCAAGTGGCCGGAGCAACAGGTGATATTGATGATGGAAAACATTGCCATGATTTCAGCAGGCGCAGCCGCCCTTGGTTTGGTGATTGCGTTCGTGCTCTACCAGCAAGTGAACAAAGTGAAGATCGACAACGAAGTGGTCGCTGACATCACGGACGAAATCCAGAAGGGCGCCATGGCGTTCCTCTTTGCGGAATACCGTGTGCTCGCCATCTTCTGCGTGGCCGTCGGCGGGTTGCTGTTCGTCATCAACGACGCCAACACGGCCATCGCCTTCTTCCTCGGTGCTGTAGCTTCCGTGTTGGCCGGCTTCTCCGGTATGCGTGCTGCTACCTCGGCCAACGGTCGAACCGCCATGGCCGCCAAGTCCGAGGGCCGAGCAGGCGCCTTGGCCGTGTCCTACAACGGCGGCGCCGTCATGGGCCTCTCCGTCGGTGGTCTTGGCCTCCTCGGGATTTCCCTCGTCGCCCTCTGGCTTAACGCTGAAGGTGGTGCTGACCTCTCCGCAGCTGCTGGCTTCGGTATGGGTGCCTCCTCCATTGCCCTGTTCGCTCGTGTCGGTGGTGGCATCTACACCAAGGCCGCTGACGTCGGTGCTGACCTCGTCGGTAAAGTCGAAGCAGGCATTCCTGAGGACGATCCACGCAACCCCGGTGTCATCGCTGACAACGTCGGCGACAACGTCGGTGACGTGGCCGGTATGGGTGCAGACATCTTCGAGTCCTTTGTCGGTTCCATCATCGCCGCCATGATCATCGCCAGCACCTCGGATGGCTGGAACGTCGACTACGTGATGATGCCCATTCTCCTCGGCTTCATCGGCTACATCGCCTCCATCGTCGGTGTGTTCTCGATGGCCATCCTGAAGAACGGTGATGACCCAGCCGTCGCCCTGCGCAACACCACGTTCATCGGCGCCGGTCTGTTCTGGCTTGGCGGCTATGGGGCCATCAGCCAAGGCTTCATCGATGTCGAAATGGGCATCATGCACTCCGTGGTGCTCGGCAGCATTGTCGGTATCCTCATCGGTCTGGTCACCGAGTACTACACGGGCATCGAGCCTGTCATGGGTGTGCCGACCAAGGCCATCCCTCACATCGGTGAGATGTCCAAGACCGGTCCTGCTACCAACGCCATCGCCGGCCTGTCCGTCGGTATGATGTCGACCTTCATTCCCGTCGTCCTCATCGCTTTGGGCATTCTCGGAGCCAACCAGCTGGGTGGCGACACCTACGGTCTCTACTGCATTGCCATGGCGGCCATGGGCATGCTCGCTACGGTCGGCGTCACCATGACGGTTGATGCCTACGGTCCAGTGGCTGACAACGCCGGTGGTATTGCAGAGATGAGCGCCCTGGGCGACGACGTCCGCGCCATCACCGACGAACTCGACTCCATCGGCAACACCACCGCCGCCGTCGGCAAGGGCTTCGCCATTGGTTCGGCTGCACTCACGGCGCTGGCCTTGTTCGCAGCCTACACCTCGGCCATCGGCGCCAACGGTGATACGCTTGACCTCGGTTTGACCAACCCCATGGTCGTGATCGGCCTCCTCATCGGTGGCGGTCTGCCCTTCGTTGTGGCGGCCATGACCATGACCTCTGTGGGCAAGGCTGCCGGCGACATGGTGGTTGAAATCCGCCGCCAGTTCAAGGAAATCCCCGGTCTTCTCGAAGGCAAGGAAGGTGTGAAGCCCGACTCGCAAACCTGTGTGGACATCTCCACGAAGGCTGCCCTCCGTGAGATGATTGGCCCCGGTGTGGTGGCCGTCATTGCTCCAGTCGTGGTCGGCTACGGTCTTGGCTACGATGCATTGGGCGGGCTGCTCGCAGGGTCCTTGGTGACCGGTGTGCTCATGGCCCTCTTCATGGCCAACGCTGGTGGTGCTTGGGACAACGCCAAGAAAGCCATCGAGCAGAACCACATTCCCGGCGCCAAGAAGGGCGACGAGGCTCACGATGCCGCCGTCATCGGCGACACCATCGGCGACCCGTTCAAGGACACCTCCGGCCCTTCGCTGAACATTCTGATCAAACTCATGTCGATTGTGGCCGTCGTTCTCGCCGGCGCCGACGTGATGACCCAGAACGGTTTGCTCTGAGCAAGAACGTCGGATGATTGAGGATTGGTCGAGACAAGGCTGAGCGTTAGCCTTTCAAAGAGAGGGTGTGAGCGGCAACCATGCGAAGCATGGGATTGATGGTGTGGCTCATGTTTTCGCTGAGCCTCGCCGGATGCTTGGAGGGGCCATCCGTTTCCTCGGACAACCGTGGCGACACCACGGAAGACGAACTGCGTCTTCCCTCGTGGAACATCGGCGACCAGTGGCTCTACACCTTCATCACGCCTCAGTTTGGTGAGGACAGCGCTCGTTTGGTCGTCGCTGAAGTCGACAATGAATCCGGCCTCTACCGCCTGGGCATCTCCAGCGAGCGGGAAGCGCAACGCCACGCCGTCATCAATCACAACCCCTTCCTCGGCCGAGTGACCATGGACGGATTGTCCGCCTACGAAGAGGGCGAGCCTCAGCCCGTGTTCAACTTCCCATGGAACGAGGGTGACACCTGGTCGTTCACCCTCCTCGGACAACAGTGGACGGCCATGACGGCGTCCATCTACAACGGCGTGGTGGACGTGGTCGCCGATTCCTCGGACGGTCACCGACTGACCTACGCGTTCAGCGGGCGGGTTGGGTTCCTTGACTCGATGGTATGGACGGACGGCGAGGGCGTTGAACAACTGCGCATGGAACTCACGCAAACCAAGACGGGCTACACCGGCGACGTGTACTTCTATCAGGCTCGAGATCTGCTCGACAGCACCTACGAGGAAAACGACAACGACATCTACGATTCCTTCTTTGACAGCGGTCACCCCGGCGGCGAGGACTGGGACGTTTTGGTTTGGTACCTCGACGTCAACATTGCACAGGGCGGCTCGGGGACGCTCTCCATGAAAGATCATCAGGGCGCTTCACCGCTGACCCGAGCGTGGGGGTCCGGCGCTTCAGAGAAAGGCGCCATCGGCACCATTCCATCGCTCTCGGGCGATTATTCCCTCACCATCACCCTTCGTGGGCAGTCCTCCGAACTTCACCTGAAGGTCGCCGGCGGCATCATCACCCAGTGGACCTTGTGAGGTGGTGACGTGCCGACCCTCATCATGATGCACGGCATGACCGGTGACGCATCCATGATGCGGCCGTTTGCTGAGAAGATCCTGCCTGAAGGCTGGACGCTGCTGGTCCCAGAGGCTCGCTACAAGCACCCCGTTCGAGGCTTCACGTGGTGGCGCTACGAGGATTTTGACGCCGACGTGACCCGAAGGATGATGCTCTCAAGGAAGGAATTGATGGACGTGGATTCCAGCCTCTCTCAATTGGAAAAACTCATCGCAGAAGAAGCACCGATGGGGCCGTTGGTGGTTGGGGGATTTTCCCAAGGCGGCGCTATGGCGCAGGAGTTGCTTCAACTGCCCATCGCCGATCGTATCCAAGGCGTCGTCTGCATGGCTACTCGCCTCGTTCGTCCAATGGAACTTCGTCTGCGTCTGAACGAACTCGAATCCAAACGTCTGTTTTGGATGCACGGCGAAAAGGATGTTCGGGTCCCCATCGAGGACGGTTGGGCCATCGCTCATCTTTTCGAGTCGGCGGGTTGGGCCGTGGAACTCATTGAACACCAGAAAGGCCACATGATCCCCATCGAACACCATCAAGCCCTGAGGGAGTGGCTCACGACGTTTTCCTGAGATAGCGGTTGGTTTCATCGAACCCGCCGATGAACATCGGCTGCTCGCCACGAAGATCAAACACCACGGGTACGGTACGGTGGCCGGTGGCTTGAACAACCGCCATGCGCATCCCGTCGTGCTCGTCAAAATTGTATTCGGTGAAAGTAAGCTCCTTCCTGTTCAGGAGATTCTTCAGCGCACGGCAGTATCCGCAGAAGTTTCCAGTGTAGACCAGAAAATCGGTTTCGCAGGCTGCTGCATGTTCAAGCACCACGGCTTCAGACATGATTGCACCCCTCCGCCCGACCGATATAACGCCTTGGCCGCTGTGCCCACCGCCGCCTTTCGGCTTGGATAACTTCAATTATCGGCGGTGAGAAAATCGGGTTATGCCTACGATGGCTTGCATCGATTGCGGAGCCGTCCATGTCGAGGCGGCTTCTTGGCAAGCGATGCTCGTCAAGATGATGCCGCATTACTTTGAGGCCCATCATGACATCATTGCGGGTCATCGAGACCATCCCAAAGGAGCGTGGATGGAGCGATTCATGGTGGCGTTTGATGCGGCCACGGCATCCGATGATTGATTCACACGGCTCGCCGGTCGGTGGCGTGATACGGCCAATGATAAACCGGGTGCCACCTTCGGGAGGACATGGCAAACCTCGTGTTTATCCACGCCTCGGATGGAAACAACGCTGCCCTGGCCCACGAGGTGGAGGGTTATGCTGTTGATATGGGCCATACGGTGGAGCACGTTTCCCTGAACGCCTATGACTTTCCTGTCTACACGGTGGCACACGAAAAGGCCACGCCGGTGCTTGAGGGCCTGGCCGAACTCATCGAGGTGATGGACCGGGGCGATGCATGGTTTGTGTTTGCCCCCGAATACAACGGCTCCTACCCGCCTGTCCTGAACAACGCCATCGCTTGGTTGAGCCGCGAGGGCGATGATTTCCGACGCCTTTTCCGAGACCGAACCGTGGCCCTCGGAACACATTCCGGGGGCGGTGGTCAGCACGTCATCATGGCCATGCGGATGCAATTCTCCTTCCTCGGTTGCATCGTGCTGGGGCGCTCGCTCGTCACCAACAAGAACAAGGCTGCCAATCCAGAAACCATCAACGCCATGCTCAACGCCATGACCAAGGAGTGACCAACATGAACCGTTCCCTGAAATCCATCGTACCCACGCACACCGTTCTCGAGGGAGGCGGCTTCAAAGTCCGACGCCCCGCTGCCATGGGCCGTTTGATGAGCCCGTTCTTGCTTCTTGACGAAATGGGGCCTGTCAATTACGCACCGGGCGAAGCCGTCGGTGCACCCGACCACCCCCACCGCGGTTTCGAAACCGTCACGTATCTTTTGGCCGGTGGTATGAAGCACGCCGATTCGGCTGGCAACAGGGGTGATTTGAACCCCGGCGATGTGCAATGGATGACCGCCGGTCGCGGCGTCATTCACTCCGAACTCCCTCAAGACCACATGATGGAAAACGGGGGCCTGATGCACGGTTTCCAAATTTGGGTCAACCTTCCAGCGAAGGACAAGATGATGCCGCCACGCTACCAAGACATCCCGTCGGCCGACCTTCCCGAAATCACCAGCGAAGACGGCCAGGTTTGGGCGAAGGTCATCGCGGGAGAAGCATTGGGTGTCCAAGCCGTCATTGACACCGTCATCCCCATCACGTACATTCACCTCAAACTCAAACCGGGCGCCAACTATGTGCATGCGTGCGAGCACGACCACAACGTCATGCTCTATGCCTTCGGGGGCTCGATGGACGTCGAAGGCCGCTCCCTTCACGATGGCGGCCTTGGCTTGCTTTCGCAGGGCGACGCGGTCTCCATCACGGCTGAGGAGGACGGTGCTGAAGTGTTGATCCTTGGCGGTCCGGAGCTCGGCGAGCCCATCGCACGCTACGGCCCCTTCGTGATGAACACACGACAAGAAATCTACCAGGCCATCGAGGACTACAACAACGGCACGTTGGCGTGAGCGTCGCTTGCTTGCCGCAAAGAACCCTTCAGAGGGCCTTTGCTGCCTGCACAACTTCGTTGTAATCGGGTTCAACACCCGGGTTTTCTGCAACCCAACGGTACTGGATAACACCAGCGCCGTCCACGATGACGACAACACGGTTGGCACAGATGTAGCCGTCAATGCCGCCAAGGCCGACGAAAGCTGCATCGTAAGCGGTGACGGCGGTTCGGTCGAGGTCGGACAAGAGCTCGAATTCGAGGTTGTATTTCCGGGCGAATTCGGCATTGGCCCATGGCGAGTCTACACTGATGCCAAGAACGACAGCGTCGGACGCATTCAAGGCAGCCATGTTGTCCTGAAATGCGCACATCTCTTTGTCACAAACTCCGGTGAAAGCACCTGGGTAGAAGGCCAAAATCACGGTTTTACCAGCGTATTCGGAAAGTGAAACTTCACGCTTGTCAGTGGCTCTCAGGGTAAAGGCAGGGGCGGCGTCTCCAACGTTGACCATGTCGGTAAGGCCGTGAATCAAGCACCTATACTTTCTCAAGGAATTTCATGGCAATCGTGTCCAAAGCGACAAGAATACAATGTCCATGTTTCGTTATTAAGGGGCGACTGGGAGCCTATTATGCTCGCGCCGGGATTCGAACCCGGGTCGACGGGATGAAAACCCGTAATGATGGACCTGACTACACCACGCGAGCGGTGATTGCCCCACTGACGCCCTGTTCATAACCGTTCCCGTGGAGAGCAGTTGTCCTCTTACTGGCCCGCAGCCGGTGCTTGAGGGCCGAGGTCGGACCACCAACGCCAGGCCAACCATGCACCGCCAAGGGTGACGATCATCACCACGGCGAGTAGAATTTCGTTGTCAAGGACCCACATGATGGTCTCAAGAGCACGCTCGCCGTACAGACCGATGAGCACTGCCTCGAGCCCAAACCTCAAGCTTCGGCCGAGAAGTCCAGCGACGATGAACGGTTTCTTGGCCATGTGGCCCATGCCTGCCATCCATCCCAGCACCTTGTAGGGGATGGGTGAGACGGCGGCGATGAAGATGCCCAAGGTGCCGTAAGTGGCCGTGAGGTGTTCGAGTTTGATCAGGTGCTTCTCCTGGCCGAACCGCTTCATGAGGAAGGTGCCCCATCGTTGGCCGATCCAATACCCCACCAGAGAACCGAGCACGGAGGCAACGGTGACCACCAACCAGAGCCACACCACCAACGGGGTGTCACCCATGGCGTTGACCAGCATGGGAATGTAGAGCAAGTCGGGCGGAATCGGTTGAACGATGGCCTCGGTGAAGGAAAGGACGAACAGGCTGGCAGGACCGAAGACGTCGAACGCCTCCAAAATGGTGTCCTTCCAACTCATGGTGACTGCTGTGCCTCCTCTTTCAAGAAGATAGGGGTGAGCGGTGCCTTCATGGTGCGGGTTGTGGTGTTCGTACCATGGAGCGGGTGTTGGACACGGCAGCCTTGCTCCACTGGCCGCCGAACCGCCTCGCAGGAGGCGTATGCGCTCATTCGCAACGGCAGGAACTGGAGCGCTTGAGCGAAGCACGGTCCATGCTCATCGATGCGGCTGACCTTGACTGGCGTTCGCCGACGCCTGCAGCGCTCGAAGCGGCCAAAACCGCTGCCGGTGCATCAGGCGACCTGGCTCGACTTTCTGACGTTGACGTCGATGTCCTCGCTTTGGCCTTGTCCATGCAGGCCGTGCTCGTGACCGATGACTATCGCTTGCAAAACACCTTTCGCCATGCAGGTGGGACGGTTGAGCCGGTGGTGAATGCCGCTTCGAAGCACGTCTGGATTTGGGAACAACGGTGCAAAGGCTGCGGTGCCACGTCGTCGCTTGAACCCGACGTGGCTCGCTCAAAACAAGGGAGCACCGGTGAATGTCGGATTTGCGGCTCGCCGCTTGAGGTGAAACGCCGCAGAGGCTGAATCATTCGCCTTCTTCGTTCAGGGCTTCGAGGGCAGCGACCTTCTTTTCCAACTCCTCAATGGGCATGCCATCGGGAGCGATGCCAACGGCCTTGGCTCGGTCCATGAGCACCTGGTCGGGTGTACGACCGCCGGCCTCAAGGTCAGCGATGGTTCGTGCAGGATCTCCCAAGGCCGTTGCTTCGTTGAGACCCTTGTGGAATTCACCTTTGGAGCGACCGAGCGCATTCGCGAGTTCAGGCAAGCGCTGAGCACCAAACAGCACGAAGAACAACAGGAGCAAGATGCTCAATTCAAGGGGGCCCAATCCGCCGACCATGGTGCTTCCTCACCTTACCCTGGCGCTCCCCGTTGTTGAAGCCTTTCCTCTCACGGTGTCTCAACGGCGATTTAACCACCGCTGACGGGCGGGAGGAGGGCGATTTCAGCCCCATCGACCAGCGGTGTTTCCATGCCACATCGGTCCCCGTTCAGGGCCACCGACAGACCGAACGTGATCCACTCCTCCAACCCGAGTTCAACCACGAGGTCTCGCACGGTGCGGCCGGGTTGGACCGTTCGTTCGTGATGGCGTCCACCGAGTTGTTCCCCGACTTGTCCAAAAGCGATGACGGCGACGGTCATGCCGGAATCCTCGGAGGCCATGCAACGCCTTACGGGCAGGGATTTATGAATACAATTCCGCATCGTCCATCATGCCACCGGCCCTCGAAGCCAGCCAACTTTGGAAACTCTACCAGGCCGGCGAATCCACGGTCGAAGCCGTTCGTGGTGTGGACGTCCGCATAAATTCGGGCGAAATGATCGCTGTGATGGGCCCGTCCGGGTGTGGAAAAACCACCCTGCTCAACATTCTCTCCGGCATAGACGAACCGACGTCAGGGATGGTCTTGGTCAACGGTCAGCCCCTGTACGGTATCTCTGACGATCAGCGGACCGACCTCCGGGGCCAACATTTCGGATTTATCTTCCAAAATTTCAATCTTCTTCCCGTACTCTCGGCCGTTGAAAACGTTGAACTCCCGCTCTTGCTCAACGGTTCCTCGCCCACCGAAGCACGAACAGCTGCGCTCCTCGCCCTTGAACAGGTGGGGCTTGGCGACCGTAGCGGCCATCGTCCTGCGGAGCTTTCAGGCGGCCAACAGCAGCGGGTCGCCGTTGCCCGGGCCATTGTCCATCGCCCTTCCATCATTTTGTGCGATGAGCCAACGGGAAACCTCGACAACGCCACCTCCGACGAGGTCATGGCGCTCTTGAGCACGATGAATCGAGAGCAAGGTACAACCTTCCTCATCGTCACCCACGACCCAGCCATCGCCGAACAGTGCCAGCGCACCATCACGATGAGTGACGGGAACATCGTTGCTCCTTCGCCACCGCCCACCGAGGAGGAATGATGTTGCTGTTGTGGTACGTGCTCGTGGCGTCAGCTCTGCTGGCGATGAGCACGGTCGGCCTGTACCTCTCCGGTCGGTGGGGTGAAGCCTCGTGGTCGACTCGGCTGCTGCTTCTCGTCTCCGGTTCAGTTGACGGTATGTTGGGGCTGGCGCTGCTGTCTTGGCTCGGCTTGTCCGCCGCGACCGCTGTCGCCGGAGGCTTCCTGGCCGGCACCCTTTCGATGATGTTCGTTCAACCACTTCTCCTCCCGCAACGCTTGCTGGTGTGGCGTTTGGCGAGGGAAAACATGGTTCGGCGCAAACGACAATCAGCGTTGATGCTCGCTGGCTTAATCATCGCTTCCGCCATCATCACCTCGTCTTTGGTGGTGGGCGATTCCCTTGATGCGACGGTCGGGCGCGAGGTCCAAGCCGCCTACGGCGAGACCGACGTGATCATCGCTGGCTTTGACCCCATGACAGGTGTTGCCGTCGCCTTTGACGAAGACATCGGCGTTCGCTACTGGTCGTCGCTCCAACAAAACACCGGGCTTGCCGATGACCTTCGTGGTCGTCAGTTCGGGCTGACCTCTTCGGTCAGCCTTTCCGCAGATTCTGGGCTCGCCGAACCTTCCGTTTCCTTGTTTGCTCACAACGCCACAATTGACGGCGAGTCCGTTTGGCAGGCCTTGGACCCTGCTAACGGCTACCGGTTTTCTGACATCGCCGCTGCCAACGAAGTGCGAACCACGCCGGGCGTGGCGATCAACGATGTGGCTGCTGACGCTCTTGAGGTCGGTGTCGGCGATGCACTCGAGTTGGGCGCGTTCATCACCGAAGACAATCAACGGGTACGCACCACACACAGTGTTGAGGTGCTGGCCGTGGTTCCCAACGAAGGCCAAGGGGCCATGGCGGGTACGCGTTCTCCGGCTGTGTTCCTCGACTTGCGTACCGCTCAAGGGCTCTTAGAGATGGACGGGGAACTGACCCGCATCGCCTTGTCGTTCAAACCAGCCCTGTCAGAGAACGCTATCCGAAACCATCTTGCAACCCTCGAACAGATGTTTGATGACGTGCTCACAGCGGAGGATGTCGGCATTGTGTGGACCGTGGACGATGCCACATCATCGCTCACGGTGTCCTCTTCCAACGGGCTCCAACGTTTGGACGGTGAGGATGTCGCCGCTCTTCGAGAGAACCGGACAGCCCTCTATCCTGACGCCACGCTTCTCGAAGTTCTGCAGGCCCCTCTGGTCGAATTACAGGTCGGAGATGAACCGCTTCTCACCCTCGCCGATACCACGGTTGACCGTTTGGTCGTGGCGGAGGATGCGCTTTGGCATCTCACTGCGAACGGCCTGGGTTTTGAGCGCTTGAGCACCAACGACGCCTGGCTTTGGCAAGTTGATGAGGGCGACCGAATGGTCGATGTTGCATGGAGTGAAAACAACAGCAGTGTGGGCTTCCTGTCCGGCCAACGTATGATCGTGGCGGACACCAACCTCACCGACGAGGATGAACGGTTTTCCGTTCCCCTCGAAGGAACGCCTCAAGGTGTTACTCGGGGCGACGACGTGTGGTACACGCTGATCGAACACGCCGGTTCACTGGAGGTTTTGACCCTGGACAACAACCTGAGCACGCTTGCCTCGTCAAACCTCACGTTTTCTCTCCCCGGAACGGTGCTCTCCTACGACCTCAGGACGGCGGAGAACGCTCTCTTTCTCCGGGTTGAAGGCCTCTTGTCAAGCACGCATTACCGTGGTGCTCTGCCCCTCATCGACATGGAAGAAATCGACGCCGAGGCATGGCCGTTTGATTCCGATCAAACGATGCAGGTGCCTGAACCCTGCAACGGCCGAGCCGCGATGGTTTTGGAGACAGGCGAAACATGGTGCTCCTTTGAGCACGGCTTGCTGCGATTGGAAGCAACCACGAATGTTGTCGAAAGCGTTCGCCTTCCCGTGTTGTCCGACGCACCTGGCTTTGGAAAACTGCCTCAGATGGTGCTGGCCTTTGGGGGCGAGGGCGCCACCCTCGAAGTCGCTGAAGGGAAGGTGTTGACCTCTGCCCGATTGGAGGCGTTGGGCCTCGAAGGCGGTGACCTCCTCGACATGACCGGTGTCCTCCCGTACGCTTACGGGAACGATTCGTCAACAACACTGCAGTACGACGGAGATTACACGGCGATTGGCGGCTTTGAGCAACTCGCTGATTTGGATGCGGTGGTCCTCGGTTTGGTGTCGCTTTCTGACGCCGAGGTCCTCGCCTTGGCAGAGGAGGATGACCGCTCATTGCTCATGTTTGCAGGTCCGGGTTTCAGCGATGGAAACACCACAAGCTTGGACGCCATGACGGCGTGGTTTGACCAGCGCAGTGAAGCCGAGGACATCCACCTTCGCCTCGCTGCTGTCAAGTTGGAGGCCGCTGAGCAAGCAGAGGCATCATCGGGCGCCCTTTCGGCCATGTTCCTTGTCTTTGGGACCTTCACGATCGCTGCAGGTGTCTTGTTGTCGTTGACCATCATCATGTTGCTGGCGGATGTCAGGCGAAGTGAGGTCGCCACTGTGCGGGCCCTTGGCCTGCGCAGAAGCGATGCTCGGGCGCTGTTTCTTCTCGAGGGGGCGACGTTGGCCTTCATCGCAAGCGGGCTTGGTTCGTTGCTGGGTCTTGGACTCGCATGGATCATCTCAGCAGGCTTTTCATCGATCTTTTCATCCGTTGATGCGACGAATTTCGTCTTTGATTGGACGGCTGATTCCTTCCTTGCGGGGTGGATTTGGGGAACGTTGTTGGCGTTGCTCATCCTTTGGTCCAGCGCACTTTACAACGCTCAACTCAACATTGTTCGAGCTCTTCGTGGTGCTCGAGCGGTGATCAAGAACGGGGTGCCATGGGGCGTCTTTTTGCTTCAAATCATGGCCTTGGGTTTGGTTGGCTTGTGTGGGCTCTCGCTGCTTCTTTCCGGCCTCTCCTCTCCCTTTGCCTACGGGACTTATCTTCTGTTGGGCAGCGGCCTTATTCTGCTGTTCACGCCGCTGCTGACATGGGAACTTCCCGTTCTCCTCAACAGAGCCCGTCCTGCCAATCGCTGGACTCGCTATGCAGCCAGGAACACCCTCGGTGCGGTCGGCCTGTTGTTCCTTCTCTGGACGCTGTTCCTTGCTCCCGTTGACCCGTTGCGGGCACAGATGGAAGCCAACGAATTGGCGTTCATCGTGTTGGGTTTGCTGCAAGTGCTCGCTGGTGTTATGGTTCTCACCAGTTTGGCTCCTCAGGCCGTGGGTTGGCTGGCCAAGCAACGTTGGGTGTTGAGGCGAACCGGTCCGGTAGGTTCGGTGGCCCTTGCCCATCCATTGGCACATCCGCTGAGAACAGCGGTGGTGATGGGGATGTTTTCCATCACGATGTTTTCGGTCGTGGTGCTCGCTGGCTACACCGAACAGTTTGACACCTATTCGTCGGATTTCGTCGAAGAAGCAGAAGGTGAATTTGAGCTTCTTCTGACCTCGACGAGGTCTCGGCCCATCGATTTGGGGGAGGATCCGGCCACGTGGGGTATTGAGCACCCAGCGCTGGACAACATCGACGCTGTGGGGGCCGTGTATCGGGCGCCTGTTCATCTCGAGGACGTCAGCGGTGAACGAATGCCCTACCTTTTGAGGGGTGTTGATGACGGGTTTATTCAGCACGGGGGTCTCCCGCTTCATGCATGGGATTCCTCCCTCGGGAACTCATCCGAAGAGGCCTGGGTTGCCATGGCTGCCTTCGACAACATCGTGTTCCTCGATGCGTCGTTTGGCTTGGAATCAACCGCCGATGGCACCACGCTTGTCCCGCTGCAATTTTCAATTGGGGATTCGATTTCGCTAATTGATTTCTCAAATCCAAAAAACACTCGAAATGCTGTGGTTGGCGGCTTTCTCAAACAGTCGTCGTACATCTTCTCGCCAGGTGTTTGGATGAACGCAGAACCGGTGGAAGAACAGTTTTCCGGAGCCATCACTCGGATGTATGTGAGCGTCTCCCCCAGCGCAGATGCCACGCCTGAATTTGACGGGACGGTCGGTGCTGCCCAAGGAAAAACGCTGGATGAGCGACTCGCAGCTGCAGAGCTTGAGGAAGTGCTGGACATTGAACTGGCTGCCCGGAACGTCAATGTCCAAACGGTGGCCGATGAAATCATGATCATCCAATCCCTGGTGCTGGCCATCCTCTCACTGTTCGAAGGCTACCTCGCACTTGGCTTGTTGGTCGGTGTTGCTGGCATCGGGGTGGTAACGGTTCGAAATGTAAGCGAGCGAAAGACCACCATTGGCATGCTCCGAGCCATTGGGTTCAGGCGACGGCATGTCCTCCGCTTGTTTTCTGTTGAAGTTTCGTGGGTGGCGGTCTTGGGGTTGCTCAACGGCCTGGTGATCGGCTACGGGTTTCATGTGATGCTCTACAACGCGCTATGGAAGGCAGAAGGTGCCGTGTTTTCGTTCCCGTGGCTGGGCACTGGTTTCTTGTTCCTTCTTTCGTGGGCGGTCGTGCTGTTCACCACCTCTCTCCCGGTCCGTCGAGCAGCGGCTATTCCACCTTCTGCTGCGCTCAGAGCGGTGTAAAAATAACTCCACAATGCCGAGGGCATCAAATTTGAACGGAAACGCCGTTTTCCTGCTAAATCAACGGCACAGCCTGCCGATTAAGTGCGTAAATCAGCGATAATGGGTCATTTTTTCCCGTATTCATAGGGCCCATAGTATAAATACGACGCATGGCGTGGGGAGGGATACCGAACCTTCGGGGGTATTGACATGAAGAATATGACACCTGTAATTCTCGTGTTGTTGATGTTGACGAGTTTCTTCGCCGGCATGGACATCCACGAGCTTGAAGAACAAGTGGTAATCGACGAAACCGGCGCACGTGCAGGAGCAGATGCGTCGGTGGTTGCCATCACAACGCCGAAAGAAAGCACGTGCAACATCGCTGGTTGCCGCAACACCCTCCAAGTGGGTGAAGAGGTCACGTTCTCGGCCTTCATCAAGAACGTTGGCGATGCGGACATCACAGAGTTGTCCTACTCGGTCACCATCTACTTGACCGACTCTTCTCAGGCCGTCGGCGGCATCGCCAAAGACGCCGCTGGAAACGACCTCGTGTGGGAGAACGTTGACGCCATGTGCGACGACGGCACCATCTGTGATTTCGATTCCACCACCAACCCACTCGCCGCAGGAGCCTTCCTCGGCGGCGGCAAGCTGACTCTCCAGCGCAGCGGCGCTGACATCGTGTGGACGCCTACGCAAGGCGAGTACATGGTAGAGATCGCCGTTGACAGCCCAATCGACGCTGACACCTCCAACGACGCTGAACTCGTCTACGTCATCGTTGAGGACTGGTACGACATCGAAGTCGACCTCACCTGGCTCGACGGTTCCGGTGAAGAGATGGACACGTCCAGCCTCGATGCCAGCAGCCTTCAAAGCGCCCAGTTCAAGCTGACCGTCACCGCTGACGGCTCCGAGAACTTCAACCCCCGCGAGGTCAACATCCGACTGGAGACCTCCGGCCAAGTTGCCACTGCCACCCTCGGCAGCGACGACATCAAAGGCATCTCCTACGTGACCGTGGGTACCACACAGACGGTGGAGACCTATGCCAACGAGACGGACCCCAACGCTACGCAGACGGGTTCCCGCTCGGTCCTTTCCTACCAGACCGCATGGGAAATGTCCGGTGAGTTGATTCCAACCGGTGATGCGAACGCACAGTTCGAAATCACGGCAGAAGTGGCCAATTACACCCTCTACGGCCAGTACGACGAGTGCATTGAGTCTGAGGAAGCCACCGAAGGCAACGAGAACGTTACCACGTGGGCCAACTTCTGTGAAGTGCTGCAGAACAACGATGACCGTCCCAAGACGGACTACGATGAACTGACCGGCAGCAAGGTCACCTACGACGACATCCGCATCTCGCGTATGGGTATCTACCAAGGCTACAACTCCGACTGTACGGGCGCTGCCAGCACCTTCACGCAAGAAGGTGAGGACGGCGACCTGAACGTGGGTTGTTCCCTCCTCTACGCAGATGTTGAGCACCGAGGCAGTGATCCGAACAAGGCCTACGGTTGGAACGTCTCGTACTCGATCGCTCTTGACGGTACCACCCTGACCACCGGCACCATGAATGAGTGCACCGTCGGTATCGACATGCCCTACGTGTACTCTCCGCTCGGTGGACAAGCCCCAACCGGTGCTGTCTGTGTTCAGACCACCCTTGAGCCTGGTGAGTACACCTTTGACATGACCTTGACCATGAACTCCAAGGGCAGCACCGACACGGACCCCATGCCATGGTCGGGCGGCACGGACCAGCGCACCAGCAACAACGGTGCCACGATGGTCATTGACGTCATCAACAATCTCCCTGTGATCACCTCCTTTGAGCTGACCACGGAAGGCGACATCGTCGTGGCCCAGGAATCCCCGCTGGTCTTCGCCGTTGAGGCCTTTGACGTCGACGACCCCTCGGGTGAAGGACTGAGCTTCGCTTACTCCTACCCCGGCGGTGAAATCGGTGGTTGTTCTGGAACGCAAGCAGAAGGTGCCACGGTGTGTACCTCGCCTGTGCTCCCTGACTTCATCGGAAACTCACCGGTCACCGTGGTCGTCACCGACAGCCACGCTGGCGAAGTGTCCCAAGAGATTGACATGTTCGTTTGGAACAGTGCTGTCGCCACCGCTACCAGCGATGCTGGCATCGAAGTCCAGTACAGCTTGGTTTACAACGGGCAGTCGGAGTACACCATCACGTCCTTTACGGACGCAGATACCTCCTCCTACGATGCTGTTCAACTCGAAGGCTTCACCGGCACCTACGCTGCCGTGGCTGCCATGGACTACACGCCAAGCACCACTTACACGGCCAGCGACGTGCTCGACCAATCCATCTCGGTCATCGTTGCCAAGGACGTTGAAGCCACCTCGCTGTGGTACATTGACGGCTCCGGTAAGTGGATCCTCTTGTCCGATGCTTCGACCGATGTTGACGCCACCACCGAGATGTTCACCTACGACGTGCCCGACAACAGCCCTGTTGTCCCCTCCGGTAAGATGGTCCTCATGGGCGGTGAACTCGCCCAAGCCTCCATCCCTGACGCCTCCGTCAGTGGATTCAGCGCTGAAGCCCAGCGTGGTGGCGCCATCGCCATGACCTGGGACATCACCGGTACCTTGCTGAACTCCGACAGCATTGTCGTGAGCATCTGTGCCGCACAAGCCGATTGCGATGACGCCTTCGAAGCCACCGTGGCTGACGAGGACCGCACCTACACCTACAGTGGTTCACAAACCACGCACGGTGAGACCTACCACCTTGAAGTCGCCGTCTGCAACGAGCAAGGCTGTTCCACCCCTGGCATCGCCAGCGTCGTGGCTGACAAGCAAGTTGACGGCGATGTCGCAGCAACGAATCTTGCTGTGGCTGCCCAAGACGGCCAGTGGGTTGTCTCGTGGGAAGTGTCCGGCGATTCCAGCGACGTGGCCATGTGGCACGTTTGCTGGTCCACCGAGGATTTCACCATCGGTGAGATGCCTACGCCCTGCCCCGACGCTGCCATGGGTGCTGACGCCACCACTGTGAGCATCGACATGCCTGCCGTTCGCACCGGTCAAGAGTACTTCTTCACCGCTGTGCCCATGGACGCTCTGGGCAACATGGACGCTGCTGCTTCGATGAACTCCATCATCGACACCCGTGTGAGTGACAACAGCAACACGAACGACGGCAACGGCACCATTGGCGACACCGGCGACGATGCTTCTTCCAGCGTTCCAACCTGGACCTGGGGTCTCATCGGTGGCGTGGTCATCGTGGCGTTCATCGCAGGTGCATTCATCCTCTCCCGTGGAGACGGTGAAGGCGGCGAAGGCAAGGACTGGGATTACTGATCCCTAACCTCTGCTGAAGCACATCCACCTCTTTGAGGTGTACAACGCCGGAAGGGCCGCTACGGCGGCCCTTCTGGCCTTCTTTTCTTTC
>DAET01000028.1:0-10290 GCA_002497765.1 Euryarchaeota archaeon UBA486
GTCATCGTCATCGTCATCTTCGTCCTCAGCATCTGCATCGGGGTCGAGCATCTCGATGACGGTGTCCTCTGCCGTTTCCTTGGCCACTTCGGCGGCGGCGGCAGTAGCGGCTTCTTCAGCCTTGGAGATGATGTCTTCCTCGGACACTCGGTCGGCAGCGGCCTGGTCGAGAATCATGGCAGCGGCAGCGGCCATGGACGAGTCAACCATGGGTGCACCACGGTAGACATACTGAGCGAAAAGGCCGAACAGGCCCAAGACAGCGCCGGATGCGATGATCAGTCCGCTGTTGTTGCGCTGAAGGTCATCCGGGTCAATGTTGGTTTCCGTGCCCGTCTCAAAGATGGTCAAGGGCTGGAGGCCGTGGAACCAGGTGTTGGATAGCACTTCAATGACGGCCCACACGGCGTAGACGATCATGAGAAGGGATGCGACGTGCATCCACGATCGGTTTTCAAGCACAAACCCGGCCAAGCCGGTCGCAGCGGGGGTTCCTTCATCGGACATCGTGAGACCTCACTGCTCCGACCTCCTGTGTTTGACATTTAAAGGATGTCCCATTATCAACCTCGAAGCGAAGATATCCAGCGCCCGTCAAGTCAACGCTTTCGTTGTTGCCTGCGAGCGGATTTTCCTTTCCGGCGTGGGTTTTCCCAAGCGTTTCCTTTCTTCCGGTTGTCCTGCCAGAACCTGTTGGGTTGCTCCATGCCTTCCGGCATGTCGTCAAACGACTCAATGCTCAGTCGCATGCCGCCGAGTTCGTTTTGCAGTTGTTTGACGTTCTCGCCTCCGCGCCCCACCAACGTGGAGATCATGTTTGAGGGAGCGTAGATGACGGCTGAGGTATCGCTTGAAAACCGGACCTGACATTCAACCCCAACCCACTGTCGAACCGTCTCGACAATGCGGTCCTTCGCCATCGCCCTTACGGGAGACAAATCGTTGGTTGTCGCACGACCTTCGAGCGGGACAACGGCGATTTCGGAGCCAAAAGCAAACATTTCGTGGGTGAGTTTGCCGCTCGGGAATTCAACCACTTCAATGACCGGTCGGGCCAATTCTTCCTGCATGCCGGTGGGTGGTTTGACGGTCATTCGCAACTCCAACACTTGCTGAATTTTTCCAGACTCGACGTGAAGAATGGTGTCCAGGACTTGGCTGACCAGGCCCAACTCAACTTTGCCAATGAGGCGCTGGATGGCCTCAAGGGCGGAGTTGGCGTGCGTCACCCCGAGCAGTCCAACACCGGCGAGGCGAACGTCAGCAAAGATCTCGAAATCTCTGGCGCGCCGGACTTCATCAAAGATGACGAAGTCGGGACGAACGAGGAAGATGATCTCAGCCGTCTTTTCGAGGTCGCCCTCGAGCGGTGCATACTGCGTAATGCGGTCAGCAAGCTGCAGGTCTCTTGGCGCCTCCATCGTCTTGACCAACGCCCCCACCTCGGTGTCAAGGTACTCGGCAATGGCTTGGGCGAGGGTGGTTTTGCCCGAACCAGGGCGGCCACAGATAAACACGCCACGATGGTGGTTACGCAGTCGGTCCACCAAGCGCTGATCGAGGTCGTAATCGCCCAGGCTGAGTTTGGCCACCGGTCGTACAACGGTGATTTCACGGGCGTCAGAAAACGGGGGCCAGGCCGAGGTGATGCGAAGATCACCGAGTTGAATCACGCGGCAACCTTTCCGGTCGATTTCCAGAAAGCAATCGCTGCGATGACGGTGCTCTTCCACCAAGGCAACGAGGTCTTCCTCGAGCTGTTCAAGCGTAAGGGTGTCCCAATTGGCGACGGAGGATTCTGCTTCAACGAGTTTGAGTGAACCGATGGCGCCGCGCTTGACTCTTGGCGGGCAGTCAGCTTTCAGGAACACCGTGTGAACGTCCTCCATCAGCAGCGACTCAAGGTGGTCCGGAAGCGATGGGTGGTCACCGTGGGTTGCCATCGGTCAACAGGTCGTCAGCGCAGGCCTTTGACACTTCGCACGAGGAAGGGGGTTTCGATGTGCATCAAGCACCATTGGGCTGCATCATGTAGCCCGTCACCCAGAACGAGCCGATGAACGACAGGGAGAGGATGTAGGCGCCCACCGTGGGGAACGCCCAGATGGAAATTGAGACCTGTGCGAAAACCACGATGGTGGCCAGCACGGCCAACATGTTCCACGGGCCACTGCCGTTGAGGTTCAGATAAGCAAACGTGGATTCTCGCTCCGAAAGGGCCCAAACCACGCCGGTCAAGGCGCAGAGCGCAATGAGGGTCAGCACGGCGTCCATCACGGTGCCTTGCAGGAACCACACGCCCAAACTGGCCACCAAACTTGCACCGAGCATGCGTTGGACGGTGTTCATTGAGAGGCCCATGGTTTCGGCCAAGCGCACGGCGTTCTTCAATTCTCGCAAAGGAGGGTTAGCGTGGGGCTGATTCCGTTGGACGGTGTTGGGACAGCCACGCACTCAGGTCCAACAGTGATTCAGGTTCAGGAACAACACCAGGCACCCCATCTGCTATGCGTTGAAGGAAGCTCAGCCATTGTTCTTCAAGCGGCTGAGAAGGGAAATACTCGACCAAAGGCGACTCATCCAACCCGGACCCTGCATACCAAGCGACATCGCCCGTTCCAAAATCAAGCACCGCCCCACTCGTCGTTCCCTGAACCGCGAGGGTTCGCTGTTCTTCTTCGGCTTCCCATGCGACATCGATGGTGATGATGGATGACTGCGTCCCCAGCCAAATGTTGGCAGAGGATTCGGTCATCTCCAATTTTTTGACGTCCATGGCAACCAGCGGATGCCCCGTGAGGTAGCGGGCCGTATCAAGGCCGTGCACCGCCAGCGTGTTCAACGGGTCAGCGCCTTCGGGCTTTGGGCGGGTTGTTCTGCGTCGATAACTGATGGTTTCGATGTTCATGGCGTGATCGTCGATGGCTGCCTTGATTCGATTCAAACCAGCGTGATGGCGGAGCAAATAGCCGACCATCGCAGTGGCGTTTTCGGGGAGCATTGAAAGAAAATCTGCTTCGTCTTCAGTGGAGGAGGCCAACGGTTTCTCAATGAACACTGGGAGGTCGACAGCCACCACTTGGCGGGCCAACGACAGGTGCGTTTCCGGAGGGGTGACGATGGCCACGCCGGTGAGGTCTTCCTCGGCTAACATGTCTTCGATGGACCGGTAATGCCCGTCCGCCTCGACGCCCTCGAGCGCTTGACCGTCGATATCGCACACGACCAGGCGGTCAAGATGGCCTCGCTGTTTCAGCGACGTCAGGGTGGCGTGGTGAACGGTGCCCCAACGACCGCACCCAACAAGGCCGATCGTCGTGCGCATGAATCAGTTGAATTCGCCGTGCCTCAAGAAGGGTGGGGGTGGGGCTGGAGCATCAACTTGGTTTCAGCGGCCGTCCGAGCCAGAGGATGGGCCGTCTTCCTCGGCGCCGTCGTCGGCCCGGTCCTCACCGTCGACTTCACCCGACGAAGGTGAGTCTTCTTGCTCACGCTCCTTCTCTTCATCCGTATCGTCTGTTTCGGCGACGGCCACGTCCTCGTAGTAGTCGTACGGAGATGAGCGGGGGATGGTGAGGCTGTCGGATTCTTCCATGGTGGAGAGGTTGGTCGCCGTGACGCCGGCAGAGGAGATGGCGTAGACGAAATCGCCCATGAAAATCGAGCGTCGAATGGTGTGTTCGCCCCACCAGTAGGACTCGCCATCGGTGTCAAACAACGACGAGTGGTTCACCTCGCCGTAGGTCTTGAGTTCGCCGTCGGACTCGTTGACCTCCACCAGCATCAGTTTGCTGACGTATTCGTAATGGCCGTGGCTGTAGCGATCGTCGAGCCTCACCCACCGCCACGTTGAGAGCGGCACAGCAAGCATGGACTTGGGCTCCCAATACTGGAAAGCTTTGTGCTCGTACGTGGCTTCCGAACGCGCCCAAGTCCACGAGTATGCGTTCTCCCGGCTGACCGGCGAAAGCCGTAGCACGTCGGCCTGTTGTGGGTCGGTGGCATTACTGATGTCAAACAACGACAGTTGGGTGCCTGCCCAATCAAGCCCGGTGCCGTCCTCGTTGGCCGGACCGAACCCAATGGTCAACAAATGATCTCGGGAGAGGGGATGAATGTACGTGGAAACACCGGGCACCTTGAGTTCGCCAAGAATCATGGGGTTGGTTTCATCTGCGACGTCGATGACCCACAGCGGGTCAATTTGTTCGAACGTCACGATGTAGGCTCGGTCGCCGTCAAACCGAGCGCTCCAAATACGCTCACCTGGAGCGATGCCGCCCACCTTTCCGGCTTCGACCAGCACCTGTTGGTCGGTGTCCACGTCCACCGAGCGAACGAGCGTCACCAATTGGGATGACATGGGTTCGGGGTCTTCCATCCACCAGCGCGCCCACTGACCGACCGTGGTAGCGACCCGAAGTACACCTTCGTATTCGGAGATGGAAAATTGATTCAGAACCGTCCCGTCGATGCGCCCCGAGCCGGTGTACAGCGTGGCATCCGGCGCACTGATGTCAAAGGTGTGGAGGTTGGTCATCTCGTCCATGTCGTCGTTGCCCCAGAACCACCAGCCAGAGAAGGAAGATTCTGCCAACACCAAGACGTCGGCTGAAGCGTAAACTTGCGGGTAGGTACCGACGATGTGGTCAACCTCGTAGTCAAAGGAAGAGGATGCCAGGTCAAGGGAGAAGATGCTGGAAATGCCCCGATCGATGCTGTCCTCCGGCGCCACGAATTCCCGGCACGCGTTATCGCTCATGGTGTGAAGAACCACCTCGCCGTTGCTGTATTCGTAGACTTGTGGAATCAAATCCTCAAGCGACAAACGTTCCAGGACCTCGCTGTTGCGCTGCATCTGTTGGAAGGCAAGTTTCTCTCGGATTTCCAAACGAAGCGGGTCGTCGTATTCGAGATTCCAATAACCGGATGGGAAATTCAGCCATGAAGAGACACCGGGCACGTTCATCCAGGCGTGCGTCACGGTTCGGACGGTGCCATTGACCTCTCGAGCCGTGATGTAAGAGCCTTCGATGAAGAGTTCTCGGTCAACCTCTGGCTGACTGCGATTGGTGATGTCAATGACGGTGAATTTGGTGAGGCTGTTGCTTCGCCACATGTTGTATTCTTCGTCCCACCCCATGGCGTCAGCCACTGGATGGTTGTTCGAGATGGCCCACGGGTACATGGTGGAAATGACCACGAGTTGGTCGCCGTCCAGCATCATGGCCACGGGCGTGCTGTCGGAGAAGGTCATGGTTGACGCTGCCTCAATGGCGCCGAATTCTGGGACGCCAAAGATGTGCAGGTTCTTCCCTTGGAGGTAGTAGATGTGGTAGCCGTCGGTCTTGACGAAGTCGGCTTCGTCAACGCCGGCTTCCTGGTTGTTGGTGCCTGAGAAATCCTCCCCCTCCACACGGGTTGGTGTCGTGCGTGGTTGAGCCGATGTACTGCTGTCGGCCACCGCGCCATCATCCATGGCCATTTCAGCGTCCTCAGCCCACATGAAATCGTTGTAGTAATACTGTTCAGCGACCGCTTGAAGAAGTTCAACACGGTACTGTTCCTCAATGGATCGCTTGAGGGCGGCTTCAAGGTCGTCGCAATCGTCGTAAGCGAAGAGTTGAGGGCTCGCCACGGTTCGTGCGGTGATGCTGGACCAATCATCAGGAAGCACCACATCGGGCACGTCCACATCGGGATCGACGTTCAAACAACCGGCCAAAAGCAAGGTCAGCACAAGAGCGACGGCTGTGATGGCTTTGTTCTCCATGAACTCAGTCGGAGCATGGTCCGTTATGAAAACCATGGTTGGGCGTGCGCCCGATGCTCATGTTGTCACTGATGGTCAGACAGGTAACATGCCCTGTTGATAGGCGTAGCCAATTCCGCCGGCCACCGCTGCGATGATCAGCAAAACAACCAGTCGCTTCTTGCTTTTCTTCGGCTTGCTGGATGCTGGTTCCACGGCCACCATCGGAAGGGCATCCAAGGCAGGCAATTCAGCGAGCGGGGGGAGTTGTCCGGGTAAGGGCAACGGAAGCGGGGCAACCATCGGGCCTGTGTCTTCCTCAACGCTCACCCGGTCGGGGTAAAGTTCGTCGAGGTCGTCAAGACCAGGGGCCTCGGGAATCGTGCCCAGAATGGTGGACCAAGCCGATTCCAAACTTTCTCCGGAAATCGGCTTCTGCAACCACGCGACGGCGCCAGCAGAGTAGGCGGCGTTTCGAGCAGTGTCGGCCATGCGAGCCGGGGCGATGAAGACGATGCGGCTCTCGCCACCGTGCTCACGCATCTCCAGGGCGGCAAGATGGCCGTCAAGGGACGGGATGTCCAGCGAGAGCACGACCAGTTCGGGGTCAAGGCGGATGTACTCGTCCACGGCTTGATCGCCGTCTTCGCACAACTCAACGTTGAAATTTCGAGTTTTGAACAAATTCGACAGTCGCAACGAGGACATGGGGTTGTTGTCGACAATGAGCACCGTTGGCGCTGCTGCATCATCTACTTCGGTGACCAATCCCATGCCTACCGGTCCTATGCAACAGGCGCCGACTCATCAAACAACCGCTATTCTTCTTCTCCTTTGACCGGAGTTGAGAGGTCCTCGACGGGGCCGTCTTGGGGTTGGGAGAAGGTTTCACGAATCACGTCGCTCTGCGCTTCCTCTTCGTCGCGCGTTCGCTTGCGTTGCGGCGCCTGCGTGAATTGCATCTGAAGTTCGCTGATGACGGCACGAAGCATCTGCGTCTCTTGCGAACTTAGGTTTCCTTCGGTTTTTCGCTGAAACATGCGGAGCACCTCAATGCCCTCTCGCGCCTCGCCCATGTTGTAATGGTAGGTGCCGGACTGGTCGGGCAAATAGCCCATCTGCAGCAAGGTTGAGCGTTGAAGCATCTGAACCATTTGGAAAAACCGAGCAGCGTCCTCGTCAGCAAACATCTCCGTCATGGTGAACCATCAGCAGAGGAGGTTTTTCTTCCCTACGCCCTCATTCAAACAACTGGTCGAGCAGCCAATCCGGATTGAACTGCATCAAATCATCGTAGCCTTGGCCAACACCGGCAAACACGATCGGGCGTCCGGTGGCGTAAGCGATGGAAAGCCCGGCGCCGCCCTTGGCGTCGGTGTCCATTTTCGTCAAAACCGCTCCGTCAAAGCGCATGATGTCCTGGAACATCTTGGCCTGCTCAACGGCATCGTTCCCAGCGAGCGAGTCACCAACAAACAACGTCAGGTGGGGGTTCGTGACCTTTCGGACCTTGTTGAGTTCGTTCATGAGGTTGGTCTTGTTCTGCATGCGCCCTGCCGTATCGACCAAGACAACGTCAATGCCCTTGGCTTTGGCCGAATCGATGGCGTCCCGAGCGATGGCAGCGGAATCGCCACCCCGCTGACTGGAAATGCACCGGATGCCCAATCGCTCACAATGCGATTCCAACTGCTGAATGGCGCCCGCACGGAAGGTGTCGCCGGCCGCTGCAATCACGCTGCGGCCGTTGTTGAGCAGGCGTTGTGCAATCTTGGCCGCCGTGGTGGTTTTCCCCGTTCCGTTCACGCCCACGAGCATGATGACCACGGGAAGGTCGCCCGCTTCAATGAAGCCGTCCACCGTGGCGTCAAAGTCCCAGTACCCCGCTTGGAGTAGCGCATGGAGGGCACGCTTGAGCGCGGCTTCCAGAACTTTGGAAAGTTCTGCGCCTCGACGCAGACGAGCCCCGACCAACGCGTTGCGAAGGCTGTCGATGATGGCGCTTGAAGCCTGAGATGAGATGTCGGATTCGAGCAGCACCCATTCCAATTCTTCAAGCAGGTTGTCAAGTGCCTCACCGGGCTTGATGACCCGTCCGCCCTCGGACACAACGCCGCCCCCAAGGTCGATGTCAACGGACTGACCGTCTTCCATCTGAATGGCCGCCCTTTGACTGGATCCTTTGGGTGCTTGCGCCACCTGAACCAGCTGGCGACCGGTGGTGGTTCGCATCATGGAGAGGTCCACTTTGGAACCTTGCGGGCGAGCCACGTCGACGGCGCCGCGTTTCTTCATCGCCTTCTTGGCCTTGGCTTCTCGCTTCTTCCGTTCTTTTTGCTGGCGTTCAAGGAATTTCCGTTCCTTCTTGGTGAGGTGAACAGGAGCCACGGGTTCGTCGTCGTCCCATGTGTCCCAATCATCGTCGTCATCTTGAGGTGGGGTTTGCGTGGGCTCCTCGTCCACGTCATCCCAATCATCGTCGTCCTCGGGTGCGGCTTGAGGCGGGGATTGCATTGGCGCTTCAACAGGTGCATCATCCGGTTGCTGAAGGAGCGCCTGGGCTTCTTCCGATGTGGCTTCAACGGAGAGGGCGTCGCCGTCCGTCTCCTCGGCCACCTCGTGAACGCGCTTTCGGAAACGGTCAAACAATCCCATGGCGATGCCTCAGTCGTCAAGTGTCAAATCGCCGCCAAACATACCGCGACGGCGTCCACGGCGTGGCGTGGTTTCAGCCGAAGACTCCGCTGGTTCGGGCGTGGATTCCTCTTGGGAAGGGGATGCAGTCGCTGGGGTGGCGGA
Organism: Euryarchaeota archaeon UBA486; assembly: GCA_002497765.1. Classification (GTDB taxonomy): domain Archaea; phylum Thermoplasmatota; class Poseidoniia; order Poseidoniales; family Poseidoniaceae; genus Poseidonia. The sequence continues at coordinate 8,552 of DAET01000028.1, forward strand.
TGGGGCGGGCTGCTTGAGTTGTTCAGCCAGTTGATTGAACGTCTGGGCGGCCTTGGCCAGTGAGGTTTCGGTTTGGTCCGATTGTTCTTTCAGTTCATCGCGGAGGTGTTGAATGTCGGCTTGCCGCTGTTGCGTGATGGTGCGAACATCACTCCACGGCCGTTCTCCAAACACGCCGGTGCCCAAGTCAACCAGCGCCGTCCCTTCCTGTTCACCATCGTGCCGGTAGGGGAGACTAACGCCCGAGCCAATGGGAAGGTGGGTCGAGATGGTTCGGCCGTCTTCGTGGGACAGCAGGGTGTCGAGCACTGCGTCGGTGATGGCATGCTCAGCGAGAACCGCATCAACTTGTTCAATTCGAAGGTTGATCTCATCCAATCGCTTCCGGAGGGTTTCAACCTCTTGGGCCAAGCGTTGGAGTTGGGCTCGGTCGACCATGTCGCTCAGCCCTCGGAGTTGCTTGGGGTTGAAGAAGCCCGCGATGAGAGGGTGTGCACTCAATCAAGACGGTAACACCGCCGTGACTTGATTTTATGTGCGTTGAAATCGTCCAAAGGCCAAGGTGGCATCTCGTGAACGAACATTGCAGTCCGACGTACGGTAAAGTGGACGATGTCCTTGAGGTGTTGACCAAATCAAAATCTCTTCACATTCTCATGGTGCTGGACCGGGCGAGCGGTCCGGTTCGATTCACGCAGTTGAAGGAGTTGGTCAGCGCCTCGTCAACGACCGTCTCGCGCCGCATCAAGGAGTTGGAAGCTCATGGATTGGTCGTTCGTTCCATGAATCCAGCGATGCCGCAATCAAACCTCTATTCGCTCTCGTCCGACGGAGAAAAATTGAGTCCCGTCATGCAGTCGCTCTTCGATTGGGCAGAAAACTGGACGATCCCGTCTTGACCGCGCCCTGCAGGCGTGGCGTTATCAGGGGATTTACTCTTCTTCCGCAGCCACGGTGATGGGGCCGCCTTGAGCAGCAATTTCATCACGGAAGTGGTGAAGCACGGCTGGCTCGGTCGAGATGCGTGGGTCGATCTCACTCACGTTTTCGATCTTAATGGCCCGGCGCATGATACGGTGGCGGGACCCGAGAGTGGAGTACACCTTGTGGGTGGCAGCGTCGGCGTCGGCTGCTGGGAGGTCGTAGGAGAAGTGCTGGCGCTGGCTGCCAAACGGGGCGGTTCCTGAGACTCGATAGGCCTTCATCGGGGCCTCCGACCTGCCATCCATCCTTAAACGCGCTGGCGCGCAGACGCAGCGCCGGAAACCGGTGGAAGATGGGCAAGGGACCGATAGATTGAGGCAAAACCTGCATGTGGTCCATCCATGCGAGGTGCCATCTGGTTGGTGTTGTTGCTCCTCGCCCCGCTTTCGTCTGGGATGCTCTCGCCGCTCAACCTAACACCGGATTTCATCACCCCAGAGGAATCTGAGTTCGTTCTCACCCGGGACAGCGGTTTGTGGAGTTCAGACGATTGGAATACGCTCATTGAGCAAGGGATTCAACCCTTGCGATCCCTTTCTCCAACGCAGCTTTTGGTGTGGTCCAACGAAGAGATCGTCGTGCAGCAAGGCTGGTCAGTGGAGTCCGCAGAACACGCTGCGCTACGAGCACCTGAGGGTTGGGAAGGAGGAAGTGAGGCCTATCGCGTCTTGCTGGAGCCACGGCTTCCCGCTCTTGCCATCCGTGACATCATGATGAGTCTCGATGAGTTTGGTCTCACGTTGAATCACGCCACA
>DAET01000028.1:10686-19411 GCA_002497765.1 Euryarchaeota archaeon UBA486
AACACTGCACATCCCCGGTCTGCTGTGGGTTGAGCCTGTCCTTCCCACCTACGCACGCAACGGTCAGGCCTCTTCCCTCATTGAACACGGCGCCTTGTCAGGGCACCCGTTTTGGGACGTCGGACTCAATGGTGCAGGCGTGGTGGTGGGGGTGGCGGACAGCGGCATTGATGCCGACCATGCCTGTTTTCGAAACGCAACGTCCCCTTCCGCTCAGCATGCCGAGGCAAACGCTACGCATCCAGCCGTTGGCGTCTTTGGCCCGGACCATCGAAAAATCCGTCTGATCAACACCAGCATTGACGACAACGATACACCAGGACACAGTGATTACCGCCATGGGACGCATGTCGTCGGTTCGTTGGCGTGCCACGACGTATACAGCGAGCGAGCTGGGCTCCAACCGACCAACGGGTCAAGCCTGGCCCATGGCGCCTTCCTCGTCGTTCAAGACATTGTTTCCCAAGAGGGTTGGACGCCGCCGCCTGTTGACGAACTGCTCTGGGAAGCCAGTGCTCAAGGCGCGATGATTCATTCAAATTCATGGGGCGATGACACCACGGCCTACACCGAACGAACCGGGCGGTTTGATGCCTACGCCAGGGCCATGCCGTGGTCGGCGGCCTTCATCGCCCCAGGAAACGGTGGAGAGGGTGTCCTCGAGCCGGCCAACGGGCGAAACGTCATCGCCATCAGCGCCACCGGAAAATCCGTTGAAACTGAACGGTGGGGAGGGACTGCCTACGGCCCGACAGACATTGGGACGGACGGGATTTTCATGCTCGCACCGGGGGCGAGCATTCAATCTGCAGCAGCCGATGGATTCTGGGACACCAACAACGACAACCTTCGCTCATCGTCAGGCACCAGCATGGCGACACCCCACGCCGCAGGCGGGGCCGCCATCGTTCAGCAACTCTACGAAGACGGTTGGTTAATGCCTGCCCATGCACCGATGGTCTCGGTTTCGGTAGACGATCTCCGCCCTGCTTGGAACGATGATGCGTCCAACATGACCGTGTTGTTGGGTGGCGGATTCACGCCCTCAGGCCCGCTGCTCAGGGCATCCCTGGCCATGGCAGCATCGCCCCTTTCCGAAGACCAGCGAAACGGCGGTGAGGGGGGCATGGACCTTCACAATCCCTACGACGGGTGGGGCGTGTTCAACCTAAGTCAATTGGTTGACCCGTTGATCATGGCCAACAACACATCACCTTCGGCCGATGTTTGGATTCACGACAGTTATCGGCTCACATCATCAAGCGTTGGTGCATGGTTTGAGGCGCACCGTGGCGAGGCGAACAACCTGACAGGGCTCGGGCAGGGCTGGACGGGGGAGGGAGCAGCAGGCCCGTTCCTTCAGACCGGTGAAGTGTTCACGCAACGCCTCACGCCGATTGAGGGCGAAAGCGTTCGTATCCGAATGGCGTTTCCAGCCCAGCCTGAACCCGCCATCGTCGACGACCTTCAACTGCGGGTTCGCCTTGAGGATGGAACGGTTGTACTGGCCGACCAACTCCAAGCAGACGGGACGCCGACCTCCTACTATCCTGATGCAGTGGATACCAACGATACCGCCGCTTTCCCGGCGACCAACGAAACCACCCTTGGCATCAACCTGCCCTGGACCTTGATCAACGGATCGTCCTTCATCGACGTTGACGTGGTGGCGCGCTACGTCCAACCCGGCGGTGAGTCAGGTACGGTGGGTCTCGACGGTGATGCTGTGGGTTTTGCTTTGGTCGTAAAGGGCGTTGACAGGGATTCCGCCGACCACCGTGACGACGATGGCGACGGCGTCGCAAACGTCGAAGATGCTTGTCCCACAGAAAACAGCAGTGCGGAGGACGAAGACGGAGATGGATGCCTGGACGATGCGGATGAAGACGGTGTGCTCGATTCGGTGGATGCGTGCCCGGACACGAATGCCAGCGCAGCGGACAACGACGCAGATGGTTGCCTCGATGACACGGACAGTGACGGCGTCACTGATGATGTCGACCGTTGTGATACGCCCGACAATTCGTGGCCCGTAACCGGGGAAGGATGTTACCCCCTTGACCGCCCCATCAGCGCCATTATCACCGCATCACCCGAAAACGGGAGCAGTCTCGATGGGGAAGTCCATGTGTCTTGGGAAGTTAATGACGAGGATAGCGATGGTCATGAGGTCCTGATTGAGATCGTCGCCGAAACGGCCCCTTCCATCGTGTTGCTGACCTGCACCAAAACTGCACCGGAACCCGGACCAGGTGCATGTTCGTGGACCTTCCCTGACGAATTACCACCTTTCTATCGGACGGAAGAGCGGTATCGCCTTCAGATGGCCGTTTCGTCGACCAATGCATCGCCTGCTGGGGATCGAACGCCGTTGAACTTCATGCTTGCAGAGGGGTTGACCGTGCCAAGCCAGGAGATGCCAGCGACATCAGAAGACGCTGCTTCCAACGCTGCATCGGCAGTGGTGTGGTTAGGTCTGCTCGGCGTGCTCGCAGGAGCAGGGGTGGCCCGCTGGACTCGTCAGCGAAATCATCCGAGAAACGCATCGAATGAACCGCCCCCGTTTTCTAGCACAGGAAACCAGCAGAACGCTTCCTTGCACGATTCGAAGCAAAACGATGAACGTTGAGCCAATTGGCGCGGATATACGAAGAAAAGTGCGACAAAATCGGAAGGTGAACCTTGAAGTTCAGTGCCATGCTCGGTTAACCATCCCACGTGGGAAGGTGAACAAAAATGAGCGACCGCCTGTATGTTGGAATTGACCTAGGAACCTACCAATCAACCATCGCTTCGAGCGCTGGAAAACTGCACACGATTGAGACCGTTGTCGGTCGACCAAAGGACCCCGTGGCCCGAAACTTCCTCGGTCGAGATGTCTTGTTCGGCGAAGACGCCCTCAAGAACAAGCTCGCCTGCAACCTCTACCGCCCCATGGCCGCCGGCGTCACCCAAGACGACGAAGCCAACCTGGCCGCTGCCAAGGCGTTCGTGTCCCACCTCCTTGAAACCGTGGACCCCGAAGAATACGACGAGGTGCTCGGCGTCATCTGCTCGCCAAGTCACGTCTCCTTCACGGACAAATCCAACCTCGTGGCCACCCTCCGAGGCCAAGTGAACGCCATCATGGTGGTCACCGAGCCCTTCGCTACCGCTTACGGCATTGACGAGATTGCAGGTTCCATCGTCGTTGACATTGGCGCCGGTACCACCGACATCGCTCGTGTCTACGGGACCTTCCCCACCGATGAGGACCAAGTCACCATCACGGAAGCTGGCGACTGGCTCGACCTTCAGTTGATGGAACTCATCAAGAAGAAGTACACCGGTGCTCAAGTCACCAAGGACATGGTCCGCAAGTGGAAGGAAGCCTCCTCCTACGTGGGCGGCGAAGCACGGGAAGTCACCGTGGAGTTGTCCGTTGACGGAAAGCGCCAGGTGGTTGACATCGGCGACCTTATCTTGGAAGCCTGTGAGCTCATTATCCCGAAGATCGGCAACGCCATCAAGCGCAACGTCGCCGGTGCTGACCCCGAATACCAGCAAATCCTCCGCAACAACATCATTCTGTCCGGTGGCGGTTCGCTCATCGACGGCATTGCTGACCGCATTGCTAGCGAAATTGCTGACATCGGTGATGTTCGTGTTTGGTGCGTTGAAGACCCCATCAACTCGGTCGCAGCCGGCGCCCTCAAACTCGCCAGCGAAATGCCCGATGACATGTACACGTCCATCAACTGAGACGGCCATCGTCCGGGGGTAGCAAATACCCCCTTTCCAACCGCGAAGGTTTGGGAAGGTTCAAGTGTGGTAAATCTGCGATGCGTTGCCGTATGGCCGTAGAGAGTTCGTCACCCGGTGGAATCCGTCGCGTGGGTTCGTCGTCCAATGACGAACGTGCGGCCCTTGAAGGGATGCTCAAAGGCTACCCCGTTGAACAACTCGTGGAAGAGGTCCTCGTGGCTTGGGACGAATTGGGGAAGCGGAACGACGAACTCGTCGCTGTGAAGCAACGACTGCGTGTGGTTGAGCTCGACCTTGCAGAACGCCAAGACACCATTGCTCCTGAGGTGGCTCGACTCGCAGAGGCGGAGCAAACGCTCAAGGAAAACGAAGCCCAAATCATCCATCTTGAACGGCTTCTGTCAGACAGCAGGGACGAATTGGCTGCACAGCAGTCCTCGCTCTCACAACAAGAGCGGTCATCCATGGAGGCCGAACTCAGCCAACTTCGAACGTTGACCACCGAACAGGACGAAGTGATCGGCGAGATGGAAGGTCGCATCGGTCAAATGGTCGAGGCGTTGGAAAAGGCTGCGGATGCAGGACTCACCTCCGTGACCGCTGAAGAAGTCCGGGTGCTCAAGCAACAAGTCGATGAACGCCAGCGCCAACTCGATGTCGAAAAGGCAGCGGCAGAGGCCCTTGAAGAAGAGCGCCAGCGTCTTCGAGACATTGCCGACCGCCTGCGTGGTCTGCTCGATGCCAGAGACCGCCGGTTGGCTGAACTCGAAGAACAACTTGAACGTGTGATGCAGGGGCCACGGTCCGTTTCAGCCGAGCACGACTACCTCGTCGAACAGATCGAGGAATTGAAGCGCCGCCTTCTGGAACGCAACCGGGAATACGAATCGCTGCGACGACGCGAGCGTCGCCTGCACAACGACGTGTTCGAGCGAGACGAGCGACTCCAGCAGATGACCCTCACCATGACCGACCTTGAAGCGGCACTGCAAGACCGCACCGCTGAACTTCGAGAACTCGAAGACCAGCGCAGTTCCATGGAACACGAGCTCCATTCCGCCCGACGGAGCGAGAGGACCCGAGAAGTGGTGGGGCGCGTCTTCGCTGATTCCCTCTCGCTGGTTCGAAGCCACGAAAGCCGTGAGCTGAAGCGAGAACTCTACGCGAACGCTCCAGACATGGAGCGGACCATCAAAGCCCCAACCGCCGACGACATGGCCAAACTGGCCGACGGTGAAGAAGTGGCGCTCGAGACCGAAGAAACCGAACTCGAACCCGGTATGGACGTGGACGGCCCCCGCCCTCCCTCGCCTGGCGGCACGGGCGACCCTGTGGTCTTCGATGATGAAGACGACGCTTGAGCGAGTAACTTACTTGCCCGTTCGCCATCCGAAGAAAAGCGCATGGTGGTTGTCGGGTCAACGGTTATAATTTGTTTAATGAAGCACCATCTGTGGATGAGTTCGAAGATTTGGAACGAGAACTCTTTGGGACTGAGAGTTCTTCCGCCACGATTGACGAAAAAAGTGCACATGCAGCAATGGAGGCGTATTTGAATCAAGGTTGGTGGGAAAGGGGAAAATTGATCCGAGCCTCTCCCCTTAGTGCTAAATTCAGATGGATGGGGTTTTTCTCTCTCTTGGCAATCATTGTTGTGTTCTTTGCATCTCAGTTCATTTCAGACGCAGAAAGCAGATGGGATTTTGTGTTCTGTTTTGGCATCATTCCGTTCATTTTACTTCAGATGTCGTTGCCCCTTGGGTTCGGTATTATGGGTGGCGGGTCTGATGGTGGTGATGGTGGTAGTGGCGGAGGCTGAGGCGCCCAGAGATTGCCCTGTGTTTGGCGATGGACAGAGCGCTTGAGTCGGCATCAATCCGGCTGGCCACCCGTGCAACTGCTCGCCAACACGACAACATCCATTTCACGGCGTGCAGGCACCAACGAGTGCTTCAAGACGAGTACGAAGTTCATCCAATGAAGAAGCGTCTTCGGTTACCGTACCGGTAACAATCCACTGGGCGCCGGCCTTTACAGCTCGTGCGACATCATCGGCCGTTCGCATGCCGCCACCCACGAGGAGCGTGAGTCCCTCAACAGAAGCGGCTTTGGCGATCAAGTCGGGATGAACCGGTGCATCAGCGCCACTCCCCGCTTCCAAGTAGAGCAGTGAAAATCCGAACATCTTGGCGCACAGCGCATAGGCGTGAACGAGGTCCACGTCCGTGGATTGAATCAATTCAGCACCACCGACCTCACCAACGCGCCCGCCTGGTGCGCACACCACATAGCCGGTGGGCAACGCTTCAACGCCAAATCGGTCAAGGTACGGTGCTCCACGAACCTGTTCGCCAACCAAAAACGCCCGCTTGGTTGAATTCATGAGCATCATGAACGTGATGGCGTCGGCGGCCGGAGACAGGGCATGGGCGCCACCCGGGAACAGAACCACCGGTATATCCCACATCGATTCCTCACCGGTCGGGTCTTGACTCGCTGCAAACATACGCAACTCAAGCGCTTCTTGGATGGCGGTGCAGGTGGCGTGGACAACGTCATCGGGAGTGTCAGTAGAACCACCGACGAAGATCATTGATGAGCCGCATTCCGCCGCAACCATGGCGCGTTCAGCAGCGACTTCCGCTGATTGCTTCGCAGGGTCAATGAGCGTAATGTGGCGAGCGCCAGCCGTACGACGGCAGACCTTTTCCAAAACCGTGGATTCGCCGACGTTCATGGTCCTCGGTGGCTGGTCAGCGAGGAAAGGGCATAGGGCTTGCGCCGAGACAACGCGAACGGGAGCCTTCTCAAAGGCCCGCATCTTGGGCCGTCCATGGGCGAAGGTGGGCCGTTCCGTCGTTTGCTCAATTACATGAAGCCGCATCGCAGGACGGTGCGTTTGGCCGCCTTCTGTTCGGTGTTCAACAAATTCTGGGACCTTGCACCCCCGTTGCTCATCGGTTTGGCCGTTGACGTGGTCGTCCTCCGCGAGGAATCCACGCTTGCCAACGTCGGCCTGGTTGACCCCTGGCATCAACTCGTGGCCCTATCGGTGCTCACCTTCCTCATCTGGGGCCTTGAATCACTGTTCGAATACTTCTACGGTGTCCTTTGGCGAAACCTTGCTCAAACCGTTCAGCACGAGTTGCGTTTGGACACGTTTGACCACGTGCAACAGCAGGGGATGACATGGTTTGACGAGCGTCAGAAAGGAGATATTCTGGCCATTCTCAACGATGACATCAATCAGCTCGAGCGTTTCTTGGACAAAGGCGCCAACGATTTGCTTCAGGTCAGCACCACCGTCATCGTTGTCGGGGCGGTGTTCCTGCTGATTTCCTGGCAAGTCGCCTTGTTTGCCGTGTTGCCCATCCCGCTCATCGTGTGGGGCTCGTTCCGCTACCAGCGGAGCCTCGAACCGCGCTACGCCAAAGTCCGTCAGGCTGCAGGGCAGATGAACGCGCTTTTGGAAAACGACCTCTCCGGGATGTCAACCGTTCAATCGTTCACGGCTGAAGCCAACGAGTTGCGACGAGTGGAAGTGCTCAGCGATGCTTACCGAGAAGCCAACCGAGAAGCGATTCGTCTCTCTGCAGCGTTCACGCCACTCATCCGCATGGCCATTCTTGTTGGCTTCACAGCGACCCTGTTGCTGGGAGGTTGGTTCACCCTTGAAGGCACAATGGCCGTGGGTGCGTACTCGGTGTTGGTGTTCATGACGCAGCGCTTGCTGTGGCCCCTCACGAGGCTTGGAGAGACCTTTGACCTCTACCAACGCGCCATGGCCTCGTCCACCCGTGTGCTGGACGTGTTGGCTTCGCCCATTGAACTTCAGCAAGGAGAATACTCACCCGATCTCGAAACAAGGAAAACCTCGTCCATCGCTCTGGAAGATCTTTCGTTTGGCTATCCCGACCGAGAACCACTCTTTAACCACCTTTCACTGACGTTTGAACACGGGAAAACCACCGGCGTGGTGGGTTCAACGGGTGCCGGGAAAACCTCACTTGTTCGTCTTTTGCTCCGATTTGCAGAGCCTCAGCAAGGACATGTAACATGGTGCGACCAACCCATTGAAACGTGGAAGCTTCATTCACTCCGATCTTCCATTGCCCTGGTTGACCAACACATCACACTCTTTCCAACCACCATCCTCGAAAACATTCGCTACGGACGACCGGCCGCCACAGATGAAGAAGTGATCGAAGCGGCGGAAATTGCTGAGGCCGCCGCCTTTGTTGCAAACTTGCCCAGCGGCTGGGAGACATTGGTCGGAGAAGGGGGCCACCGCCTCTCGGGCGGACAGCGGCAACGGGTGGCCATCGCCAGGGCCGTGCTCAAAGACGCCCCGCTGCTCATCCTCGACGAGGCTACGTCGGCAGTGGACAACGAAACAGAAGCGGCACTCCAACGATCCATTGAACGAATTTCGAGGGGCCGAACAACCATTGTCATCGCACACCGCCTTTCGACCGTTCGAAACGCCGATCGCATCGTCGTCCTCGAAGAAGGTGAAGTGATGGAAGACGGGCGGCACGACGACCTGGTGAGCCTCGGAGGAATCTATGCTCGGTTGTGGTCGGTGCAAACCGGCGAAGGCCGTTAATCGTTAGAATCCACGCGCGAAACTTAGCAAAAATACACCTCTTTATATACTCAAGGTTAGAAAGCGCACCTTGAGAACCATGAAAACTGAAAAATTCTCGAAAACAACGAGCCTGCTTTTGATTGCCACACTTGCCCTTGCAATGGCCGGAACGGTCAGCGCAGCGGAAATCGTCGACCCGTCGACGAAGTACGCCGATGATACCCTCGGTCTCATCACGTTCTTCCTCTTCTTCGTCGGCTACATCTCCATGGGTGCTGCCTTTGTCTTCTTCATGGCAGAGCGCAACTCCGTGGCACCTCAATACCGAACGACCATGACCATCTCGGCCCTGATCGTCGGTATTGCTGCCTTCCACTACTACTACATGCGCGG
>DAET01000059.1 GCA_002497765.1 Euryarchaeota archaeon UBA486
GTTCAACGGTTCCGACGCTCATGCCGAAGTTATAGAACGCACGACGGGGCTTTCGTTCCTCGGGGATGCCACCGATCCTTACGAGTCGGAGCGGCCCTGCCACATGACGGGTGAGATGACGACGAGGCGTGTCTTGCTCGCCAAGTCCTACTGAGCGTTGCCAGCCGAAATGGGGGCGCCGCAGTTCATGCAGTGCTTGCCTTGCGAGGGCGTCAATTCACCACAGTTGCTGCAAGGAACATAGGCGTGGAGCTCAAGCACGGCCTCCTGCTTGATCATCACCCAGGCGACCCACGCATAGGCCACGGTGAGCAGAAGGAACAGCCCGACGACGGCGCCGGTACCGAGGTTGAGGAATTGGACCCCGAGGGCGAAGGCCAGGAAGACGCAGGCCGTGAAGACGTAGATGGGCCATTCGAGACGCATGAGTTCACGCCCTACCTCACATGCCAAAGGATGACGGGTCGATGTCCATGTCGCCGTCCTTCATCATCTTCCTCATCTGCTTGTTCAGCTTGCGGTTGCCACCCATGCCCTTCATCATCTTGCGTGAGCGGTTCCACTGGCCGATGAGCTCTCGCACGTCCTTTTCGCGCACGCCTGAGCCTCGAGCAATCCGCTTAATGCGGTCGGCCTTGATCTTGGCAGGCTCGTTCTTTTCCCACGCCGTCATGGAATCCATGATGGTGCGGTAGCGGTCGAGGTTGCCCTGCATGGCCTCTTTCTGGCTCTTGGACATGGCCCCCATACCTCCCAGCATGCTACCCGGAAGGAAGGACATCAGCTTGTCAATGGTGCCGACCTTGGACATCATTTCCATTTGCTTGTACATGTCGTTGAGGGTGAAGCGACCGCTCATCAGGCGCTGCGTCAAGCGCATGGCCTCTTCCTGGTCCATGTCTTCGGGCGCCAAATCGATGAGGCCTTGGATATCGCCCATGCCGAGCAAGCGAGAAATAAAGCGGTCCGACTCGAACTTCTCCAAGTCTTGAATGCGCTCGCCCACACCGATGTGGACGATGGGTGCGCCGGTGGCTGCCACGGCCGAAAGCGCACCACCACCACGCGCAGTACCATCGAGTTTGGTGATGACGATGCCCGTTACGCCTGCCAACGAATGGAAGGAAGCGGCGACCGGGCCGGCGGCTTGACCCACCTGAGCGTCGATGACCAACCAGCGGTCCGTGGCACGGGTCAGGCCGGCGATGCGCTCGAGTTCCTCAACGAGTTCTTCGTCCAACTGGTGGCGGCCAGCGGTATCCACGATAACCAAATCCGCAGACGCACAGGCTTGTAAGCCGTTTCTTACAATGGACACAGCGTCCTTATTCTCAGGTTCGCCGTAGACTTGGACGGTGGTGTCCTCGAGGAGTTGAGAGAGTTGTGCGTACGCACCTGGTCGGTGGACGTCGGCTTCGATGACGGCGACGCGAAGGCCGTGCTTCTTGCGGTACCATTCGGCGAGTTTGGCCGTTGTGGTGGTTTTTCCCTGCCCGTACAGTCCGACAAGCAGAAGGGTGGCTCCACGTGGCTGGAAGGTCGTCGCTGGGCCAAGGATTCGGACCAGTTCGGTGTAGAGGATGTTCATGGCGTGGGTTTGCATGGTGAGGCCCGGGCGTGGTTCCTCTTCTCGCATCCTCGTTTCCAATCGATCAACGATTTCCTTGGTCTGGCGAATGTTGAAATCCGCCTCTTGAAGGGCACGCCGGAGGCTGCGTGTCATCTCACGAAGTTCTTCTTCGTCGAGTTTCCGCTTGTTTTTGAGCAGGCCAAGCGAGCGGAAGATACCCCTCGACAAGCCCTCAAGTGCCATGCATGGGCGTCATGGTTGACCCATTTCAAACCATGCCCTGAGAAGCGTGACTCACTCGCTGCTGTTTCGGGGAATGAGGAGTGAGAGCACGTCTTCGTCAAGAGAGGCTTTGACGAGGCTGGATTTGACATGGGTTTCAGTCGGGATGGCTTGTTCTCGTCCGTTCACGCCTACGAAGAGCACACCGTCCTCGCTGCGAAGAGAGAGATCCGAGCGTTCCAAGCCCGGGAAATGGAGTTGGATTCGCTCCACATCGCCGTCAACTTCGCCCACCATACCGCGATGGACTTCGTGGTGGAGGACGGCACCGATGGGGTGGGGGCCAATGGCATCCGGGAGCGGCGTGGGTTCGCCGTACAACGTTTGTCCCACGGCCCGCAGCGCCTCGATGCCAACAATTTCGGAGTCGGCCAGTTGGAGTTGACCGACATTCACGCCGGCAAGGCGTTCTCCAAGTTCACCGATGCGGTCAAGTTCTTGCTGACGTCGTTTGGCGAGGAATGGGTGGTCAAATTCCGGTGTGATTCGGTTGACGAGGCAGCCGCCGATGGGCAGGTTGTACTCCACGAGTGAATCATAAGCTCGCATGGTTTCGTTGATGCCCATGCGTTCGGGAATGGTCACCAGGGTGAACGAGGAGGTCGCAGGGTCGCTCAGCACTCGGCGAACGTGAAGCACCCTTCGTCGAAAGCGTTCCAATTCCTCCTTCATGGCGTCGCTTTCCTTTCGTCCAAAGAGCATGGACCGAATGCCGCCCGAGACGCGCATCAATCGGAGTAATCGACCCGACCACGCCTCGATGAGCTCAGGGAGGGAGAGGAAACGAAGGGTGTGGCCGGTGGGGGCCGTGTCAAACACGACCACGTCCCAGGTGGGGTTTTCCATGTGCTTCAGGAGTTCGTCAAAGGCCAGCGCCTCATCCAAACCAGGGAGGATCATGTCGGCTGTTTTGATGTCCGACTTGACATCAGCAAGTTCTTCCTTGGCGGAGGGGTCGAGCATCATCCCAAGACCGCCAAGCCCTCCCATGTTTCCTCCCATGTTGTTCACGGCTTCTCCGACTTTGGGAAGGAGGTTCGAGAGCTTGGCCTCAGGGTCCATTTCAAGGCCAAACAGCCCGGGTACGCCTTCTACCTCAACGGGAACCGGTCCGAGTTTAACGTCCAGCGAATCCGAGGTTGAGTGTGCCGGATCGCTTGAGACCAACAGCACACGGAGTCCTGCATCGGCCAGCCAGACCGCCGTGGCCGAGGAGGTGGTGGTCTTTCCAACGCCGCCTTTTCCGCCGAACAGGAGGAGCCTTGCCATGGCTTGGGGAATCCGCCGAGGTGTTTGAATCCCTCCCCTCGCCTCTTTGCGGCCAACGAATTCATGAAGGGAGGCACGCAGGGCCGTGCATGGTTTCAGAACTCGTGCTGTTTCAGCTGTCGAGTTTCTGTGCCCTCATCGGGATGACGTTGGGCTGGCGCGGTGTCATGACCAAATTCGCCGGTTTTTATGACCTTCCGACCGCCTGGAGTCAGGTGTTTTGGGGCATTGTCCTCGGTGGTGTGTACGCCGTGATGGCCGACGGTTTGCTCTTCCAACCCTACTTCATCACGGTGGAAAGCGAAGCGAACGTGTATGCGGGCCTCAACGTGTTCTCCCTGCTCTTCGTCGCTCTCGTTGCTTCGGTGTTTTCCCATCTGCTTCTGCGACGCCCTCGCGTTCGAAAGGGAGGCTCCCAACCTTCGAGTGGGTGGGCGCTCGGTCTTGCGATTGGCGGGATGACCGCCATGGTCGTGATGTTCCGTATGTTTGAATTCGAGGGTATTTTTTCCGTTCAAGGGCTCGCCAACATCGCCCTGGTGTCCTTGGTAACGCCGCGCGCAGACGCGCTGATTACGTCGCGGCACGGCTTCCTGATGCTGCAAGACCGACGCTGGAGTGCAGTCCTTCGATCGACATTTTGGCGCTCGGCCTTGTTGGTCGGTGTATATTCTGCCGTGTTCAATCCGCTGGTTTGGCTGTTTGTCATCCCCTTCATCATCTTGGCCAACCCTTACGCAGAAACTTGGATTTGGGAATCCGTCCCAAAGGAAGGCCGTCGCCGCCTTCGCCGTCTCTGGGCCGAGCAGGCTCGGGACCGGGCAGCCGTACCTTCGGTTCA
>DAET01000034.1:0-22251 GCA_002497765.1 Euryarchaeota archaeon UBA486
GCTTCCGAGGAAGAGGTAGTGGCCGATGGAGGGATCGTCGCCGGAGTAATTGCAACCCAAGACCTGGCCGGGGAAGGAAAGGCGAGCACCGCCGATGGGGATGGTGACGTCAAAGCCTGCCTTCTCCAAACGGTCGTGGAATTCGGGCAGCAGGTGAAGGTGCTGAATGGAACCGACAAGGCCGAGTTTGGTGTCGGTGAGCGGCGCCATACGGCCCACGGCGTCCATGAACTTCTCCTGTGCTTCTTCTTCGGTCAACTCGGCGGTTTGCCCTTGGTCGGCCAGACGTGCTTGAGCCATGGCGCGGTGCTGTTCGAGCCATGGAAGGACGGGGCTGAGTTTAGGGTCGCCGTCGTAGGTGACGTTGATGAATTGCGTGGGCATACCGGAATCGATGTTCATCTGAGAATGACCCATGTGAGCGACCAATTCCACGCCCATGAGCTGCATCTTGTCGTGCACGAGGTCGCACGCACCATAGCAAGGGTCAGCGGCCAGGACCACTTGGGCGCTGGTTTCGGTTTCGATGGTGTCCATCATTTCGAGGGCCTGCATTTTGAGGCCTTCAGGCACCTGAAGGGCAATCAGACGGTTGTCGTTGGCGCGAATGCGCTCCATCAACTCATCCAGTTCGAAGTCGTGGCGGTCAAGGTCCATGTTTCCCCTCACCTCAACGGCGTCGCCTCTCCCTCATGAAGCCACCCATTGGACGGATGCGTCTCGTAGGCTTGGTATGTTCATTCTTCGTCGAGAAGCACCACTTTGTCGCCGTCCATCTCGAGGCGAACCAAGGATTGGATGCGAATGTCGGGGTAGAGGCCTTGCAGGCGACGCAATCCGCTTCCTTTCTCCACCACAGCGATGATTTCGGTAACCTCGGCCCCCGCTCGTCGGACGCCTTCAATCACCGCCTCGAGGGTGCCGCCGGTTGAGAGCACGTCATCGAGAATGGCCACTCGTTCGCCCTGCTGCAGATCGTTAAGGTACATGGCGCCCTTGGAATAGCCCGTTGACTGATCGATTTCCACTTCACCATCAAGTCCGTAGGAACGCTTTCGAGCGATCACAAGCGGAATGCCCGTGGCCATGGACAGCGGAGCTGTTAGGGGCAGACCCATGGCTTCAATGCCGAGCAAGATGTCCACGCCGGACCAATCGACGCGGCCAACAACGAGTTCAGTGATGGCCGTCAAGACTTCAGGGTTCATTCTGGGAACACCGTCGGTGACGGGATGGATGAAGTATGGATAATCGCCTTTCCAGATGACCGGTGCTGCTTGGAGGCTGGCACGGAGTTGCTCCATGGCGTCAGGCATGGGATTCCGTGGGGGTGTGAGTTCATCATCCTTCGGGAGGAGGATGACGTGCAACAGCCGCCCGTTCAAAGTTCGGCGAGGTATTCGACGTACTCGTCGTGTTCCATGAGGTTCTCGAGGAGCTGCTTGTCGTCGGGGTTGAGTTGCAATTCGTGTGGCTCAAGGAGAATGATCCAACCGTCGTTGTAGGCGGAATCGTTAACCAGGTCTGGGTTGATCTCAACTTCGCCGTTGACGTCGGAAATCACGCCAGAGAACGGGGACGTCAACGAGACCTTCTCGTCGGCGGTCCAAAGCGAAAACAGGCTGCCGCCTTCGTCGATTTCGGTTTCTGCCTGCGGCAAGATCACACGCAGCACATCGCCGATTTCAACACGGAGAAATTCACTCACGCCAATCATGAGCTTCTGGTCTTTCTGCTGAAACCAAAGGTGGTCCATCGAGTATTTTCGGTCTTGAGCAATCACAAATTCAATGATGTCGTCATCCATCGTCGCTGCCTCATCTCGCGGCTTCCACGGGTGGTATATGAAGACTAAGGAAAAAAATGTAATTTTTCCGAATCAAACGGGTTAAGAGACTCCTCATGTTGGGAGATTTGGTGAGCGCATGAACTTCGGTGAAACCGACGAACAACAGATGATTCGAGAATTGGTGAGAGACTTCGCTGAAACGGTGCTTGCGCCCACGGTGGAACATCGAGACCAGAACCAAATCCCACCATCCGAAGAATGGCAGGCCTTCCTCGAATACGGGCTCCACGGCATCACGATTCCCGAAGCCTACGGTGGTTCGCCCATCGATGACGTGTCCGAGGCGATCATCATCGAAGAGTTGGCACGGGTCGACCCGTCCTTTGCTGTCATGTACTGTGTCCACGTTGGTCTGTGTTCCATGACCATTGCACTTCACGGTGATGAGCATCAGAAGTCAACCTTCCTCCCTCGCCTTGCAGCAGGTGAAGTAGGCGCATACTCACTTTCCGAAGCAGGTGCTGGAACCGACGCTGCTGCCATGTCCTGCAAAGCCAAACTCTCTGACGACGGCACGCATTACATTCTCAACGGCGAAAAGATGTGGGTTACCAACGGCGCACAGGCACAGATCATCGTTCTGTTCGCCAAAGACGTCGACCACCCCGACTACGGGACAAAGAAGCATGGCGGCACCACGGCGTTCATCGTTGATGCTGCTTACGAAGGATTCTCCGTCGGAAAGAAAGAGGACAAGTTGGGTATCCGCTCGTCAGACACGTGCACGCTGGTGCTCAACAACTGCAAAGTGCCGATTGAAAACGCCATCAAAGGTGTCGGCAACGGGTTCCCCATCGCCATGAACGCCCTCGACAACAGCCGCATTGGCATCGCCGCACAAGCGTTGGGCATCGCCCAGGGCGCGTATGAGTCAGCGCTGCAGTACGCTCACGAGCGAGAGGCTTTCGGGAAGCCGATCGCATACCACCAGATGATCATGGCCTACCTCGCCGACATGGCGACGCAAATCGAGGCTGCTCGTCTGCTGGTGTACAAGGCAGCCTGGACCAAGGAACAGCACTACCACGCCGATGGTCCACGGCACTCCAAGGAGGCCAGCATGGCCAAGTTGTTCGCTGGCGACACCGCCATGTGGGTGTCGGAGCGAGCCATACAGGTGCTTGGCGGCTACGGCTACACCAAGGAATTCCCCGTTGAACGCTTCTTCCGTGATGCAAAGATCACGCAAATTTACGAGGGCACTCAAGAGGTGCAGCGCATCGTGATCGCTCGTGCGTTGAAGTGATCACGCTTCTAAACAAATCAACTGCTTGAGGGCGACGTCCCAGTCGTGTGGCTTGAGGGCCACCTCGTAGGTTTGGCCGGCCGCCGGTGGGTTTTCAGTTGGCTTGAGCATCATGCGGAACGTGGTGCC
Organism: Euryarchaeota archaeon UBA486; assembly: GCA_002497765.1. Taxonomy (GTDB): domain Archaea; phylum Thermoplasmatota; class Poseidoniia; order Poseidoniales; family Poseidoniaceae; genus Poseidonia. The sequence goes on from DAET01000034.1 coordinate 3,225, forward strand.
CTCTTCTGTCGTGCAGTGGGCCGTGTAACCGTTTCGGTACTGGTCAACCCCGAGCAGCGTGCGAGAAATGGATTGAACGATGGCGGAGACACCGTAGGTTGCCGATTCCCCGATGGCCGCTTGGGCCTCACTGCGCAACTTCATGGATTCAAGATGAGCCACGAAGGATTCGAAGCCGTCCACGACAGGTTCCGAGGGGGCTTCATGCACCTCAACCGGTGCGTGCGCCTCCTCGACATGCTCAACCACCGGTTCCACCGGCGCTGGCAACACGGTGAACATGTGCGTATCGAGGCGAACACCAAGATGACGCAGTTCTGCGGTGTAGTTGCCCGCCTCATCCAGTTCAATAACGAATTCATCGAAATCGGGCCGGTCCATGTCGGCGTTGGGTATGAGCGATGCGTGGATTTCCTGCCTTGTGGCGTTGTCAAACACAGAGAATTCGTAGGCCACGACTTCAACATTGAACGACACCGAAACGGAAATCTGTTGACCTGTTTCGTAGGCGTCTTCGAGGATACCAATGGCACCGGTGACCTCCACCTTTTCTTCGAACAATTCGTCAGGGAACTCCATGCCACTGGCGGCCAAAAACGCCATCCAGTCCCGAACAGGAATGCCGTCGTTGACGTTGGCGTTCACGAAGGAAAAGACCAGCTCAACCACCCATTCCGGCGGGCGCTCTCCGGTCATTTTCCCGAGCAGCGTGGCGAATTCGTCGCCCGAGATGAAGCCGTCCTTGTTGGTGTCGAGTTCCTCGGTGAGTTTCACCGGCGACATGGCAGAATCGCCCAACCATTTCTTGAAATTGTTGTTGAGCAGACCCGCCATGGTGTTGTTGCGAACGATGCCTTCGACCCGTCGGTTGATAGCGGCTGCTCGCTGCATGAAGTTCTCTTTGTCGCGGAATTCCACGGTCGCCATGGGGAGCCGAGAACATCGGCGCACATGAAATTGATGCCGACCATCATGGGAACGATGGGGTTGGCCAGTCTTCGACACCACCGTGCTCGTAGGGTGTCCGGATGAGCAAGGCTTCCATGCCTTCCATGGTGGTCACATCCTCCTCGATTTGGCGTCGATGCAACCATTGCTTCAACCGCCCCAAGCGCATACCTTGGCCGATGTTCGTGTGCGCCATCAGCCAGTGCCCGTCCACCAAACAGTGTACGGGTTCGCTCCTGGGTCCCACGGCGCGCCAGCGCTTCTTCACTTCGAGGACGGCAGCGGCTTCTGGTTGAAGCCCCGTATGGAGTCGAACATCGTGGTCTGCCAAACACTCCAAGGACAGCAGGTGTGCTTCTGCCTGGGTCGTGAGGGCATGGCTGAACACGCGTAGCGCCGCCGTATCGCTCGTGGGCAGGTGGCCCAGGACTTCATGGAAGGCGGCCGTGGAACGCTGAAGTTCGTTGGAGGCCCGCAGACTTTTGAGCTGCTGAACCGCTTCTTTCGTGGGATGTTCAACCATCATCAAGGCGAGGCGCTGGTGAAGATGGAGCCGTTGAAGTCGGTCATCATCCAACACGTTGAGAAGAGCGGTGTTCATGACGATGAGGTGCTCAAAGACATGACGCAGGACACCCCCGTCCTGCATGGCTCGGAGGACATCCCCTGGCTTTGGTCCAGCGAGGATTTTCTTGACTTCCATCCACCGTCGTTCGATCGCCACCATGCTCAGGCGGGTGCCGTGGCGAGCAATGGCCTGCTCAAGCTCAGCGTCCATGCCCCACAGGGGGCCGCTGTCCCGTCGGGTAAACCGGTAGGCTCGGAGAATTCGGAGTGCATCTTCTTCGCAGCGCTGACTGGCATCGCCGACCGCTCGAACCAGGCGTTGTTGGAGGTCAACCATTCCATTGTATGGGTCATACAGTCGGCGTCGGGCGACATCAACGGCCATGCTGTTGAAGGTGAAGTCCCTTCGACTCAAATCCTCCTTCAACGAACGTCCCCAATTGACGACGTCAGGGCGCCGTCCGTCCCGGTAGAGCGATTCGGTGCGGAGGGTGGTCACTTCGTAATGCCGACCTTGTCCCTTCACCGTGATGGTGCCATAATCAATGCCCGTGGGGATGGCTTGTTCGCCGAAGAGTTCCATCATGCGGTGAGGTGTGCAGGTGGTGCACACGTCAATGTCCGGGGCTGCCTCGCCGAGCCATGCATCGCGCACACAACCGCCGACCAGCCATGCGCCTTCACCCGCTTCGGCAAGGGTTTGCAGCAGGCTGAGTAAATCATCAGGCAAGCTCGCCAACCATCGGGCGATGGGTGGTGGGCAAGGCGCACCTTCCATGTCGGCCTTGAGGCCTTCCAGAAGAGTGCCGGTCCCTCTCATGAGTTCACCCTTGGTGCTCGTGGCGTGCGGGGCATGAAAAAGCATTATGTGAATCGGCAGCGAGACAACAGCATGTCGTGGGCAGAAGACGATGTTCAACTGGTCCCCGTCGCGTGGCTCAAAGTCCATGAGGAAATCAAGCCAAAGAACCGAGATAAATTGCTCGAGATGACCAAAAAGTGGGGTGGCTACACCAAACCACTCATCGTCGACAAGCGCACCGGGGCCATTTTGGACGGTCATCATCGGCATTCCATCGCCGTGCTGCTGGGGTTGAAGCGGGTGCCTGCTGTGTGCGTGGACTACCTTGAAGACGATTCGATTCAACTCGGCGTTTGGCCAGCATGCGGGTTGGATTCACTGACGAAGCAAGAAGTGATTGCTATGTCGCTCTCCGATGAGGTGTTTCCCCCAAAGACAAGCCGTCATACGCTCCCCGATGAGACGCCGCCGATTTTTGTGCCCCTCGAAACGTTGGCGGTACTTCCTCCGCTTACGGGGCCTGACGCGTCTTGATCCAATCCCGCCAGCGCTCGTTCCCCTTTCCTTTGAGGGAAACACCGTGCTGTGGTGAGGCTGGGAGGGTCAGGCTCACCGTGCTCAAAATGCCTTCATGGACCACGTCAATGGTGAGCTCATCAGCGGTTCGACCGGCGATGAGTTTCTTGAGGTGAGAAACGGACTTGATGCGCACGCCGTCAATCGCAAGCAGTTCGTCCCCGACCTGAGTCAGTTCTCGAAGGGGCGAGCCAGCGTGGTACGTGGTGATCACGACCCGGCCGGCAGCCTCTTTGAGGCCGACACCCAACCATCCCTTCCCTTCCTTGTCGGAGGCGTGGGGCACCAATTTCAATCTGAACGCCGACAGGGCGCGCTGGAGGTTGGGATGGTTTCGATGCTTGACCAAACGGTCGAGGTAGGGGCCCATGGCTTCCCCGCCCGGGCATGTTTTGAGCGTCGTTCGGATGTCCTTGTACTCAACGCCCAGCTCTTCGGATTCAGGCGAATCAATGGCGTACAGACGAACGAGTTCTGCCATGAGGTCGCAAGCACCGAAGGTGTGGTTGTTTCGCCGTCGCAACTCAACGTCCAAGCAGAGCAGCGCCAGTTCACCTTCGAGGTAGTAGGAAATTTGGTTCTCTCTCGTGTATGGGCCGCTTCTATAGAGGTGTATCCATGCATCATGGCTCGACTCTGCAAGGGATTCTCGAAGCATGCCGTTGTTGGCGGTGTGCCGCTTCATTTTTCGCTCAAAGTCCAATCGCCAGTCCTCCTCACTCCACGCTCCCGAGCGAACACACATCATGTCGCCCAGCCAGGACGTGGCGCCTTCAAACCACCAGAGGAGATCGGTGTGGGTCTCCGACTGCAAGTCGTAGTCGAGGAAGGATTTGGGTCGAAGGCGTTTGACGTTCCACTGATGGAGGTACTCATGAGAAAACAAACTTACGAGGTCCCTGTATTCGTCAGCGTGGTCCGGAAACAAGCACGAACGTGGCATCATCGAGGTTTGGGAATTCATGTGTTCCAGTCCACCTCTGCCGGTGTCGGTCAGGTGGAGTACCGTGGTGTAATCGGGCCAATCGGGCACACCGAACAGGGCGTAATGTTCCTTTGCAATGCGTTCCATGTCGTCGATGAAGGCTTGGAGGCGGGTGCTGTCGGGCTGGTGCCCACCGCTGTCCCACCATTTCAGATGATGGGGGCGTCCGGAAATGTTCTGGGTGATGGTGGGGTTCGGGTTGACTTCGATGATGCTGTCCAGCACGAGGTCCCTGCCCTCGGTCGAGAAGTGCCACTGCTTGCTGGCATCGTCCAGGTCTTCGCTTGAATCGAGGTTGAGTTGCGTCGCCGGGGTCCACGTCAATGGTGCCGTGATGTCAACGCCGTGCATCAATTCCAAACGCTTGTTGTCAATGCCGCGTTCGGGCCAAAACCAGGTGAAGGGTGGCATCAGGTGCAAATGGGTTGTGTCGAGGTGATTGGACCGAACACTCAGTTCCTTGGCAAGCAGCGTGTAGTCGATGCGGACCGTCTTGGAACTTTTTCGGAGGCGAACCGAGATGCCGTCCACCCCCACACGCTTCCACGTCAATTCCGTGCCGGCGTCGTCGGTGGCAGAAAAATCAAACATGTGCTGAATCGGTTCTCTGAGGAAGTAGGAGCCCGGGACCCAACGAGGGAACCTCAGGACCAGTTGCAGTGAGGTGAAGGGGCCCTCAATGGTCAGTCCTGCACCGAGGTGATGTTGACGGCCGTTGGTCGCATCGGCGTGAAAGCGGATACCGGAGGATGGCAGGCTCATGCTCCAAGTTCAGTTGCGGCGGTTGATAGGTTCTCGCACGCTACCTTGAGAAGTTCATCTTTGGTGGTCTCGGCGAGTTCGTTGACCCGTTCGATAACGCTCGGTTCGTTGGCTCGACCGATGAGCCGTTCGAGGAGTTTGCACCGCTCAATGACATGGAGACGTTCATCGTTGATGAGTTCCCAACGAAGGTCGTCCTCTGATGCATCCTGTCGGATCACCCATCGTGCCACAGGTTCGAGCAAACCACCGTCGAGAAGATGCTGAATCAACGGTTCGGAACGATCCGAGACGGTCGCACGGAGGTGGTCGCCGAGGGCCTTCATGTCCTTTGGTTTGATGTGTCTTGTGAGTTGCTTGAGCTGCGATGCCTCGTGTTCAGCCGCCCATACCAGGATGTCCACGGTGTGGTGCCCGGCTTCCAAGAACGGAACCAAATCGTCCATTTTCACGTCCACGCTTCGCTTGAGGGCGGTCTTCAAAGCCGCCACTCGCACGCCCTCGTGAGGGTCGCTCAGCCCGGCACGCAAGGTCGGTTCGGCCAGCGCTGGGTGGCCCATGCCGGTGGCACGAATCGAATCGCTGTTGTGGTGTGCAAGGCGCTCTGCAACATCGGTGTCCCCCACAAGGAGCAAAGCCCTGGCCGCTTTCCGCTGCACGACGTTGTCTTCATCGTCCAGGGCAACCAGCGCCAGCGAAACGCCTTGTTGGCCAAGAGGAGCGAGAAGGTTGGCGCCAGCCCTGCGAACGTCCAAATTGCGGTGATTGAGAAGGGTCTCAATCGCTTCACTACCAGACATCAACCCCCATGTTCGGTAGGCGTCCAGTGCTTTTGAGACGAACCAAGTGTCCTCGTCATCAAGCAGTGGCTTGAACGCTTGCAGCACGGAGGGGTCGTCATGCTCAAACAGCGTCCGAACCGCCCGGCGCCGGGTGCGAATGTCTCGGTGCTTTAACCGAGCCATGGCTTTCCCGATGTCGTTCGCCATGCTTGCGGGAGACGCCGCTCCCTCATAGCCTGTTGCGTTGTCTTCAGCGCATTTCAAGCCAGGCAAAGAACAGGATGATGGGGAGGAGGTAGAACAAGCGGCGATGCATGCGGTGCGTGGCTTCCATGTGTTCGATGACCGAAGGAGGAAGCACTTCCACGGACGAGGAGGTTCGTCGGCGCCGGTTCAGCATGACGTGTTCTTCGATGTACGCCAGCACCGTGCCACGCAGTTCGGGATCTCTGCTTCGGGCTTCACCTCGTCCGACGATGTAGCGAATGGGGTGCTGCTCAGCCAATTCAAGGGTTGAAGCCACGATGGTCAGGGGTTGAGTTGAGTTGTGCAGGTCGATGCGAACCGTTCGACCGTCGCTCCGAACATGGCTGAGCACGCGCCACTTCCCTTGACCTTCGTTGAAGGGTTGGAGCCGAGTTCGGATCTCATCGATGGGGTCCACGTTGGAGACGTTGGGTGCCCTTCGGAAGCCCAAGAACGGCCCGAAAAGAAGTGCACAGGCCACCGGCGTGATGCACATGAGTTGAACGAGCCTCACCAAGGCATCAGGGTCGGTCAACGCCGAAACAACGGCGAGCGAGAAACCAAGGAAGAGGCCGATGAAGCCACCCGCTTGGACGCCGGTGACCAGGCCAATTCGGGGGCGCTCGGTCTCGGCCATGGTGATGGATGAGGCGTGGGGCCATTGAAGGCTTGGTTGATGAAGAAACAATGAAGTGATTCTGCGGGCCTTAGGACTGCATGGAGCGCAACGGTTTGCCCGACCGGATGCGGGAAGCCAAGATTGGACGGTGGGTCTTGGGCGTTTGTGGGTTCCTCCTCGTGTCGTTTTTCCTCGCTCCCATGACCCTTGAGGAGGGCTCGGTTGGTCCGCTCCAGGGTCGCGCCAACGCCATCGATTACTACAGCGAAGACGGCTTCGGATCGCACGGCAACCAAGCCACCTCCGAGGGAGGTGCTGACGGCCAATGTTGTCCTGCGTTTGCGTGGTCAGAGGTCAACTTCTACGCCGCCATCATCTACGGTTTTGGCGATGTAAATTGCCATCAAAAATCAGAGCGTTCGTGGGAAGTAAACAACAACCAACTTCCTGTCTGCACCCGTGATGTTGGCATCTTTGCTGGCCTCTTCATCGGCGGCGTTGTGTTTTCTCGTCGCGGTTGGAATCGGTGGACGGTTCGTGATACCTGCCTCTCTCTGCTGCCTGAATCCATGCTTCACGGCGTGTATGCAAAAAATCAGCGCACGATGTTGTGGTTGGCATGCGGCATGTTGCTTTGCGTTCCGCTGATCGCTGACGGTTTCCTTCAACTCCTCACGTCGTACGAATCAACCAACTTCAAGCGAGTGTTGACCGGCGTTCCCTTCGGCTTCGGACTTGGAATCTTGTTGTGCTCGATGTTTGCCGCTCGGGCCGAGGCGTTCTTCGGTGCGGGGCAGGTGCTTTTGCCCGGCGAGGCGCGATTCACCCTTGCAAGCAACGGACGTCAGGAATCCGAGTGATTCGGCGGTTGCATCGACCACCAGACGGTCAATTCAGCGGCGTCGGTCGGCAGCGGGCAGCCTTCGTGGCCGCTGGTCAGGATTTTGAGGCGTTCATGCACGTCCCGAACGGCCTTTTGCAAACCGGTCGACAGGGATTTGCCTTCCCCCACTGCAAACACGTCATGCAGGGCTTGGGTCCACTCGGCTTCGGGGTTGGCTCGTCGCCAGGAGGCGAGTTGCGTCCTCAACGGCCACATGGCCAAGGTCAGTCGGGCGAATCCGAGTCGTTCTTCTCGAAGTTTGAAGAGTTGAGCGTCGCTGAACGGGGTGTGGTTCTGTTGTTTGTGAACCCAATGCTCGGCCAAAAGCCACTTGATCAGGCGTTGGGTGTGACGCTGCGTCACCATGCGCACTGGGCCGAGCGCAGCGTGGAGACGGGGGACTTCGCTTGAACCCACCATCAGCGAGAGCGTGCCCAAGATGGACCAGCAGGAATGGGCGAGGGGTGAAGCTGGTACGTCGTGCTCCTGTGCAGAAACCGTCGGCCAATTGTCTTCGGCCTCGTTCATCCAATACGCCGGTGATTTTCCACCCAACCAGCCCACGTGAATCGCCGTTCGTTCTTGCGGTGCTCCGGGCAATCTTCGTTGCTTCTTGACGTCATGGACCAAGGCGTTCAGCAGGGTGCGGTCAACAGCGTCCCGGTCCACGTTCAGTGGGAGCGGTTTTTTGTTGAAGAATCGACGAAGTTCCCGCCTCAGCTTTGTTTTCAGTTCGTCCAGCCCACCTTCGTTCATGATGGGGCCTACCACGCAACACTGGTTGAAGGGTGGAGGGACTTCGCCAAGTTCACCGAACAACGCATGAAAGCCTTGGCGAATGGTGGTTTGGATTTCTTGGGTTTCGAAATATTCCTGCTTTTGACTGGTCATGCGGAGCGTTCCCGATTTGATTCGTTTCATGGCCTTCTCAGGGTCGCAGTCAATCCAAAACACGAGGTCGGGGATCATGGCGGCAGCGTTCATGCCAGCGACTTTTTCGAGCCCGAGGTCGCCAACCACGCCCTGGTAGATGAGGGACGAGTGGATGTTCCGGTCGGAGATGACCACGCACCCCTTGGCCAGGTGCGGGCGGATGAAGGTGTGGGAGTGGTCAAGACGGTCAGCGGCGAACAGACCTGCTTCCTCAAGCGGTGTCTTGTTCCCCAGTTTCACGGACTGCAGGGCCAACTTCCCCAACTCACTGTGCCGACGAGGCTCGTGGGTCATCACCACATCTGGGAACGGGAACTCGCTGAGGAGTTCGCCGAGAATACGAGCGGCCTCGCCCTTGCCGGACCCGTCGCCACCCTCGACTGAGATCAAGTACATGCTCAATCCTCACGCTGGTCTTCAAAGTCCATTTTTGCAAACAGGTTCACAATCATTCCAAACAAGATCAGCGTCGGTCCAACGATGATCAGGCCGCGACTGAACAGGGCGCCTGCCGCCAAGTATTGGCTTCGTCGGTAGTGTTTGCCACGACGAATTTCGACCGCAGATTGGATGCCAAGCAACGCCGTGCCGATGGTGAGCACGCCGATGGCGGTTGAGAGTCCGACGGCGTTATCGAGGGTCCAGCCCGAAATGGACTGCTGGTCGTTCTCTTCCCTGACGGGGGTCGCGTTCCCTGATTTCATCGTAACAGGGTCCAAGCCGACGTTGTCGGGGACGAAGGTCCGTTCCACCGTGACATAGCCTTCCTTTGAGAAGACGATGATATGGACCTCTTGTGCGACATTTTTCATGGAGAAGTAGCCGAAGCCATCGGTCAAAGTGGATTGCAATTCTGCCCGAGATTCGGCTTCAAGCAGCACCACGGAGACGTTCTCAACGCCGTTTCCGTCCACGTCCTCAAGGGCCGTACCGGAGATGTCGACAGATTCTTGTTCTGCGAAGAGGGATGTGTTGAGCAGTTCGGTGGGGTTACCTTGGAGAATAAGCGCACCACTGACCATCCCGAGGATGCTGCCAACAAGGATGAGCACAGCCGCCAAGTTTCTCCATCGGTCCGCATCGAGGTCCATGAGTTCGTACCACTCATCGTCTTCTTGCTGACGGGTTGATTCAGCGGAGGGGAGTTCTTGGGTGCTGACCACCAATTCTTCTTCGATGATGCCGCCGCTGAGCGCCGCCTCTTTCTTGGCCTTGACACGGGCACGAAGGGCTTCCATCCTTGCTTCGCGCTCGTCGGACATGCTACCCCTCCCGTTGCGCCGAGTGCGTGCGCGGATAATACCTCTTTGTTGGTTGACCGCGTGTTTCACGAGCGTTTTCCTTTGGCTTCAACCACCACGAGGAGGCCGAGAATGCTGACCAGTCCGACGAAGGCCATGACCGCGAGCCCGGTGTTCTGATTGGGGTAGCCTTCAGATTCGTCCTTTTCGGGCAGTTCCACGGAGGGTGTGTCCTCCTCACCCGTGGTGTCCGTTGCAGGGTTGATGTTGACGAAGGCATCGGTGCGTAATCCGAGTTCGACAAGGCGGCCCACCTTGGCCAGCGATTCAGCGCTAACCTTGTCGGGTGTGTCCTCCATCGTGTGCCAGTACGAACCGAACGTGTAGGGCTTGGGCACACCGAAGGAGGTGTCCATGAGGTCAATGGCAGGGATGCCAAGGTTGTGCGCATGGACGTGATCGTCCAGCACGTACACGGTGGTCTCGTACTGGAGAACATCCAAGCCGGGCTCGCCATTGCAAGAGGTGGTGCCGTTCACCAACCCCAATGAGGTGCCGAGTTCGACCACCCTCGATTTGAGTGTGGCGTTGCCGGGCGCGATGTCGTGGAGTTGCAAGTCAGCGTCTCCTACCATGTCCAGCAACACAAAGGCGTGTGTGGCGTTGATTTCGTCCCTCGTCAGGTTTTCCGCCCATGCCTCTGCGCCCAGCGTGTACTTGGGCTGCTGATCCTCAGCGTCGTTGAAGAACAGCACCACATCGTACTCCAAGTTCATGTGGGGGATGTGGCGAGCAAGCTCCAACAGCACGGCGACACCACTCGCCGCATCGTTTGCACCAGGGACCGGGAGGGATTGGTTGCTTTCATTTTCGTCTTGGTCCGCCACGTTGCGAGAATCGTAATGGGCTGAGAGCACGAGTTGGCCGTTGCTGGTTGTGTTCGAGGGCCAGCGTGCAAAGAGGTTCGTGAGTTCCATGCCGTACCGTTCGTGCGTCTGGTTGCTCACTTCGTAACCCAGCGACGCAAGGTCGGCGGTGATGGTGGACCGGAATTCGGCAGAGGCGTTTGAACCGGGGATGCGGGGCCCCAATCCGACCTGCCAGGCAATCGATGCGTTGGCGTTTGTTCCATTGAATTGCAACTCGTCGATCGTGGAACAGAGCATGGAGGGTTCAAGGTCGTCAAACGAGGCATGCGAAACCGGAGCGGCTGAGGCCAGAACCATGCTTGCCAGAACAGCCAACACAAGGCCACGCGGTGCGGTTGAAGCACGCACGGCTGCATGATGCATGATGACGCCTCGACCACGGACTCTTAAATACCTCCTTTCTACTCGCAAAATAGGGAATCCGTAACACGATTCTCGTTGGTGTTTGACATGTCGGAACGGCGCTCCAGTCCAGCCTTTGCCTTCGTCCTCCTGATGCTCGTGTCCAGCACGGCGCCCTTGCTGATGAGCGTGGCTGCAGAAGGAAGTGAGGAAACGACCTCAACCAACGTCTACAATGCGGGTGGGGTGATCATCGGAGATTTGGATGAATTCGACCCCAGTGAAGGAAGTGAGTATTTATTCATTCACGAGGAAGAGCCCGTAGTCTCCGCCACACAGTTCATGCGACAGGCATGGATCGACGAAGGCCGACCCGGCGTTGACGACATGGTGATTGAGCCCTCGATGGGACGCTCCTCCGGTCGTGCATGCACTCCTCATGTCGTCGGCGACACGCTCACGGTCCCCATCTCCGGTGGCTCCATTTCGGCCTACGTTGCAAAAACAACCACGACGGTGGCCTTCATCGTCCAAAGCGGACGTACGCTCTCCTCCACTGTCCTCAACAACCTAGCGAGCACGTGGGATTCCACCATTTATCCCACCATGACGACCTACTACGGCAAGGACTACCAGGATGGACGGGGCCTTGCGCCCCCCGACATTGACAACAATTGTCAGGTTCAAATCATCATTTACGACATCGACGGTGCGTACAACACGGGCGGCTACTTTGCGCCTTCCTTCTCTTCATCACGGGAGGCAGTGTTCGTGGATTATGCCGACATCACCCTTTCCTGGGGACGTTCCATCCTCGCGCATGAACTCGAGCATTTGCTGCACAACGCCCTCGACCCCTACGAGAACCTCTGGATTGACGAAGGCAACGCCGACGTGGCGATTTACCTCTGCTTCGGTGCAGATTCAACCTTGACCGGCCATGTGAACGCATGGACGGGTGCGCCCGAACAATCGGTGCGATGGTGGAATCAGCGCATTGCGGATTATGGTGCAGGCTACATGTTCACCATGTACCTCGCCGAACACCTCGGCGGCGGACCCGCCGTTCGCCAACTCGTCCAAGACTCTGCAACGGGCGGCAGGGGTGTTGAGAACCTGCTTCTCTCGCCACAAAGCGGGCAGGTCGGCCTTCTCGGTAGGACCATGAACGAAGCCTTTGCGAACTTCAGCATCGCAGCCACCCTCGATTCCGACCAAGGCATCTACGGCTACCCGAACCTTGACCTGAACCCTGTCTGCACCGGTGGGGCGTTCTGCAGGGCACAACCAACCGAAATCAACAGCGACTGGTCCACCCCTTGGTCCTCCACCGGCAACACCCTCGAAGGATGGGGCATTCGGTCGTTCCAATTCACACCAGGAGCCGCATCACCGGCACCGCTGACCCTTCGTTTGACGGCCGACAAGAGCCAGTTCGACGGCGTGATTGTCACGAAGGCCGTTTCGGACGGTCTGTGGAGTGTCACCGACCTGAACTTCGTGAACAACGTGGCCACCGGCTTGGTACCTGGGTTTGGCAACCTCACCGATGAAGTGTGGGTGATCACCTGGTATGCTTCCACGGTAGCGGATTGCGACTACACCTCGTGCGGCCCCTCCTATCCTGAAGGGACCGTTGACATTGAGGCTGCCCGAATCACTTCGCCTGCCACGCTCTCGCTCAACAACACGGTGCTCTCGGACCGGGACGGGGATGGCATGGAAGACACGGTGGAAATCAACTACGGCGTGCTGTCAAATGCTTTCTTTGAAGATCTGGACGTTGAAATCGCCGTCCGAGATGCGAGCGGAAACCTCGTGGACACCATCACCGACCGGATCGCTGCCGGCGGGGGCGTCACCGTCGACAGCCAGGTCTACTTCACGGCACCACTGGCCGACCAGTACGCCTTTGACATGGTCATGAAGGACATGCTTGGTGAACCGGTTGACACCCTCCAAACATCGCCTCAGATGTTGAACAACATGCGACCTGTGGCCAATGGAAGTGTCTCCCTCACCGACGTTCAAACATGGGAGAACATTCAGTTCCAGGGCGCCGGGTTTGATGCATGGGGCCTTTCCCTCTCCAACAACAGCCTGCCCTACCTCGATGCACCGACGGCCTATGCGTGGGTGTTTGGCGACAACGCCTCTTCAAACCTCAAATCACCCCTTCGATCCTACACGGAAGTCGGAAGCTACAACGCCACCCTGCGCGTGATGGATCAGGGTGGAACGTGGTCCGAGACGCAAGTCCACGCCATCAATGTGAGTGACATCACGGAACCGTTGCCGGTCATCACCGTGAACAACGTGGTGATAGAGGACAACATTTCCTTGCTAACCGGTCAGCGTATTCTCTTCTCTGCAGGTCGCTCTGTCGACAACGTTCCCATCGACCACCTGGAGTTCCAGTGGGATTGGGGCGATGGCACGCAAAGCGGCGGTGTTGGCGTCTATTCGCAACAGCATGAATGGGATGACATCGACGGGGAAAGTGAGATCTTCACCCTCACCCTCACCGTCTCTGACGGCATCAACGTCGGAACGAAGACGCTTCTCGTTCACATTAACAACAGGGTGCCTGTCCAAATTTATGCAGACACGTTGACCACCATGACCTACACCAGTCTGGTTCTTCCCGATGTGTTTGTGGACGACGACGGTGAACTCCTCACCTATGCATGGTCCTTCCCGGACGGTGTTCGCGTTGGCACGGGGACACCGACCCGAAACGACGACTTCTCCACGGTGAGCAGCAGTGCCACGAACCCCATCGTTGCTTGGGATGTTCCTGGCAACAAGACCGTCTCGCTTACGGTGACGGACGACGACGGTAGCCAAGCCACGGCCGTCCTCAACGTGGTGGTGTTGAACCAAATGCCTGTGGCCACCTTTGACGTCAGGACGCTCTCGGCGATGGGCTCACGTGAAATTGACTTCCGAGAGGAAGACGGCGAGGTCGACACAGCCTACGTGTTTGACGGGCTTGACAGCATGGACCCCGACGGTTCAGTGGGTGATTCAACAGACATTGAGGTGTGGAACTGGACCTTCTCCGACGGCACCTTCGGTGATCGTCCCCAAGTGACGCACACCTTCACCACCCCTGGTGTTCACACCGTGTCCTTGGTCGTCACTGACAAGGACGGGCAGGAGAGTTTCGCCCGTACCATGACGGTTCGAATTGCGAACCCGCTCCCCATCATTCAGGTCCGCATCTTGGACGGGTACATCGGGGACGACATCATCACCACCTCGACGCCGTTCCCCGAGGGGACCGTCCCCGACGGTTGGTCGCACACCTTCAATGAGGACGGCGCGGTTGTAACCGCACCCGAGCGCATGCTCTACTTCGATTCCTCCGGAACACGTGACGGCGACCGGCAATTCGAAGGCAAGTACGTTCCATTTGAAGTGGAATCGCCCGATTGGAACGGCTTGGTCCAATACACTTGGGATTTCGGCGATGCGACGCCACTGGTTCACGAGGCGACACCTTGGCATGCCTACACGCTCCCCGGCACGTACACGGTTTCGCTCACTGTCCGAGACGGGTTTGGAACGGGCGATGTGTCTCGCCAAACCTTCACCGTGGTGGTTGACGAGCCACCCGAAGCGAAGGATATCTACGTTCCAGAGAACATCTTTGCGGGCTCGTCCATCTCTTTTGACGCCGATGTGTTTGACGCCGAGGCTGGAAGTGAGATGGAGATTTATCGCGACTTGGATGTCGAGGACGGCTCGATCACCGAGCGAGACGAGCGCATTCTCACGCAGTTCACCGTTCGTTGGGACTTTGACATTGAAACCGACGCGGATGAAAACGGCAACCCTGCCGACGATTGGGTCACCCCTATCGCTGGCTCTCCCGTCCGCACCATCAACACCTGGGAGGCCACAGGGTTCTACACCGTGTTGGTGGAAGTTTGCGATGGCATGGGTCAGTGCGACATCTTGACCGAGGACATCGAAGTGGTCCCGGAGCCCGATGGTCCGCCCTCCCTGTCCGACTTCAGCGCTGACGAGTGGAAATCCTGGCTGGCCGATGCGGGTTCCGAGCTGGCGACCTTCATTGCGCTCATTGTGGTGGCCCTCGTTTTGGGATGGCTCGTGATGCGTGAGCCATCGGCGCTCGAGGAAGAAGCCAAGGAAGCCGCTGAGACGTACACCGATATCGAGCATGTTGAGTCGCAAGGCGGTTTGCTTGGCATGGACCATCACATGCCACCGCCCGCCCCGAAGATCCTCTCAAAGGATGAACGCCGGAACGATGAGAGTGGCTATGTTCGCCCCCTGCGCCGTCGTTGAGGGAATGTCCTAAAACCGAGCAGGACCGTCTCCCACCGGGTGAAGGCATGCGAACGACATCGGCGGTCGCCTTGATGGTCTTGATGGCCATCCTCGTTTCGCCAAGCACGAGCGTGCTGCCTTCGGCTCAAGCGGCCTCGGGATGCGAGGGTCAAGTGGCCGCACCCGAATGGAACACCAGCCTTCAGCACATGGCGTTGGTGCCCCATTGGAGCAGCCCATACGCCTTCGACCCTTACTACGGCGAACCCGTTTATGCGACGGAGGGCAGAGATCACGAGGAGTACTACGAAACCAACGTCGGCGACCTTGACCCAGCCCTTCACCCCGAGGAGCCATGGGTTTACAATCCAATTTGGCCGCTACCACGCCTTGATCCGCTCACCTCGGGGCAGTACACCGTCATGGAAATCGGAAACGACAGTTCTGGCGTGCTCCGGATGAACCTGTCCAGTTCGCATCGGACCACCTTCTGCATCTCTCTGTATGAAACAGATGGGAACACCACGAAACCGGCGACGGCCGATGTTTACCTGATGACCACAACGCAATACGATGCATACGGTGAGGTGTACCGAATGATGCACGGCGGTTGGTGGTGGGATGACCTCGACCTTGCGGGTGGCGAAGGTGACGTCCTCAGCGATATCCCGCCCGAATGGCGCAGTTTCAACCCACTTGGCTGGCAATCGTATCGCGATGTCCATCAATACGAACAGCGGGAAGAACTCACGTTCTCCGTCGCTATGGACGGTCCAGAGGTCTACTCCTCGCTGTTCGGTGGTTCGGAATGGCAGGATTTCTACCTCGTTATCGATGCTTGGGACAACACCAACGACGATGATGCAGCCGCTTTGAACAGCGTCTTGGTTGCCGACGTCACCGTGCTTCCTACGGAACGTTCGGTGCTTCTTCCCCCCTGGACGGTGCCACTCACACTGTTTGTTTTGCTGGCGGCCGTGGTCGTGGTTCCTGTGGTTCTCAACAGCCGGTACATGCAGGCTGGTCTTGACCAACAATCAACCAAGGAGGCGCCTGTCCCGGTGATGGAACAGTCCGCTGCTCAACTCGAATAGGACTCAGTATTCCATCAGGGTCCAGGCGTTCTTGAGGTCTCGAATGTTGACGAGGCCCTTGTTGGAGAGTTTGAACTCCGATCGTAGGGTGGCGTAGACAAGCGATTGGCCGAGAACGGGAGCGTGAAGCCGAGCCCAATCGCCACCGTTGCCCAGTGCCATCATGGAAAAGGCGTGCTTTGAGCTCTTGAGTTCGTAGCTGGCCTCAACGATCTGGAGTGCATCCTGGTGGTCGTTGACGGTTCCACAGAACTTGAACACCTCGCCCTCCTTGGCATGCTCGTTGACCATGCCCACGAGTTCTTCAGCGCTGGGAGTGGTGGTGGTGTCGTGAATCGAAGAGATCACGCTGACCCCGGCAGCGTTGGCTTTGTCGAGGAGGTCGGTACGAACGCCGTCCTCAATGGACAATTCAAGGTCCACCGAGTTGACGCCCGATGCAATGGCCTTCTCAAGGATTTCATGCCGCTGACCGGCCTCGCCGGGATAGTGGCCGCCCTCTTCGGTCGGGCGAACCGTGAAGATGACCGGGAGCGGGATGCTCTCCTTGAGGTTCTGAATGCACGTGTCCACATCGATGCTTTCCATGTCTCGAACAGGCCATTCACTTTCTGGTGGCATCACGTGCTTGACTTCGCCGTCTTCGCCCTCAACAGGTTGCGCCTCGGGTCGCTTGAGGTAGAGTCGGTCAAATCGGACTTCAACAAAGTCGGCGCCAGCGAGGTTGGCTCGTGCTGCTTCGTCCGCCATCTCTTTCACGGTCGTTCCTTCCAAAGAAACGCACACTTTTGGGTCAGCCATGCAGCACCCATCTGACCCCTCTTCTTAACGGTCACGCTGGCTTCATCATCGCCTTTTTTCGCCAAAACCAACGTCACCTGTTGTTTGATGAGCATTGAGGTTTAGTGGCGATAGTAAGGGGGTATTCGGTGGCAAAAAATGGGCCGCAATCCATCGTTTTTCTGTGATCAAAAGGGGTATGTTTATACCCCGTGGCGAGCAGTATATTTTGAAGGAGGAAAGCGGCGTTCTTGCATGACCAAAATCGCCCGCAGCCTGCCGATTTTAACACGTTCTGAGGTGGAGAAATGAGTGAAAATTACGACGCAGGAAGCATCCAAGTTCTCGAGGGACTTGAAGCGGTTCGAAAACGCCCCGGAATGTACCTTGGCGACCCCCACGACGGCTCCGCTCTGCACCACTGCATTTGGGAAGTGGTCGACAATTCCGTCGATGAGCACCTTGCAGGGTTCAACGACACCGTCGAAGTGGTCCTCCACCCCGACCATTCACTGTCTGTCCGAGACTACGGGCGGGGCATCCCCGTCGACCAGCACGAGGAATTCGGCGTCTCTGCTGCCGAGGTCATCATGACGAAGTTGCACGCTGGTGGAAAGTTCGACAACAGCTCCTACAAGGTAAGCGGGGGTTTGCACGGTGTCGGTGTTTCGGCGGTCAACGCAGTTTCGGAATGGATGGATGTTGTGATTCACCGGGATGGCACGGTTTACAAGCAGCGATTTGAGGCGGGCGTTCGCGTGACCGAGCTCGAAACCATCGGTACCTGCGACGATACTGGGACGACGATCACGTTCAAGCCCGACACCACGATTTTCACCAACATCGTCGAGTTCGACTTCGACCAAATTGACAGCCGATTAAAGGAGACGTCCTTCCTCAACGCTGGCTTACGCATCGTCATCACCGACGAACGGAGCGAAGAGCCGCACACGGTGGAGCATCATTACGCCGGCGGGATTTCAGAATTCGTGAAACAAATCAATGCTCGCCGAGAGACCCTCCACCCCGACCCCATCCTCATCTCGGGTGAGAAAGACATCGAAAAGGGCCCTGTGTCGGTTGAATTGGCACTCCAGTGGTCCGATGCCTTCAGCGAGAGCATCTATTGCTACACGAACATCATTCGAAACAAAGATGGCGGCACGCACATGTCGGGCCTCCGAACTGCGTTGACCAGCAGCATCAACGGTTATGCGAAGAAGAAGAAACTCCTGAAGAACGACGGTTTGTCAGGCGATGACGTTCGGGAAGGCTTGGCGGCCATCGTCAGCGTGAAGCACCCCGATCCTTCGTTTTCCTCCCAAACCAAGGACAAACTGGTGAGCAGCGAGGTCTCCGGCATCGTTCAGACCGTGGTCTACGAGAAACTCAACGAGTTCTTTGAGGAGAACCCGGCGGTGGGCAAACTCATCGTTGACAAAGCGGTTCTGGCCTCCAAAGCCAGGGAGGCTGCGCGAAAAGCCCGTGATTTGACCCGTCGCAAAGGTGTCCTCGAGGGCGGCGGCCTGCCAGGTAAACTCGCAGATTGCCAGTCTCGCAAGCCTGAAGAGTGTGAAATCTACCTGGTTGAGGGTGATTCCGCCGGCGGTTCAGCCAAGACCGGACGCGACCGCCGAACGCAAGCCATCCTGCCCTTGCGTGGAAAAATCCTGAACGTGGAGCGCCAGATGCACAACGTGGCCAAGGTGTTCCAAAATCAAGAGATTCAAACCATGATTCGTGCGTTCGGCGCTGGCGTGGGCAACAACGTGGGCGATGAAGGCGCTTTTGACACCACGAAACTCCGCTACAACAAACTCATCATCATGACAGACGCTGACGTTGACGGCGCCCACATTCGAACCTTGATGCTCACCTTCCTGTGGCGCTTCATGCGACCTGCCATTGAGGGCGGCCATGTCTACATCGCTCAGCCTCCGCTGTATCAATTGAGCAAGGGGAAACTCAACCGGTATGCCTTCAGCGACGAAGAGCGAGACGCCATCATTGACGAGTTGCGCGGGGACAACCCCGCTGCCAAGATCGGCGTTCAACGCTACAAGGGTCTCGGTGAGATGAACCCGGACCAGCTCTGGGAGACGACGATGAATCCCGAAACACGGACCATGCTCAAGGTGACGGTGAAGGAAGCCGAAGAAACCGATCGCATGTTTGAGACGCTCATGGGCGAGGATGTGCCCGAGCGAAGGGCGTTTATCGAGCGACACGCTAAGGAGGTGAC
>DAET01000034.1:22592-23156 GCA_002497765.1 Euryarchaeota archaeon UBA486
AACCTTGACATCTGAGGACAACAACCACATTATCGACGACGGAACGGCCGGTTCGGGTGAGATTATCCTGAACCATTCGCTGAACACGGAAATGAAGAATTCCTACATCAATTACGCCATGTCCGTCATCATCGGACGTGCGCTTCCGGATGCTCGGGACGGCCTCAAGCCGGTTCACCGCCGTGTTCTCTACGGCATGTTTGAGGGTGGCCACACCGCCGACAAGAAGTTCAGCAAATCTGCCCGCTCCGTGGGCGAGGTCATGGGGAAATACCACCCTCACGGCGACCAGTCCATCTACGACACGATGGTGCGCATGGCGCAGGAATTTTCACTGCGCTATCCCTTGGTGGACGGGCAGGGCAACTTTGGTTCGATCGACGGCGATCCTCCGGCTGCCATGCGGTACACGGAAAGTCGTCTTGACCGCATTGCCAAACACATGTTGGATGACATCAACAAAAACACCGTTGATTTCCAACCCAACTTTGACGACTCGGAGAATGAGCCTTCGGTGCTCCCTGCTCGACTGCCCAATCTGTTGCTCAACGGCAGCGACGGTAT
>DAET01000034.1:23493-29912 GCA_002497765.1 Euryarchaeota archaeon UBA486
GCGGTGGGTATGGCGACTCGCATCCCGCCTCACAACCTCACGGAA
Source organism: Euryarchaeota archaeon UBA486 (assembly GCA_002497765.1). Classification (GTDB taxonomy): domain Archaea; phylum Thermoplasmatota; class Poseidoniia; order Poseidoniales; family Poseidoniaceae; genus Poseidonia. Next base: position 23,539 of record DAET01000034.1, read on the forward strand.
GTAGCGGGTGCTGTGAATTTGCACGTTGACACCATCCTCGAGACGGGGTCGAATGAGAAGCCATCCATCTCTATAGAAGAATACATGCAGCACGTGAAAGGCCCCGACTTCCCCACCGGCGCCTCCATCCATGGCATCGATGGCATCGCTGACATGTACGCCACCGGAAAAGGCCGATTCCACGTTCGAGCCAAGTGCGAGGTGTTTGACGATGAGAGGGGTAAACGCATCGTGGTCCACGAGATTCCCTACCAGGTCAAGAAAGCCGATATGCTCGTTCAGATTGCTGATTTGGTCAACAAGGAAGTCGTCATTGGCATCCGTGACATCCGCGATGAATCCTCCAAAGAAGGTATCCGCGTGGTCATCGAGGTCAAAAACAACGCCGATCCTCACGCCGTGCTCAATCAGCTGTTCAAATCCAGTCGGCTCCAAGAGTCCTACTCTGCTAACATGATGGGCATTCTTGACGGACGCCCGGTGCTGCTCAATCTCTCGACGATGATTCACACCTATGTGTCTCACCGAGAAGCCGTGATTGAGCGCCGTGCTGCGTTTGACTTGGACAAAGCCAAAGCCCGAGCCCACATCTTGGAGGGCCTGGTCAAAGCCCAAGACCGCATTGACGACGTCGTCGCTGTTGGTAAGGCGAGTTCCAGCCGCGAGCAGTTCGAGAACGTGCTCCGAGGCGAGGAAACGATGGCCGGCATCGACCCGTTCGATTTCAGCGAAGCGCAGGCCAAGGCCATTGCTGAACGCCGGTTGTACCAGCTGAGCCGGCTCGATGTCACCAAGGTTCAAGACGAGCATGAGGAATTGAAGTTGGTCATTGCTGACTTGGAGGATGTCTTGGCATCTCGGCCTCGCCGTCTGACGATTTTGAAGGATGAATTGGCCGAACTCGTGGACCGACATGGGGACGAGCGACGTTCGTTCATTGACCCCATGCCGCTGTCCATGGACCGTGAGGACCTCATCGAAGAGCGAGCCATTGTGATCACCTTGAGCGAGGACAACTACATTCGCCACACGCCGGTTGAGACCTTCCGCACACAGAACCGTGGCGGCCGTGGACTCAAGGGCGTGACCACCAAGAGCGAGGACACCCCTCAACTCATCACGGCCTGCTTCAGCAAAGACCGCCTCCTGATTTTCACCGATCAGGGTCGCGTGTACGGCTTGAAAGCCTGGGAGACGCCGCTGGGCAGCCGCCAATCTCGCGGCAGCCACATTCGCAACCTGCTCGAAAGCCTGCGAGAAGACGAGAACATCGTGAGCATCTTGCCTGTCTCTCGAGAATTGCTGGAGGAACCGGACAACCACTACCTCCTCTTTGCGACACGGTTGGGACTCATCAAGAAGACCGCGCTCTCCGAGTATGTTCGCATCAACCGAAACGGAAAATACGCTCTCCGATTCAAGATTGAAGGTGATTCGCTGGTTAACGTGCGCTCTGCTACCAACGAGCACGACATTGTGATGATCTCAACCACCGGCTACGCCTCGAGGTTCAACTGCGGTGCGATTCGGGCCTCTGGACGAGTCTCTGGCGGTGTTTACGGCATCAAGGTCGGCGACCGAAAAGGGTCCGGCGGTGGTGTGGTCGCTGGTATGGTCGCCATGCTGAGTTCGGACGAATACATTCTCACCATCTCCAAGTACGGCATGGCGAAGCGAAGTCGTCTGGGTACAGCCGAGAAGATTCACGACACGGACGCAGCGGGCGAGCACAAGTTTGAGGACGACGGCTCGCCGAAGATGGTGACCGACGGCTATCGGCGTACCAAACCCGGGGCGAAGGGCGTGCGAACAATGAAACTCGACGAGGAGCACCAGGACACCATCATCAGCGTTCGAACCATCCCCGACATCGACGACCACCTGTTTTTGTTGACGAAATCGGGCATGATGATTCGCATCCGAGTTTCAGACACCAAAGAAACCAGCGGAAAATCCACCCGAGGCACACGCGTCATGGAATTGCGAGACAAGCAAAAGGGCGGGTTCACCGACGAGATCATCTTCTCGTCCCGTGTTTCTGCATCACTTCTCGATGTCGACGATGAAGAAGAAGCGGGCGAAGCATCACCTCACCTCGGCGAAGAGGAATGATGCATCCCTCATCTGCGGTATTGGGCGGCAACGCAAGCGAGCGACGCATTCAAACGGGATGCCGATGTCTTCGGCCCGCAAGGGGCCTTCCCTCCTGCGGTGAGATTGATGGACGAGCGTTCTTTGATTTACGATTGGAACACGGTGGAGTACGACTTCAAACGTGATGCGAACAACCATCCTCACGGGGTATGGTTTGATGATGAAACCTTGCGCGACGGGCTTCAGAGCCCTAGCGCCCGTAACCCCACCATCGAGCAAAAGATCGAGCTTCTCGGCTACATGGAGCAACTCGGTTTGCAAAAGGTCGACCTCGGCCTGCCAGGGGCTGGCCCGTTCCACCGCAACCACATTGATGCCATGCTCACCCACATCCGGGAAAACGACTACGCCATTCGCCCGGGTGCGGCTGTTCGAACCTTGATGGGAGATATCGAACCGCTGGTGGAGATGCAGGCCAAGCACGAAATGGAAATCCAAGCCTCCGCCTTCCTGGGCACCAGCCCCATCCGTCAGTACACCGAAGGCTGGACGATGGAGAAACTCATGACCACGATGGAAAAGGCCGTCTCCTATGCCGTCGAAAACGACGTCCCCGTGATGTTTGTCACCGAGGACACCACACGGTCCAATCCCGAGGATGTCAAGATGATCTATCAGCGTGCCATGGAACTTGGTGTGCGTCGCCTTTGCGTTTGTGATACCTGCGGTCATGTCACGCCCAACGGCGTCAAGAAACTCCTCGCCTTCATCGACGAGGAGGTCATCAAGGACGCAGGTTACCAGCGCCGGGACATCGAAGTCAATTGGCACGGCCATCAAGACCGCGGTCTGGGCGTGGCCAACAACATCGCTGCCGTGGAAGCCGGCGCCGATGTGATTCACGGCACGGCCCTTGGCGTCGGAGAGCGAGCCGGGAACGCCCCGCTCGACCAGACCTTGGTCAATTTGAAGCTCATGGGCGTCATTGACAACGACTTGACGTTGCTGGACACCTACATGCAGAAGGCCAACGAATACATCGAGGTCCCGCTGCCACGAAACTACCCTGTCTTCGGTGAAGATGCATTTGAAACCGGTACCGGCGTGCACGCTTCAGCCGTCATCAAGGCCATGCGAAAGGGTGACAACTGGCTCGCTGACCGTGTGTACTCCGGTGTTCCTGCCGGTGATTTCGGTTTGAAGCAGGTCATCCGAATCGGGCACATGTCCGGTCGTTCGAACATCATTTGGTGGTTGGAACAAGAGGGCATTGAACCTCAGGACGACTTGGTCGCTCACCTGTTTGAGGTGGCCAAGAGCCAGAAGCGAAACATGCTCGACGAGGAAATTCACGCAGCGGTCGCAGCGTTCAGTACCTCTTGATCAGGCGGCTTCCTCTTCGAAGTCCTTTTCTTCGCTCGTGGGTTTGGAGCCGATCCATTCAGAGTCCACTTCGCCACCACTCCACTCGCCATCGAGTGAAATTTCGTTGATTTCGTGCTCTTCTCTCCACACCTTCTCCTCAAGACTTCCATTGACAATAAACTGCCCGTTCTCATCGATTTGTTCCTCAAGCAGGCGAAAATGTTTGGAGATGGGCAAAAAATGTCCGACCGGCATTCCGGCTGCCGTAAACGGGTTCGTGGCCGCACCGATGATCAGACCGTCTTCAGGTGCGACGATGTCAACCGACATGCCTGGCGTGGCGGGGTCGGAGATGGTCGCCACGACTTCACCCTCTCGCATAACGCTCCCCGCTTGGACAAACATGTCGAGCAGTCCGCCCTCGGCGGCACGCAGCCATGTTGAGCCGCTTGCCATGATTCGGAATTTGGGCCGTTGAGGGTTGCCGGGTACCATGCGCATCGAACGCAGGGCGTTCATGACACCGTGGACGGCCACCTTGACTGAGAGGTCGCCCAGCGAATCAGCTCCGCCGCCTTCGTAAGTGACCACCGGGATGTCTGCGGCGTTGCCTGTACGGCGCAACGTCCCTTTGGAGGGGACCGAGTCAAGGATGATTTCAATGCCGAAGGATTTGGCGAGTAAGTAGGAACTTGTATGGGTGAGGTCGCAACGAACCTGCGGCATGTTCCGTCGTCCTTTGGCCGCGCTGTGGAGGTCGATGATGGCGTCGCTATCCTCGACCAGGTGCGTCCAGACTTGGTGGGCGACTCGCCGTGTTGTCGATCCACCCGGGTCGCCCGGAAATTGTCGGTTGAGGTCCCTTCCGTCCGGGAAGTACCTCGATTTCATGCGGTAGCCGGGGAGGTTCACAATGGGGACGATGCGCAGCGTGCCGGCGAGGCTCTTGGGGTCGAGGGGCTTTCCCTCATCCGTGAACGCATTGCTCAGAAGGTGGGTGCAAGCGGAGGGGCCGGTCAATTCGTCGCCGTGAATGCCGCCAATGACCGTGATGCAAGGACCCGGTCTTGAACCGTGAATGATGGTCACCGGGATGGGCCACGCATCACCAAGGCTGACGTTGAGCAAAGGAAGGTGTACGGTTCGAAGTGTCCCTGGTTTGATGCGCTTTCGGTTGAACCGGATATCGCCCCATTCGGAGGTCCGGTCCCATTCAGGTCGGTCTTCGGTTTGATGTTCCTTCATGGCCTCTTCGATGGCCATTCGTCGTCGTTTGGGGAGTTCATGTGCGACGCGCACCTTGCGGACGGTTTTCTTCTTCCGCCCGCTCATGCGTTTCGCACGACCCTGCCCGTCATCAACGCTCCGTTTTTACCTGAAGGAAGAACCATGAATCGTGTCGTCAGTCATCCGCCCATGAGCGAACTCGGCGTGCAACGAACGTATGCTCCCACCTCGATTTGTTTTGGCTGCGGTCCGGCCAACGAACATGGCCTGCAGATTGACTCCTTCCGAACAGCGGACGGCCTGACCATGGAATTCGTTCCAGCCGATCACCACCAGGCTTTTCCTGGCATGGTCAACGGCGGCATCATTGGAACACTCCTGGACTGCCACGGGAACTGGGCTGCTGCCATTGCGCTCATGGATGCACAGGGTCTTGATGAACCACCTTGCACCGTAACCGCTACCTACGATGTTCAACTTCGGCGCCCTACGCCTCACGGTGCGACCTTGACGGTAAATGCAACGCCAACCGAGGTGCTGGACGACAGGGTTCGGGTCGCGCTGACCTTGGAGGCTGAGGGCAAGGTCTGTGCCACAGGGAGCGGCCTCTTCGTGGCCGTGAAGGAAGGGCACCCCGCCTATCATCGATGGTCTTGAGGCCGTGGCATGCCTCGACCATCGGCTCAGCAACAGCATGAACTGGATGCGCTGCAGGTGGAGGTGCTGGCCGAGATGACGGCCATCGGAATGCTGGACGAGGACGGTCGCAGACGTTTGGACGCTGTTCCGCTGGGTGTTTTACGGTCGAACGCCACGCAACGCCACGGCGTGACGCGCTGGAGCGGGGACGGACAAGGCCGTCTAATGGTCGATGTGGTCGACTTGAATCCGCATTTGCTCAACGATAACTGGCGAGACTATGCAGCCTTCGTGCTGTTCCATGAATACCTCCATGTTTTGGGTCATCGCGCTCACGACCGCACCTTCAGGGCCTTGGAAGCGCGTTGGCCTCACACGACAGCGGCGGCTCGTGGAAAAGCGTTCACGCACGCAAGAAGGCTTGCGAGGGCCTCCTGGCATTGGGTGTGTCCAACTTGCGATGAGCGCTACCCTCGGCAGCGAAAAGGCAGCGGTCGGTACATGTGCAGGCGGTGCAAAACGGTGCTCAAGGACGTGCCCAGCCGGGACATTGAATGAAATACTGCGACTTGACCCTTCACCCGATGAAGCAGGCGCCGGCTCACCCCATCCGATGCGCTGTGTTCGTTGCGTGCCTGCTGACGCTGTTGGCCCATCCGTTCGTCCCGGGCGCTTCTGCTGGTTTGACCGAAGATGAAGGTGACTTGTTCTTCTCGTGCTTGGCGGACAACGATTGTGTCCTTTCTCCCACGCCTGTTGGTGAGGAACAGGTCTCCGACCAGACCTTTGCCAACATCGTGCAGCCCGAAACCGTCGTCTTCGAATTCATCATGAGCCCGGGCCAAGACCACATCGCCCTCCTGCCCGAATTCATGGATGTCCTCGAAATTGATTTCAAACATCAGACCGAAGCGGGGAGCTTGTTTCGCCCTGCGATGGATGTTCGATTGATCCTCGGTGAGAACGTCAACGAGTGGTCCTTTGAGGCGAGCACGCTTCCGGAGGTCGCTTCCACACCGTACACGCTGGAGGACGAGCCTCTCGACACG
>DAET01000033.1 GCA_002497765.1 Euryarchaeota archaeon UBA486
TGCTCGGGCACGCAGCACATCATTCAGGAGATGACGGGCAGGTGCTTGACCGGCGGGGCAATTCCTAGGTCTTCGGGGAAGAACATCGTCGGCTCGGGGACTGGAATGGGTGTGATTTCGGTGCCGACGAGCGCCACTCGGCTGGGGCGGGAATCAGAGAGGACTTCTCGGTTGGTGAGGGGCGCAATTTTCTGAGAGAACGCCATGATGTCGTCGTGGGTGGGCATGTTCTCCATGGCCAAGTTTTCTCGGCTGTGGCCCACGAACACGTAGCCCTTGTTTTCGATGAAATCAGGGTCCGCACGGTTGTCAAGTGCTGCGAATTCTTTGATGTGGGTGTCGCTCATGTTGACGCCTTTCATCAGCGTGTGGCGGCAGACGATCCGGGTGTCAAGGGACGGCAGGAGGTCGATGGTTTTCTCAAACTGCTCCCACGCACCGCTGTTCCACTTGGGGCGGCACACCTCGTCGAACACCTGCTTGTTGGGGGCGTCGACCGAGACGTAGAGTTGGGTGGGCAGGGTGTCCAATTTCTCGAGCACCTTGGGCAGCGTGCCGTTGGTCACCAGCATGGTGGTCATCCCGTGCTTGTGGCACAGGTCCATGTACTCGGCGAGGCGGGTGTAGAGGGTGGGCTCACCGTTGAGGGAGATCGCCACGTGCTTCGGGTTCTGAGCGTCCAGCCACTTCTCGCGGGGCACCTTGGGGTTGCCCCCGAAGCCTGAGAGCAGACGGCGCTGGGCGCGGACCGATTCGTAGAGCAGGTCGAGCGGGTCCTGGTCGGTCAATTCCAGTGTATCCATGTGCGGTTCTCGCCAGCAGTAGGTGCACGCCAAGTTGCACTGGTCGACCACCGGCGACATTTGCATGCAGTTGTGGCTGGCGACGCCGTAGAACTTGCCTTTGTAGCACTGGCGGTCGCGTAGCAGCGATTCCTTGGTCCAGTGGCACGTTTTCACGCCACCGTGCTCGCCCACGATGTGGTAGCGTTGCTTCTGCAGTTTGGCTTTCAGCTGCGGGTCCATTCCTGCCATGCGGCTCACTCCTGGAGCCACGGTCCTCGGTTGGCGGGGCCGGTTGGGGGTGGCTCGGATGGTTTCCGGGCGACCACACGAACCTATCAAACGCTCGCCGAGGGATGGGTGACGTGCTCGTGCTTCGCGTCTGTTTGGTTCGAACTTGAGGCGCCCCAATTGGTACATCTCAAATTTGGAACGTAACAGGATGCGAAGTTCCCGGTTACAAAGGTTCCTAAGCACCTCTGCCTTGGAAGCCCACGGGGGTCTTCAGTGAGCGAAGCGCTGATCGATTTGGCATGGCTGGCCGAGGCGGTCGCCAAGCGCATCGAAGGTGAAGACGGAAAGGACACAGAGCGTATTTCTCTCGCCGCGCTTAAGTTCACATCCGATACGATCACCGCTGCCAAGGACATCACCACAGAGGGGATTTCGGACGATGAACGAGCGGCCTATGTCCGTAGCATCAGTGAGGCAGCAGATGCAGAAATATTCGAATTTTCGACCTGCAACCGCGTCCTCTATGTCGGCTTCGGTGTAGGGCCTGACATTCTTTGCTCGACCATTGCCGACGTCAATCAACTCGAACCTCTCCCGTTTGAGGTGTTTGAAGGAACCGCAGCTTGGCGCCAACTCGTGAAGATTTGCAGCGGCCTTGATTCGTTCATGATGGGGGAGTTACAGGTGATGTCGCAGTTCCGCAAGTCGATCAACTTCCACAAAGACCGTGGCCTAATCAGCCACTACAACTCGGGATTCTTTGAACACGTGGTCGCCGCCAATCGTTCCATTCGAAAGCAACTCGGGTTCACCAGCACCACCGAATCCATGCTGTCCTTGGCCACCACGGCTTTGGACGAATTGTTGAGTGAACACGGTCCAATGAAGGCAGCGGTGCTGGGCTTTGGCGACATGGGCATGAAGGCGGTCGAAGCCCTGCTCGATGCCAACCAAACCGACATCACGGTGGTCTCAAGGAACCCAGTCATCTCGGCGGAGCGCGCCCCTCATTTGGCTGAACACTGCACGATGATTTCCTACGAAACCTGGGACGAAGGAAAACAACAACCCGATTTGGTGATCTCTACCATTCGAAACGCCACGGCAACCTACAATCATCAACACTCGCTTCCCGTGGCCGGCCCCACCACAATCATGGATTTCTCATGGCCGCCCTCATTGGACGAATCAGGCGTAAGCGAACACCAAACACTGCTTGGGATGAACCACTGGATCAAGGTCTCTCGAAACCTCGGCAAAGAATGGGACTATGGTTCAACGCTCGCCAAAAGCGAAGCCATGATCGACACGATTCAAGAACGCTACAGCGAAGCTCTGGAGAACAAAGCGCAAGGAAAATTCCGTGCCCACGTCTATCAAACCATGGAAGGGCTTGCAAAAACGTGGGAGGCCTCCCAGCATGCCTCCCCTGAAGACGTTCCTCAACTCGGGGCTTTCTCACGAGAAATCGCCACATGGATTTGCCACCAAACCTCGCCGTTCCACCTCTCTGCCCTGTCAAACTTCGTGGTGTCCACGGAGCGAACACTGAGTTCAGCCATCCTTGCTCATGTTGACCATGAAGTCCAGCGCTCCGTGTTGGCGATGAGCAAGCCGAACTCGGTTTTCGGAGGGGCTTCATGACCGTACGTATCGGGACACGTGCTTCGAACCTCGCCATGTGGCAGGCCAACACGGTCCGTGATACCCTCGCTCGCCACGGCATTGAGGCCGTCTTGGTTCCGTTGACGTCCACCGGCGACCGGAGTTTGGGCGGCCAGCTGTCGGCTTCGGTCGGGCAGTTCATCCATGCCATCGACGACCGCCTTCTCTCCGGTGAGGTCGACATCGCCGTTCATTCGAGCAAGGATGTTCCCGTTGACGTTGACGAGCGGGTGTCGAACCTGGCGTACCTCGAGCGAGGGTGCACCACGGACTTGGTCATCACACGAGCCACAAAGGGCGTCCCTCCGCTCGAATCGGTGCTCAACGATACCGATTCCACCCCCCTTGCGTCCATCCTCGAGGTCTTTCCCGACGGCGCAACGTTTGGAACCGTCTCCGGACGCCGTCAAGCCTTCCTCCTCAGCCAGCGCCCTGACATCGTTCCGCTGGCGGTCCGAGGCCACGTGGAGACACGCATCTCACGCTTGATGGAAGGGCGCGTGGACGCCGTGGTGCTGGCAGAGGTGGGGGTGAAGCGGCTCAACAGCGTTGGAGCACTCGACGACGTCAAAGGCGACCTCGCTGCGTTCCGCATCGATCCTGCAGACTGGCCCACGGCGCCCGGCCAAGGGGCCATCGCCGTTCACTGCACGCGTGCTCGCTACGAGGAACTCGCTCCCCTTCGAGCGCTGCTGAATCACGAACCGACCGAACACGACGTGGCGGCCGAGCGGGCCCTCCTGAAAGAGGTGGGCGGCGGCTGTTTGTTCCCGGCTGGTGTGGGCGTTCAAGGCAATCGCGTGCACGTTCATGTGGCGCCGGAAAACTGGCGTGCGCTGTTTTGTCAGGGGACGGTCTACAACATGTTCCGCTATGCTGGACCGTCCGACGGCTTGGACATCACCCTCCCCGTCCAGCCGCTCGAAACACCACCCATGGCGCCTTCGGGCCCTCGCTACATCTCGACGCTTAATTCCGATCGGATCTCACGGGTGTTGTCCAATCAGGGCATACCGATGGACAACGTTCCCGTCGTCGACCTCGTGCCCCTGTTTGACCGGTGGCCTTCCTCGTTTCTCCACAACTATGAGCGCAAGCGGGACTGGCCGTATCTGGTGCTGACATCCCCCTTTGCTGCCAAATGTGCCGTGGCCGCTGCCGAATCCAACCCGGACATCGGGCGAATCCCTTGGCTGGCCATCGGCGAGGGAACGGCTCGCGCCTGCTTCCGCCTCGGGGTTACGGTAGCCGTGTGTGCGCAGGCCAGAAACGCTCGGGAATTGGCGACGTACATTGTCGAGCGTTTCGCCGCTGACACCCCGCTCTTCCTGCCTCGGTCGGACCTCGCTGCACCCGAACTGGAACGTACCCTCCGGGACGCCGGCTTCGCTGTGACGTCGTGGACGGGCTATGAGAACCGACCGAAAGCCATCGAGCAAATGGCGGTTGAACCACTCGACGTGCTGGTGCTTTCATCGGCCTCTTCTGCTCGTTCATGGGCTGAAAACAGTCTCAGGGTCCCGCGCGAAATTCTTTGTATGGGAGAAAATGCACGGAAAACCATCTCCTCGCTGGACCACTTCAGCAACGCCCGCGTGTCGGTGTTAAGCGGCCCTACCTCGGAAGCGCTCGTGAAATGGTGGCAAGAACACAGGACGGATTGAGATGAACATCAGACCCCGCATCAATCGCTGGACGGCGGCCCGTCGCGAGTTGCTCTTTGGTGATTCGATGCTCTCTTCTTTGGTTCAACCCCACTTCGTTGTCGCCGGTGAGAACGTCGACCAACCCATCGAGGGCATGCCCGGCATCCACCAGCAATCGGTGGATGTTTTGCTCCAAACCGTAGCCGAAGACCTCGCCCACGGTCTGAGCGCCGTGATGTTGTTCGGCGTGGTGGCGAGCGAACACAAAGACGCTCATGCGAGCCATGCCCACGCCCCTTCCTCGCACTTGCACCGCGCTGTTTTGGAACTCAAAGCGGTGCATGGCGACGACCTCGTCGTCATGACTGACGTGTGCCTTTGCACGGCCACGGACCACGGCCACTGCGGGTTGGTGCATGAAGGCGACATCGTCAACGATGCTTCGGTGGACGTGCTGGTCAACATCGCTCGGTCTCACGCTGAAGCGGGCGCTGACTACGTCTGCGCCTCCGACATGATGGACGGACGCGTGTCGGCCATTCGCACGGCCTTTGAAGCAGCAGGCTTGACCAGCACGGGCATTCTGTCCTACTCGGTCAAGTACGCTTCATCGTTTTACGGTCCGTTCCGCCATGCTGCCCAATCCAGTCCGGAGTTCGGCGATCGTGCCACGCATCAAATGGACATCCGCTCGGGGTATGAGGAGGCCGTCTTGGAAGCCAATTTGGACGAGACCGAAGGGGCGGACATTCTCATGGTCAAACCCGGCCTCCCTTACCTCGATGTGCTTCGAAAGGTCGCCGACAGTGTTGTTCGTCCCGTTGCGGTGTACAACGTGAGCGGTGAATATGCCATGGTCATGAACGCGACCAGCGACGAAGCCAGCCGAGAACGGATGGTCGTTGAGGTCTTGACAGCGTTCAAAAGAGCGGGTGCTGACGTCGTGGTGTCCTACCACGCTCGTGAGGCAGCAAGGAAGCGATGGGTCAAGTGAGGTGAACGCATGAACCGCAGCAAATCCGATGCCCTTCATCACGAGGCGCTTTCGCACTTGGTTGGTGGCGTCAACTCCCCGGTTCGGGCGTTCAAATCGGTGCATGGTAATCCCATTTACTTCGAAAAAGCCTCGGGCGCCCATGTCACGGACGTGGACGGAAACGTGTTGGTTGATTTTGTCCAGTCCTGGGGCCCGCTCATCCACGGCCATTCCCATCCTGCTATCATCGGGGCAGTGCACGAAAAAATGCTCAACGGGACGTCATTCGGCGCACCGCACCTCGGCGAGATTGAACTGGCCAAGCGGGTCAAGAAGCGGTTTTCCCACATGGACAAAGTTCGCTTCGTTTCCTCAGGCACGGAGGCGGTGATGAGCGCCGTGAGGTTGGCTCGAGGATACACCGGTCGAGACATGCTGGTGAAGTTTGAAGGCTGCTACCACGGCCATGTTGATGCGCTGATGGTGTCTTCAGGAAGCGGGTTGGCGACCTTCGGCATCGCCAGCAGCCCAGGCATCCCTCAAGACACCGTGGCGACCACTCTGATCTGCCCGCTCGATGATCTCGAGGCGGTGGAGTTCTTGTTCAGCGAGCACGGGGAGGAGATCGCGGCCGTGGTCATTGAACCGCTACCAGCCAACAACGGCTTGCTGATTCAACGGCCTGAATTCCTCCGAGGCCTGCGTCGTCTGTGCGATGAGCACGGTGCTTTACTCGTCTTTGACGAGGTCATCAGCGGCTTCCGCTTCAAGGAAGGCAGCTACGGCGATTTGTGTGGTGTAACCCCCGACCTCACGGCGCTAGGGAAAGTCATCGGTGGTGGTTTGCCCGTTGGCGCGTACGGGGCTCGGCACGAAATCATGGAACAACTCTCGCCTCTGGGGCCCGTCTATCAGGCGGGCACCCTGTCCGGCAACCCCTTGGCCATGGCCGCTGGGGCCACGACGCTCGACCTGCTTGACGAGGCCGCCTATGATTACATGGAATCCCTCGGTGCCCTGCTCGAGGAGGAGATGAACGTCGTACTGGAAAAGCACGGCAACCCGATGCGACTCGTTCGTCGTGAAAGTCTGTTCTGGATGTCGCCCGGCAACGGCCAACCCGCCGTTCGTGCCGATCAAATCGCCAAGGACGCTGCAGGCCTGTACGCTGATGTGCACCGTGCCTTGCTCGACCGAGGATACATGCTGGCGCCTTCTGCGTATGAGATCGGCTTCATCTCCACGGCGCACGATGAGGGTCACATCCGCGGCCTGGTCGCAGCGATGGACGATGCCCTCTCGCACATGGAGTTGAACGCATGAACGGGAAAGAGCGCATTGTTGCTGCTCTGAATCGTCAGCCCGTGGACCGTACGCCGGTCTGGTTCATGCGCCAGGCAGGACGCCATCTTCCTGAATACCGAAAACTCGCTGCGGAGCACTCGTTTTGGGAACGCTGTCAGGACCTTGACCTGTGCACAACCATCACCATGCAACCCATTCACCGCTACGGTTCCATTGACGCCGCCATCGTGTTCAGCGACATTCTCACACCGCTTCCTGCCTTGGGCTATGATGTCGAATACGGCGGAGGTATCCGCATTGAACCGTTTTCCTTCGACGACGTCGAGGATTGGACGACCTTCTCGGCTCGTCAACACGCCCCTTGGGCAGCTGACGCGCTCAAAGCCATCGGTGAGGACAACGACGACATTGCAAGGTTGGGTTTTGCAGGATGCCCGTGGACCACGTCACTGTACCTCATGGCCGGTGGTACGGGCGACAAGGAATTCCACAACACGCGTGCAACCGTGTTCTCCAAGCCTGACGAGGCACAGCGGGTGCTCCTTCACATGGCCGAAGCCGTGGGTGACTTGCTTGCCGACCAGGTCAACCACGGCGGTGCCGATGCGGTTCAGTTGTTCGATACGTGGGCCGGTTTGCTGTCCGTTGAGGATTATGAGCGAATCGCGCTCCCAGCCACCCAACGAGCCATCGAGGTGTTCCGCGAACGAGCGGAGCGCAAGGTTCCGCTCATTCATTACGCCAAGGGCAGCGGCCACCTTCACGATTCCATCCGCACGCTCGACATCGATGCGCTCTCGCTTGATTGGCGGGACGACCTGCGTGGCAACCGCGCTTCGTTCGGTGACCGCTTGGCCTTCCAAGGAAACCTCGACCCCTCCCGAATGCACGGCTCGCCTGAGGCTGCTCGTGCTGCGGCTCAACGCGTCCTGGACGAAGCTGGCGACGCACCAGGCCATGTGTTCAACCTCGGGCACGGCTTTGCCCCAGGTGCACAAATTGACTGCGTTGAGGCTGTGTTGCGACTGATCACGGGTGAATCTGCATGAGGCAAACCATGGTCGACATGGTGCATCAGCTCCAAGACACCATCTGCGATGCCATCGCTTCACTTGACGAATCAACGTACCGTGAAGATGAGTGGACGCGGGAAGAGGGCGGTGGTGGCCGAAGCCGTGTCTTTTCCGAGGGCAAGGTGTTCGAAAAAGCGGGTGTGAACGTAAGCGTCGTCCACGGAACGCTAAGTCCTGAAGCGGCCGCCAAGATGGGTGGAGGACACGATCTGGAAGGGGAGGATTTGGACTTCTTTGCCACAGGAATCAGCCTCGTGCTCCACCCTCACAATCCGATGGCGCCCACGGTCCATGCCAACTACCGATATTTTGAGCGAGGGGAGGGTTTGGTCGAAGGAAGTTGGTGGTTTGGCGGCGGTGCTGATTTGACACCGTCCTACCTCTTTGAGGACGATGCTAAACACTTTCACCAGGTCCACAAATCGGTTTGCGACCGCCATGAAGTCGCTGATTATGAGGCCTACAAAGCATGGTGCGACGATTATTTTCACATCAAGCACAGAGGTGAGCGCCGAGGTGTTGGTGGTGTCTTTTTTGATGACTTGCGAGCGCAGAGCAAGACTGCATGTTTTGCGTTCGTTGAGGATTGCGCATCCCACTTTCTCGACGCTTATCTCCCCATTGTAGAGCGGCGAATGAGCATCCCGTTCACACCAGAGCAGAAGGCATGGCAGCAAGTCCGACGTGGCCGCTATGTCGAATTCAACCTCGTGTACGACCGTGGGACGAAGTTTGGTCTGACGACCAACGGTCGAATTGAAAGCATTCTGATGTCGCTCCCCCTCACGGCACGGTGGGAATATTGTCACGAGGTGGAGGACGGGTCGGACGAGGCTGCTCTGCTCGAGGTCCTTCGTCAACCGGTGGATTGGCTCAACGGGTGATGGCGTGGCTTCGGTGGAGGAATGGGTTCGCTACGGCGATGAACTACGTCGTCCTCTTTGTCTAGCAACCGACCTCCCACGCTCGTCCACCGTTTGTGTGGTGGGTGGCGGTCTTTCCGGCTTAACGGTGGCCTACCGAATCGCCTCCAAACGCCCGGACGTTCACGTTGAACTCATCGAAAAGGGCGATCGACTCGGGGGCGTCATTGAAACATGGACTCAAGACGATTGGGTGTGCGACGTGGCTGTGAACGCCACTCGAGCTCACCCTGCGTTTTGGCGTCTGGTCGACGACCTCGGACTTGGCGACCGTTTCGCACCCTCAAATCCCGAAGCGAACGCGCGGTGGATTTACTCGCAAGGCCGGTCGCAGAAACTGTCCATCTGGCCGGTGCTCAAACGGGGCCCACTGAACCTGCTCCGCGGGTTGAGAACGGCTCGTCGGGGCGGTCGTTCGGTGGCTGAGGCCGTGCCGTTGGCACACGTGAACGATGCCATGACCCTGGGCATTGTCAACGACCGGGCCGCCAACGTTGATGCAGATTTCCTGATGCCTTCCATGACTCGGTTCGGCGCTGAACCACCCATCAAGTGGAAGCGCATCAAGTCGAAAATGAATGCAACATATCCGCTCTTTCAGCCAAACAAAGGAGCTACCGCTTCCTTTACGGGTGGAATGCAGACGCTGATTGATGCTTTGGAACACGAACTCAACCTGCTTGACAACGTCGAATTGACCCTCAACGCCGGCGATACCACCCCAACGGCCGTTGCCGACCAGCGAGGCATTCCCTTGGCCTCCGTGATTTGGTGTGCACCGCTGGACCGACGGCCCGATGCGTTCACGACCCTCAACGTCTATGTCGCAGGCTACGGCAACGACGATGTCGCCAACGTACCCGTTGGTTACGGCACCTTGATTCCCGACCCCTCATCGCCGATCAGCGGTATTCTCCACGAGAGCGATGTTCATGGCACACCACGGGCACCTGCCGGCCATCGTTTGTTCCGAATCATGTCGCCCACGCCTCAAACGGGTTCACATGAAACGGTCAAAGCGGCCCTCACGAAGCACCTCGGCACCGCTGAGCCGGTCGTGTTTGAACACATCGGTGTGCGCTCCATTCCATCTTATCCGCCTGGCTATATGGCGTCGTTGTCTTCAGAATCAATGGACTTCACCCGAGCAGGTTGGTGTTTCAGCGGCGTGTCGGTGACGCACGTGGTCGCCGAGGCTGAACGAATTGCAGAGCACTTCTAGGCGACGGCGTGTTCGAATTCGTTGGTGATGAGTTGCTCGAGGCCACGAATCCACTGTTCGTCGTCGTTGAGGCAGTTGATGACTTTCAGGTCTTCACCACCGTGTTCCATGAATTCCTCACGAATGCCGATGTCCAATTCTTCGAGTGTTTCCAAACCGTCTGCGAGGAATGCGGGGGCAACGATGGCGAGTTTCTTCACCCCTTTCTTGACAAGGGCTTCGACCATCTGCGTGGTTGAGGGTTCGAGCCACTTGACGGGCCCGAGCCGACTTTGGTAACTCAGCGACCATTGGTCTGGTGTGAGCCCCAAGCGATCAACAACAGCCATCGTGGTCTCGTTGCAGTGCCGCCCGTAGCACAGGCTGTTGGCCTCGCACTTCACGGTGCAGCAGGCCTCCACGGTCTGGCAGTGCTTCTTCGAGGCGTCAATTCGCTTGACGTGGGACACGGGGAGGCCGTGGTAGGAGAACAACAAGTGGGTGTCTTCCGAGAGGTGCGGACGAATGGATTCGGCGAGTGGTCCGATGAACTCCTCAGCGGTTTCAAAATGACCCATCTCCAGCAGGTTCGGCTGCCAGCTCATCGCTTTCAGTTGGTGGTGAGCGTGTTTCAGTGAGGACTCTGTCGTCGCTTGGGCGTAGTGAGGAAACATCGGGAGCAACAGGAGGTCCGTCACGCCTCGCTGCTTGAGGGCCTCAAGACCGCTGCGGATGCTCGGGTTGCCGTATCGCATGGCAAATTCAAAGTCAATGTCGTGATTGATCTGTCGGAGATGTTCAGTGACTCGTTTTGAGTACACGCGGAGGGGTGAGCCGTCCTCCATCCAGATGCTTTTGTAGAGGGGAGCGATTTTTCTGGGGCGAGTTCGCAGAATGATTCCACGGACCAAAAGATGCCTCAGCGGAGCAGGGATGTCAATCACATCGGGGTCGAGGAGAAACTCCCTGAGGTAGGTCCGAACGGAGGCGACGGTGGGTTCGTCAGGTGTACCAACGTTCATCAGCAAGACGCCTTTCTTCCCCATGGTGGAAACCTTGCCCGGGCCCACTTAACCGTTTGTTCGGCCATTTTAGCGTGACATCGACAGGGGTTGTGCGTGTCAGGCTGCACCCTCGACGGTGTATCTAAGAATACCTGGTTTATTTTTAACATCCTTGTGTTGGCAATTTTACCGGTGATTGATATAGGTCCGGCACCACATTCAACATGAAAGAAGCAAACCTTTCAGGAGATACACATGGACCACGAACTGGAGACCTACACCGAGCAAGCTGTTGAGTCGTTCACCTACCGCAACGGGGTGTTCGGTCGAAGCCTTTGGAATCGCTGGATGACGGCGGTGGCCTTCTACCGTGCCGGTGTTGACCGACGAGGTGCGCTTCAATCAAGGAGGACGATTTGAATGGATGCATATTTGGAACGCTACGTGGATGAAACGATGAACGCCCAGGTCACCCGCAACGGGATTTTCGCCCGTCGCAGCCTGTCGGATCGACTCCGTCGTCTGTTCGGCATGAACTGAAGCCATCCTTTACAAGTCACATGCGTGTGACGACACCCGATGAGCGAACGCTGGTCATGGGTGCCGCACCTGTGGGGCTTGCTCACGCCTGTGATCACGGTGGCCGGTTTGGTCGCCGGTGGATGGTGGATGGCCAGCGGCATCGTGCTGCTGCTCGTCGTGTACCCGTTCATTGATCTGGCCCTTGGCACGTCGTCGAACACCCATCCGCTTCAGGAAGGAAAAGCCCACAACGTGATCGTTCACCTCCACGCCATCGGCGTGCTGGTGGTCGTTGCCACCTTGTTCTGGCGGCTGTCCCTTGACGGGATCACCGTGATGAGTTTGCTCGGGATGATTTCAGCCGGCCTGAACAACGGTGCATCAGGCATCGTCGCAGCGCACGAACTGGGCCATCGCAAACCGAAATCTGCTTCCTGGTGGCTGGCTCGTTTGACACTCTTTTCGGTCATCTACGCTCACTTCACCACCGAGCACAACCACACGCATCATCGGCATTGGGCCCGCGACCGAGACCCCACCTCTTCGCCGTGGGGCCGAAGCGTCTACGCTCACGTGCTCATGACGGTGCCCAAACAAGTGCGAGGGGCGCTGGCTGCACGACCCGAGGACACCAAGCGGGTGTTCGTCGTTGAGGGGGCTTTTATCGCCGGACTGGCCCTCATCGCTTTTCCGCTGGCGGCAGGCTTCGTGGTGCAGGCCATTGCCGCTGTCTACCTGCTTGAATTCGTCAATTACCTCCAGCACCACGGTCTCCGACGCCACGACGACGAGCGCCCTAATGCCACCCACGCCTGGGAGAGCCGCCACCGTCTTTCTCGCTGGACGCTCATGGAGCTCCCGCTTCATCCCTCGCACCATCTCAAATCGAGCACCCGCTACGAGCGCTTGGACGTTCACAACGAATCGCCGCAGTTACCCTATGGCTACTACGTGATGTTCTGGCTCGCCCATGTGCCGCCGGTGTTCGGGCGCATGCTCAAGAAGCAGGCTACGGCCGCCGGTATCGCTGTGCAAACGCAGGCATGAGCGAGCCAACATGCATCGTCGGGCGTTCGCATTTGCTCCCAAAACGAGTTCTCATCTCTTCGGGTATGTCCTCCTTGTCAAGCCGAACGGTGCGTATGCAAACGGAAATCCAACACCCATCAAGAGAACGCCCCACCCCAAGGCAGCGAGTCGTTCTTTGTCCGACATGGTTGAATCGGGTGAACGGGTGGGGAGGTCATGTACTTCCACGGGACACAAAGCCTCCTTGCGTTTTTTGGAATTGTGCCGACATGCGTGGTCTAAGGTTGGTCAAGACGCACCGTTGTCGTCCGTGATGTTGCCCCAGAACCCGCCGGTGCCAGTGTCGCTTTGGTCGGCGTTCTCGGAGGTACGTGGTCCATCCTCGGACGTCGTTTGCTCGTCGCTGGTGGTCGGGGCGGAAGCAGGCGCCATGCCCCATCCGAGGGTTGGTGCCTTCTCGCCCGGTTCAGCAAGGGCAGGCTGGACTTGAGCCTCACGAATTTGTTCGAGCATGTCGTCTTCGCTGGTGTAAGCAAAGGCCGTCGACACCGGTATTCCATCCCCCTCTTCTTCGTCCTCGTCGTCGTACTCTTTGATCAGCGGGTAGCCGATGATACCGGCACCCAGGGAAACCATGCCGAAGATGAACATGGTTCCTCCAATGAGGACAAACGGGCTGACAAACAGGCCAATGAGCACCATTTCAATGGCATCTCCCCCTTCCAGCATCGTCAAGATGAAGATGCCGAGCGGCATGCCACCAAGTATGACCCCTAAGGCCGAGGCAAACAGACCGGTTCCTATGTGAGCGCCCCGAGACATGGGCACGCCCTCCTCCTCTTCGTCCGAGGTTTGATTCGCTTGCTGAAGCAGAAATTCCTCGCCGTTGACAGGAACTTCGCTCATGATTTCTGCTTTGCTTTTCCGTGTAAGAAGGCTTCGTTCGTTGGAGGGCTGCATGGGCAATTCAAACATCGGTTGATATACACCTTCAAGGCCCATTGATATGAAAGGTGCCGAGATGTTATCAGTTGAAGGACTCACCAAAGCGTTCGGTTCCGGCTCCAACAAACTCCAGGTCCTCAAGGGCGTGGACATGAACATCAAGCAGGGCGAGATGGTCGCTCTGATGGGCCCGTCGGGGTCTGGCAAGTCCACGCTGCTCAACATCATCGGCGGTCTGCTCGCCGGTGACAGCGGCACCATCACGCTGGGTGAGCGCTCCTACGGCTTGCGAGGCCCGTCCAACGTCGTGGACGTTCGTCGTGAACTCGTCGGCTGGATTTTCCAAGATTTCCACCTGCTCGACAACCTGACCGCCGTGGACAACGTCGCCATGGCCCTCGAGCTCTCTGGCATGCCGTCCGCCGAAGCGGAAGCAGCGGCTCGCAACGCCCTCGAAAAGGTCGGTCTCGGCGACCGTATGCACTTCATCCCCGACCAACTCTCGGGCGGTCAACAGCAACGCGTCGCTATTGCTCGAGCCATCGCTGGCAACCGCCCCGTGCTGCTCGCTGACGAACCCACGGGCAACCTTGACATCGCCAGCGGGAAGGAAGTCATGGCGCTGTTCAAGGCGCTCTGCCACGACGAAGAAAACCCGATTTCCATCCTCATGGTCACCCACGACCCCGACTTGGCGTCCAACGCCGACCGCATGTTGTTGCTCAACGACGGTCGGACGGAAGCTTCCGACATCCGCTCGGCTTGGGGCTTGGACGATGAAGATGAGACCGAATCGGCATCGGACGACCTTGAACAAGTGGCAGAAACCACCGACGGAGGTGAAGAAGAATGAGCACCGAGCCAAAGGAACTCGTTCCGTCTGACTTCGCCACCGACCGCTCCCGTCTCCGCCGGATTCAACACAAAGTGGTCGAACTCCCCAGCTCACTTCGCTTGGCCGCCCAAGGCGCCTGGCGCGGACGAGAACGTGGTCTGGCCGTCATCGCCGGTGTCTTCCTCGCCTCCCTCGTCATCACGACGGTGCTGGCCTACGGCGTGGGGTTGTCGCAACTCTTCTTCGAGGAATCGCTCAAATCCGAGCCGTTTGACGCCAAGATCGAATACGCTCGCACGCCGGTGGAAAACGGCACGGGCTGGTCAAACAACACCACGACCATGACCGGCGTGTGCGATGAATTGCTGACCGAATTCTCAACTGAATTCAACGACTGCACCCTCGTCCTCGGCCGGCAAGGCATTCACAGTGGGGGCTTCTTCAACCTGGAATTCGTGGTCGCCCAACCGCTTGAAATGCGGACCATCGTGGACGACGAGAACCCCTATTGGAGCAACGTCACCTTCGACTACCCCGAAGCCGCCGATGCCGGGCCGCCCATCTCCGACAAGCGGGCCATCCGTTTCCTCGGCCCCGAAGCCTTCGACGGCGAGTTGGCCGACCGGTTGAGCGAGAACATCATCGCAGGACTGGGCGAATGGCCAACGCCGGAAAACATGACCGACAAGCAAGGCATCATCCTCCCGTCCACCATCGCCAGTGAAGCCCAAGCCAACGTGGGCGACGTGCTCGAATCGCTGACCTTCGTCTACGTCGTGGATGAATCCACCCTGCTTGAGGGAACGGTGACCGAGGACAACTGTGCGGGTGAAATTACACCGGAAAACAACGAAATGATCTACTGCCGTATGTCAATGACTGTGGAAAACCTGACCGTGATGGGCATCTACGAACCGTGGCCCTT
>DAET01000079.1:0-1220 GCA_002497765.1 Euryarchaeota archaeon UBA486
ACGCCTGCATGCATCAACGCAATCGCCATACCGACGCCAGCGGCACCTGCTCCTACGATGACAGTGTCGTACAAACGCGTTGCCTGCTTTTGCTCAAGGCTGCTGTGTGGCTTTTTTTGACTCGGCATTGACAATTCTTGCGTCGGCATTATTATGTCCAAAAGGATAGTAAATAAAAATTTTAGGACATACGAAAAATTATCACATCCAGCGTTCTTACACTCACTCAGTGACAACACTGGAAGATTTTCTAACAAACCATGGTATTTGCAGATAGTTTCCCGGTACGAGCACTCACCTCTCCGAACCGTCGAATCAACGAGGGCAAGGACGCGAGGTTTCGGGATGACACATGAAGCCCGAATAGGACATCTTGATACGCGTCTCGTGGCTGATGGTAGCGCTCCCGTCGCCCTCAATGACCACAGTCACATCACCGAACGGGACGTCCTCGGCGACGAAGCCTTCCCAGGTTACCGAATCCCCGTAGTCCACGGTTGCTGAGTGGTTCAGCAGCATGGCACCGTCGGGTCCGTAGATCGACCAGGTCACGTCAACCGGGTCAAACTGCAGATCGGCGACGTTGGAAACGGTTGACTCGATCACGATGGCCCGTGGTGGCCCAAGGCTGGCCTCGTGGGGCCCGTCCACGTAGAGTTCTGCGAATTCGGTTTCTCGGTTTTCCTCGAATACAAACCACGCCGAGCGGATGAAGGGCGCGAAATCGTCCAGCGAGTTGTTGGGCTGGTCGAAGCCATGCCAGTACACCGACCCCGTGTTCAGCACCATGCCAAAGCGGAGGTCGAAGGCCCCGTAGCCCTGAGGCGTGTAGAGCAGGTTTTGCGAGGTGTTGGCGTCCACCACCTGGGCCGGCGAGCCATCGTTGGGTGCCAGCCAGAAGTGGTCAACCCACACCTCGGGGTTGTAGGATTCGGTGTCTGAAAAGTCGATGTCGAGCTCGTGAACCGTGGTTGAGGTGGTCTCGTTGTTTGCGTTTTTGACGTATTCGTTGGCCATCTCCCAATTGTCCAGACCGTAGGTCAACCAAAACTGGTCGGTATCAAAAAAAATGTCATCAGGAAAATCGTCGGGCGTCATCAGGCACCCGGACATGGGCATCAGGAGGACCACCAGCAAGACCAGCGCCTTCTGCATGGTTGGGGAACGTGAGGGCTGAATTTCAAGGTTGTTCCGACAAATTCATCCATCCAAGACAGAAG
>DAET01000079.1:1611-7981 GCA_002497765.1 Euryarchaeota archaeon UBA486
TGCTCGAGGCACATCTTCCACATTTCTCGGCCCGTCTCGCTTTCGTAGGCGTCAAAGAACAAACAGCCGTTGTGGAAGGCCCAGAAACTGCGCGCAGGGTTGGAAGAAGGGTCCGGTGTTGTGTAGTTCGGATCGTCGTAGGCGATGTCAGCCACGACCCAAGTCGAACCATCAGCCGGGTCGTGGGCCCACAATTCGCGGCCCGTGCTGTGTGTGGACGCGTCGAAATACACCACGCCGCTCAGGCCGACCATCATGTTCTGGCCGGGGTTGCTGCCGTCCGCGCCCGGAACAATATCAGCTGCCCTGAAGGCCTGGCCAGTCTCACTGTCAAACGCCCACAGTTCCGCTCCACCAGCACTGTCCTGGGCTTGGAAGAACGCCATATTGCCCACCACGGTCTCGTGCGTGCCTTCACCAGCGTTGGTTCCGGTGTGCTGCATTACGCGCCAGGTGGTGCCGTTGGACGTGTCATGGGCCCACAGGCTGTCGTCGGCCGTGTCAAAGAGCAAAGTGTTGCCCACCACGAGCGACATGTGTTCGCCGGGGTTGCTGCCGACTTGACCCAGTTCTAAATCAGCGACCAACCATGAGGTATGGTTGAGCAGGTTGTACGCCATGAGTTCCCGCCCAAGTGGCGTGAGCGCGTCAAAATACAGCGTGTCGCCAATGAGATGGTCCATGTAATTCCCGGGATGGGTGTTGGGGTCTGTGCCAAAGGCTGCGACCTTCCACGTGGTGCCGTTGGATTGGTTGTGAGCCCAAAGGTCGTGGACGTTACCGACGTCTCGAGCGGTGAAGTAGAGCACATCGTTGTGGATGAAGTGCATGTACCAGCCGGGGTTGGCCGAACTGCCCATGTGGATGTCTTGGACGAGCCACGAGTTTTGGGTGAGGGTGTTGTAGGCCCAAAGTTCGGTGGCATATTGCTGTGTGAAGGCTGAGAAATACAGCGTATCACCGTACATGATTTCGATGTCATCGCCCGGGTTGCTTCCACTTGGAGACGGCTGGTCCATCCCGAGGTTGGCGGCCATCCACGTGGTGCCCGTGGTGTGATCGTGCGCCCATAATTCAGTCCCGTTGTCGTCGGTGTAAGCCCCAAAGAACAATTGCGTACCGTGCTGAACGGCAAGCAAATAGCCGGGGAAACTGCCCTGAGCCCCCTGACGGATGTCGGCCACCATCCACATCTCGTCGGTGGTGGTGTTGTAGCCCCAGAGTTCGTAGCCGTGGACACCGTCATCCGCTGCGAAGTACAAGGTGTCCTCAATGCTGATGCGCATGCCCTGGTAGGCCACGGGTTTGCTCCCCGTCGTCCCCGGTCGTGCATCGTTGACGAAGCCGACCCGCTGGTCACTGCAGTAGGTGGTCTGGTCGTCAATTTCACCGGATTCCAAAACACCGTTTCCGGCGGTTCCTCCGTTGTCACCGTTGTCCAAACCGAAGGCCATGAGTCGGCCGCCCGCTGGACAACCGTCGGATTTACTGAGACGGATGGAATCGCTGAGCATCATGCCAGCTGTGCCACCGCTAGAGCCACTGCTGCCTGAACTCCCGTCGCTTCCGTCGTCGCCATCTTGGCCGTCTGCACCGTTGCACACGTAGACGGTTTCGTCAATCTCATCGATGGAGAGGTAAGCGTCGCTGTCGTCATCGATGCCGACGTGGAGTCCGACGCCACCATCGACGCAAAACTCACCGGGGTATTCGATGAATGTCTGAATCAGGGTGGTCTTGCCGTCCACACCGTCCGTTCCGTTGCTACCGTCGGCGCCATCAGCACCGGCGATGCCGGCAACACCATCGGTTCCGTTCAACCCGTCCACGCCATCGAGACCGTCGGCGCCGTCTTGGCCCGGGAGGCCCTGCGCCCCTGTCTCCCCGGGAGCACCGTCGTTTCCATCAACGCCGTCGCTGATGCATCCAGCCAACGGCATGAGCGCAACGAGGAGGGCGAGAAGCACCGCAGCGGTTCGGTTCATGACGGGGCTAACCTTTGCGCGATGATAACGGTGCCTCCTTTCAATTGGAGTCCCATATCCGAGCCGTTTGAGGAACGGGCCTCAAACAACCGGTGCTTCAGTGGACCATTCTGCTGTGGGTTTGTGCCAGTCCCGCAACTGATCGGTCTCAAGTCGGAGTTGAAGGCGCTCACCAGGTTGCAACTCCACGGTATCAAAAACAAAGTCAACCACCTTCTCGTTGCTTCGAAAGGTGTCATCAAACAGCACGGATTCTTCCACCACATCACCGCCGCTCAGGCGTTGCAGCATCACACGGACGTGGCACTCTTGGAGCGGGTTGCGCAGTGAGCACGACTCGCTGCTGCCGTCGTGTTCCACCTTCACGTAACCACCGATGGAGGATTGTCCTTCGTGTTCGGAGAGGACGATCACGGTGTCCTTGGCGGTGGGGGCACACACACACTCCATGTTGTCGACCTCAGCTTGTGAAACCAGATGGACCACGACGATGAGTTGAACCTCTTCAATGGCTCCGTCAAGGAGTTCTGTCACTCGCACGGTGTAGTAGCCAGGCTCGGTAAAACTGTGGTTCGTGAGAGCCCCCGTGGCGGTTGATCCATCACCAAAATCCCAGGTGATGAGTCCGCCACGATCAATGGCTGTGAAGAAAAACTCGTGGTGGATGTGTTCGATGAGGACCTCCTCGTCATTGTCGCCTTCGTCAACTTCAACCAAGATGTATTGATTCGTCCCGATGGGCGAGTCGACGCTGGCGGTAAAAGCCTCGCCTTCTGGACCAAAAAGACCAGACCCTGGAGCGAACAAGGCGGCACCAGCACCAAGCCCGACGAGGAAGACAGCGAGCAGACCAACAGCAAGCAGTTGGGGGGAGGTCAAGGCCCCGTCGTGTTGAGCAACGATGCCATCGTCAGCCGCCATGTGGAAAAAATCACTTCACCGAGTACAAAAGAACTTGCTCAACGCCCTACCTCAAACCAACGGTGGCAGTTGAAGTGCATTTGACAGGGCTCAACAACCACTGGAAGAGTATTCAAACTCCGGGCATCTCCGTAAGGCATGGTCAATCACCAGCGTTGGGCGACGGTGTTGGTCACGCTGGTCATGGTGGCGGTTTCGTGGTCCCCGTTCCTCATGTCTGATGAGACTCGCCTCAATGAGGAGAACACCATTACGGCGCAACATACCGAGGAAGTGGTGGACAACTTTGCCACCTCCAACGGGTTCAGCCATACCAACCTCACGCAATCGCCTGCATCGGGCCTGACCGAACTCAAGCGGCCCCCCGTTTCGTGGACGGCCACGTCCGGCATCGGCCTCACACAGATGCGAACGGGCGCGTGCTCGGCATACTTACCGGCCACCGAAGAGGTGTTTCTCATCGGCGGCCGCATTGACGTTGACCCCTCCCAAACGGGCGATGAGGCCAACACCAAAACCGTGGAAATCTTTGATGTCGTCAACAAAACCTGGACCCCCGCCGTTGAGCAACTCCAGGAGACCCAGCAGTACCACAAGTGCACCGTTGTCGGCGACACCATCTACGCCATCGGTGACCACCACCCCTATTCCTCACCCGCTGTCGAAGCCACCGGATTGGTTCAGGTCTACGACGCCACGGATGGCAACTGGAGCTACGGGACCAGCATGCCAGGCAATCAGTCGGTTGGACTCGCCGGTGTGACCAGCCTCAACGGTATGGTCTACGTTGCCGGAGGTGTATCCGCCAAGGACCGGTCCGACTCCACCGACCGTCTGCTTCGCTACGACCCCGTCAACGATTCATGGACCCAAATGGCGGACATGAATAACCAGCGCCACTCCTTCGAACTCGTTGCCTTCCGTGGCAAGCTCATTGCCTACGGCGGCGTGGCCGTCTTCTTCGACCCGACTGCCAACACCACGGTTGAAGAAGAGACCAACCTGACCGAAGCCTACGACCCGGTCACCGATTCGTGGACGCAACTTCCCAACGCTACGCACAAATTCTCCGCCTACGCCGCCGCCGTCTTCAATGACGAGATCATCATCCACGGTGGATACGAATCATCCGGATGGAGCGGTTCTTCCAACGACAAAACCTACGGCTACGACCCGTTCACCAACACCTGGAATACCTACGCGACGCTGCCCATCGGCCTCTACGACTCCACGCTCGCCCTCGCCAACGACACGCTGGTCTACGCTTCGGGCGATACGAGCAACAACCGGTTTAGCACGTGGAGCATTCAATACCTTGCAGAAAACGAGTACCATGTGAACCCCACCTCACACGACGGGCTTCTGACTTCATCCATCTACGACCTTCGACCGTCCGCCGAAGGCGCCGCAAGTCTGTTGTGGCTCCGATTTTCCGCCATTGAACCCAGCGGCACCGACCTTGGCTTGCAGTACCGTACAGCCGACTCCATGCAGAACATCGCCTCGGCGGCATGGCTTCCGACCACCGTCCCGGTCAACACCTACCTCGAGCCAGGGAACCAGTCGCTGATGGATGTCCTCGAGGACACTCCGTTCCTCCAATACCGTGTGAAATATGCCACTACGAGGCTGATGGAATGGGTGACGCCGACGCTGGTCAACGTCTCCATTGGCGCTGACTCAGCGGCGTTTGAAACGTCGCCGCCATCGACCATGCAGCCGACATCGGCTCCCGTTAGTGTGCTCACGCATCATCACGCCACCACCCAAGACGGTACCTATGTGCTGGCGCTTCACCCGACCGATGCGTCCGGGAGTTTTGATGCAGGTTCGGACTGGTTGACCCTCACGTGGGACACGACCACCGATTCGTTGACCGTTGACGACCCCTCCACCCTGTTGTTCAACCAGCAAGCCACTGCCACGGTTGGACCGATGACAGATGAAGGACAAACGGTGAACTGGACGTTTTCCCTCGGGGGCACCTTGCCCACCGACCATCTGAAATTCATGACCAGCACGCACGCCGAGCGAAACGCGTCGTACCTCCACGACGACATCACGAGCATCGATCGTTCCGTGAGCGTGGTGTTGCAGAACGTGACGGCCGATGCGTCCAGCCAGGGTGATGATACAGTCGAAGCCGGTGAAGTTCTGCCCGGAAACACGGCGTTGAACTTGACCATCGACCACCGATTCACGAACAGCGGCCTGCGTTTGCTGGGCGGTACGATTCAATGCCGTATTCACATGGACCTCCACACCTTTGACGACGACGCCTTCGGAGAACGCATCTGGTCCAACCAAAGTTCGGCATGGTTTGACCTTCCCGCCGGCCAGGTGGAATACGCTCTGCTCAACGCCCCGGAATCCTTGTCGGGTGAACTCCGTCTTTGGATTGAAGCTCGAACCAGCGAGGACTGGGACCTTGTGGTGGACAGCACGCCGCTTGAGTTTGTCCTCAACGGCGAGGGCCCGACCCTCCTTGACGTCAGTCCAGACCTTGATGCCTACACCAACGAAGAGGTGTACAGGACGGTCTCGTTCCAGTTCCACGACGTTGGCGGCTTCACCAACGAAACGCTGTTTGCGTATTCGTGGCTGGAGGCTCGAGATGACGGTACCAACGGCGGGTTGGCCGACGGTGTGCCGCAGCGTGTTGAATACCAGCCGTCGTTGTTTTACACCCACCAAAACGGGAACCTGTGGACCGTGAACATCACGGTGAACGACACCGTGAACGGCGACCACCAATGGGGGCGTGTGTTGTTGGAAGGCACCGACGTTGCAGGGTTCAGTGTCCCCGCTACGACCGCCGAAGAAGGTCATGCGCGTTGGGAATCTCGTACACCGACCAAAGGTGAACTCGTCTCCTTTGAGCCGACCACCAACCTGCTCTCGGACAGTATGATGCGATTCGAACCGTCTCAAACGGTTGGCTGGCGCGTCGCCGTCACCGACGCCAACGGCCTGAGCGATTTGACCGAGCTCCGCCTTGAGGTGGGCAACGATGACCGATTGGGCGTCAAGTACACCACGGTTGACGGAACATGTGCTTCCCTGGATGAACGACTGCTGTTGCTGCCGAGCGGGTGTGAAGTCACGCAGGAAGCCGGCATCCTCACCGTGGCGTTCACGGCCACCGTCCAATGGAGCCTCACCATGAGCGGTCTGGCCGCCGGCGAAATTGATGTGATCGTCCGTGATTACGATGGAACGCATCGGGAATCCTTCACCGAGGCATGGGTCTTGGAGCGTGAGATGGCCATCGATGTCAATCAACTCCGGGACACCACCGGTGAAGTTCAGCAAAACATTGTGGCGGGCGCCGTCTTGATGGGTGGCGACAGCATCAACCTGACCGCCAGCGTGTCCCACCGGACCAGTGCCACGCCGTATTCCGGCGACCTTCGCCTCCGCTGGGACGGCTTGCTGCAGGGCGAGCCGTGGCGAGGCGGCGAGAC
>DAET01000045.1:0-36095 GCA_002497765.1 Euryarchaeota archaeon UBA486
GCCCTTCTGGCCTTCTTTTCTTTCCTCCCTGACGGTAGCGTTCTTGACTCGCCATGAGTTCATCGTCCGGACGATGTTCAAATCTGGTATCGTAGGTGATACCAAACCCTCTCAAAGGATTGAGGTCATTCATTGCTCATGAAGTTGCTTCGAACAGGATCGGTCGTTCTGTTGATGTTGACCCTCTCTTTGTCCGGTTGTTTGGGCAGAGGCGGAGGCGGTGATGGTATCGATGGTCGAGTACCAGCCGATGTTGACGGCGAGGATTACAACGTTCTCTACATCGGGCACAGCTTCGGACGCCCCTTCGCTGTGTTGATGGAGGAATACGCTCACACGGCAGGTATCAAGAGGCACGCTCAATACATCGAATTCGGCGGTGGTGAATCCGGATCGCCGGGCTTGCTGTGGGAAGACGCCGAACACCAAGCGAACATCAAAGCCTTCCTCGATACCGGTGAAATAGACGTGCTCGTCATGATTTGTTGCTCACCTGAATTCATTGAAACCTTGGACACCGACCTGGCCATTTGGAATTTTACAGACTACGCTGTTGAGAAGAATCCAGGAGTCCGCATTGGTTTGGCCATGGCGTGGAAGACTTTTCCCGCTGAGTACGAAGACGCGAGTGAGTATGCAGCCAACTCAACCCTCGACCTTTGGCCGTATTGGGGAAACCTGTCCGACGACCTCAGGGCAGATTATCCAGGCACGGACGTCTTCACCTTCCATCACGGGGCCATGATGTATGAGTTGCGAGCCATGTTCGAAGACGGTGAACTCGATGATGATGTTCGCCAAATGACGGGGCCGAAAAAGTCCTCGATCTTTACCGACGCCAAGGGCCATGCCGGTGAAATTGCCAAAGACACCGGCACATATGTCTGGTTGAACGCCATCCACGGCATTGACCCCATGGACATGCCACTTCCGGGGCAATACGCGGTTGACATCCGTGAGATTGCCTCGAAGATCATTGACGAGCAGGCCGACGCGTGATGCTCAAACGAGAACCAACACGGTGTCATTTTCAAAGTTGATATTTTTCTTCCGGATTTCTACCTCTTTTTGCGGAATTTCGTGCCGGATTTTTGCAAAATTTGGGGGGTTCATTTCCGGAGAGTCACATTTTTTCAAAGATTCTGCACCCCAATCAATATAAGTGGTGTAAGTCGTGGGCTGCACTGCATACAGTCCGTATGGGGTGAATGACACATGTTGGGAAACAAGAATAACCAGAAGAAGACCGTCTTCGGCGGTATCGGGGTTGCACTGTTGTTGTGCGCATTGATGGTGCTCATGCCAATGAGCGGCTACGTTGACAACAACGAAACAGCAGCAACCGTGGAGTCTGTGGAAGCAGACTCGACTGGAGCAGAGGATTACTTTGCTCTCCCCGAGAAGCTTGCCGAAGCAGAATATGAATACGACCCATCGCTTGAACTTCAAGGGATGCGAGACGCCAAGACCAAGGCCTTCCTCAATGAGGACGGCTCCATCACGCAGATGGTGGCCAGTGAACCTGTCCACTACATGTCTGCCGATGGCACTTGGGAAGACATTGACCTGAACATTCAGGCCTACCCAGAGGGCTGGGGCGTGACGGAGAACACCTTCACGACCTACTTCGCCCCTGAAGTCGCTAACGGCATCTCGGTTCAGGCAAACGAGTTCGTTGACCCGGTGATCTCCGGTATCAACCCCATGCTCGTGACCCTCGATGTCTCCGGCTCGGCCCCCGAGCCCTTCATCGCTGCTCCAAGCCCGAACGGCGTGGAAGTTGGTGGCAACGTCATCCGCTACCCACTCGCAGAAGGCTTTGACTTGGATTACTCCGTTGAGAGCAACCAGGTCAAGCAGAACCTCATCCTCCGTGAGGTCCCGGTGATTCCAGACGCTGCTGAGTACTTCGGTCTCAGCGAAGGACTGCGCATGCCTGCTGGCTACGCACTCTTCTCTGGCGAAACGATGCTCGGTGAAGAACTCTTCAAGACGCAAGAAGACCTTCAAATCCGACACATCGAAACCGGTGAACTCCTCGTGGAGATTCCTGCGCCCATGATCATGGAAGCAGGTGCAGAAGAGCCCTACATGGGGACCTTCTTCGTTCAGGTCTACGGCCCTGAAATCCTCCTCATCACCGTGGTTGAGTCCGACTGGCTCCTCGATGAAGACCGTGTCTACCCGGTCGCCATTGACCCGTCCATTCGTGTGAACTCCGCTGCAGGTGGCTACTGTTACATCTACTACGCATACTGCTACAGCAGCGCCTACCGCTACCACTACCGATACTACGGTTCCTACTACTATGTGCCATGGCACAAGTACACCTTTACTTCCTCCAGCGCTCTGCCCAGCGGTGCAACCGTTGACAAGATCGAGTGGAAGAAATACATGAACTACGCTTACGGCTCGACCCGAACCTTCCAGGTCAAGGTCTTGGAGTCCTGTGGTCTTGCTCCACGTTACTCCTACAGCTTCGGCTCCAGTTCGTGTTCCGGTTCCTCCATCAGCGGTTCCTACCTGACCTCGAACTACGGTGGCACCGCCGCTCGAAGCCTCAAGGCCTCGATCGGTCGCTCGCCATCCGCAGCCACGGTCAGCAGCAGCGGTACCGGTTGGAAGACCGTTAACCTCTGTAACTCCGCAACCGCTTGTGCCGCCACCTCCGGTGGTGTTTCCATCATCACCAACGCCCTGAGCAACTCGGGTACGGTCGGTGTTGGTGAGCACTACACCGGTGGCAGTGCGTACTTCTACACGTACGCCTACGCCTCCGGCAGCCGCAACTCTCACCTCCTCATCACCTACTCTGGTGGTACGGACGCCGATGCCCCAACCTCGGACTTTGTCCCCTACACGGGAATTGATTCGTACATCGAAGGTGAGCGAACGCTCTTCATCAAGCTGACCGACATGTCGGGCATCGACACGACGTCCAGCGGTGCACCTGTGCTCTACTACTCCACCGACGGTGGATCTACCTGGAGCACCACCACCTACGGACTGGGCTCCAACAACCAGTTCGATGCTGGTGAACTCGTGTCCATTGGCACCTGTTCCAGCACCGCCACCGACTGCCGCTTCAAGGCCCGTGTGGACGATTTGTCCTACGGTGACGATTTCCAGTACTACTGGAAGTTCCAAGACCTGAACCAGGGCAGCAACGGCGCCAACGTCGGCTACGAGCCTGCCTTGACCGGTACGCAAACCACGCCTACGCCTTACCAGGTTGACATCGTTGACCCAGCCAACGCACCAACCTCGCACAAGAAGATGACCGTGTTGACCACGGACGTCCACGCAGGCAGCTACTACACGCCTCAGGGCTTCATGGACCGCCAACTGACCTACTACAGCCACTCCGATGAGTACTTCTTTGAGTTCGACACCTCGAACTGTGGCACGGGTTCGCAGTCCTGTTTCTACACCGGTACCAGCACCTTCTACGGTAACTGGCTCGCTCGTGGAAACACCGCTCCTGCTTACGGCTACTACGGCATGAACAGTGGTACCAACAAGTTCAACCAGAACCTCTGGAACAACAACGGCGACGGCTTCCTGCAGATCGCTGCCAAGGACGGCCCAGGCATGAACATCATCTTCGTGTACAACAGCCAGCTGAACAAGTGGGCCACTGTCGGTGTCGACACCGAAACCGGCATTGACACCCCATTGACCGGCGGCAGCCAAGCCACGGCCTCGGTGTCCTACGGTTTCTCGCAAGCCTACAAGTTCGCCATCCCAGGCGACATCACCGGTTCTTTCGGTACGTTCTCGTTCAACGCAACGCAGACGTCCACGACCGCTAACCGCTTGTGTGTGACCACCAACGGCTGGTACTACTTCTACCGGTCCATCAGCACCGACCGCTGTACTTCGGCCTACTACATGATCTACGGCTCGACCTCCTCCTACCGCTGGAGCGGGTTCGCCCTCGGATCTGGCTACTACGGTCGCCAGGCCAGCACCGGCGACATCACCTACAAGGTCGGCAACGTTGCACCTACGCCTGACACGTTCAAGCCTGAGATGATCCACAGCCCCATGCAGGACTCTCACTCCAAGAGCCGAACGGTCTCGGTCACCATCCTCGATGCCGGTGACCCAGCCGCAGGTCTTAACGTGAGCAGCTCTGCTGGTGTTGGACCCACCCTCTACCACCGAATCACCCCCGACGGTGGCTCGGCTGGCAGCTGGGTTTCGACGGCCATGTCCCAAGAATCCGGCAAGACCCGTGCACAGTGTCAACTCGCTGCCTGTACGTGGAGCGCTGCCATTGAGGACCTCGAAGTGAACGACACGGTGGAGTACTACTTCTCCAGCCGAGACGTTTCGACCGTTTCCTCTGGTGTCAACGCCAACACCTCGTCGACCTACTCCTTTGAGCGAGGCGACCCGAACAAGGTGTTCGTCGTTGAGTGGCGAGACATGTCGTACTACACCTACGGTCAACTTTGTACCGTTCAGGCCTTGTTCTACGACGTGACCAACGAGATTGAGTACAAGTACGACAGCAACTGCCGTACCACCTACAACTCCTGGTCGATCGGCTACATGGACCAAACCCGTCAGAAGGGTGCCAGCATTGCGCACTCCTCCTCGACGAGTTTCAACACCAACCCCGGTCACGTGCCAACCACGTCCAACTTCCGTATCTCGACCAGCTCGAGCTCCCACGCATGGGAATCCTTCGACAAGGGTCTGGTGGAAGTCACCAACGCCGACACGGCGTTGACCGGCACCTCCAACGGTCGCCCGTACCTCTACTACTGTATCTCGTCCTACTACTGGAACACGTACAAGGCTCGCTGCAACGCGAACATTGACATCCCAGCAGGCTTCGAGTTCGAGTACTTCGGTACGACCTACGACGGTGACGACTCCAACGACCGTATCCAACTCAGCCGACAAGGCTCGATGTACTTCATCAGCAACGGCAACACGAACGTTGAGCGCAACCTCTGGACCTACCACCAGCCATCCCTCCCCTACTCGGGAAGCAGCTTGGCTCGCCCAGGTACCATCGCTCCGTTCTGGACCGGATACAACCAATACTACTGCTACGTGAACTCCAACCAGGACTGTTCCGTCTACTACCGTGTCATGCCTTACGAAGGCAAGGGTACGGATGTCACGGCTGACATCACCTCCGACCCAGTGTGGGATTTGACCGACAGCCCAATCCGCATCAACCCGACCAACGACTACCTCGTGGTCTCCTCGGACTTGACCATCAAGCCCGGCGTGCAGATCTTCGTGGCCGCCGGTAAGGGTATCTCCTTCGACGGCGCCTGTACCAAGATGACGGCACTGGCCAACGAGACCCACCCCATCAACATCACCGGCATGAACGGTGGCGAGTGGAAGGGTATGGCCTTCACGGACGATTGTACCTCCGCTGGTGGTACCGACGACCGACACCAATTCAGCCACGTGAACTTTGAGAACACGTCGGGTGCGGTGTTCCGCTCTGGTAGCCGCCACGACAGCTCCGGACCGTCCTGTGGTAGTTCAACCGCAGACTGTAACACCGGAAACTACACGATGAGCGACGTGACCTTCACCAACGTCGGTGCTGTGTTCACGCACGGCAGCGGCCAAGGTACGGTTGTCACCATGGAAGATTTCGAAATCGATGGCGTCGATGAGGCCTGTTTCAACTTCCCTGAGAACACCGTGGCTACCCTGAAGGAAGGGACGATCAAGAACTGTAACACTGACGGTAAGTCGTGGGGCGGTACCATCGTCAACTACCCAGGTTCCACCGCTGGTGCTCTGCACGCTGAGAACTTGACTGTCGAGAACTCCTACGTGAACTTCATCGATGTTGACTTGCAGCACGTCACCGTCTCGAACGTGACCGTCACCAACCCATCGGCTCAGACCGGTGTGGCCATTGACTCGATGTTCGGCACGGGATCCAATGTGGTCCTCAACAACGTGGATGTGGACAGCTACGCCAACTCCGGTATCAACGCCATGGGCAGCATCGCCATGACGGACGTTGACCTCGGTACGGCTGACTTGTGGCTCATCCCCGGTGGCTATTCTCAGACCGGCAACGGTCCATCCAGCACTGATGCTGTCTTTGACACCATCACCGCTGGCGACATCACGATGCAGCGCATCCACCCAGGTACCTTCACGGACATCACCGCTGACGACATCTCGATGAGCGGTTCCTCCATTGTCACCGAAACCGTTGACATGGCGAACTTTGACATTGATTCGTTCACTTTGGCCGGTTGTGGCTGGTCCATGATCATGGACAGCCCAAGCCTTGAATCGTTCAAGAGCACCTGTTCCAGTTCTTCTGCCAAGAACTCGATTTCGATCGCAGACGCTGACTTTGCACACGGTTCCAGCTCCGACCACGTCATCGACGGCCGAAACTCCCACATCACCGTGGGTGAGTCGACCATCACCAGCTCGAGCGTCAGCTCGGGCACGACGGAAGTCGCCAAGGCTCGAACCGGTACCAATGTGGTGCTCATCGATGTTGACCTCAACGGCAACGACTGTTCGGACTCCAGTGGTGACACGGGCAACTGTGCCTACGATGTCTCCTCGTCCAGCAGCAACCCGTCGATGGTCTACTTCGGCGGACTTGCCAACGTGTCGGTTTACCGACTGGCTCAGTCGACCAAGGTGTACAAGCAAGACCACGTGGTCTCTGCTACGCTCCTTGACAGCAGCATGAACGAGTTGTTCGAAGTCGGTAGCCACATCACGGACGCAAACGGCAACACCAGCGTTTGGGTTGTCGTGGAAGACAGCGACGGTACGGCCTATGAAGACCACGTCGTCCGAGCCTTCGGTACGGCTGGTCAGAACGAGACCTACCCCGATGACTACCCCGATGCCACCTTGGCTTCCGCTTGGTACCCCAGCGGTGGCTACACCTGGGGCACGCACCTCGACCTCCTCTTGGAGCCAGCGCCCATCGTGTTCAACGACCCAACGCTCAACTGTTACAAGTTGATCAACGACCCGTTCTACACGGGCGGGGCCACCAGCGGTGGATACGACCTCCGTGGAAACTTCAACGGCGCTACGAACACGTTTACCTTTGACGACACGTCCATCACGGTCTCGGCTGATTTGATGCTCGATTCCTGTGGTTTCGAGTTGCAAGGCGGTTCGCTGCGTGTTCAGAGCACGGCGACCTCCTCGCCAGTCATCACCATCAAGGACACCGGTTTCCTGACCGCGAACAACGATGGTACCTCCGGTAGCCCAGCGGCCATCCGTGCGGTCTCCTCGACCTACGGACTCCACTTGGACATCCAGAACGGCGGTACGCTGACGCTCGACCACGCAAACCTCCGAGACGTTGCTTGGGACACGACCACCGAGTCCGCCCTCTACATCGGCAACGGTGCAACGCTGAACATGATGGACTCTGCGAACATCTACGGCGCCTCTGCCAACGCTGACGAGATGGCCACGGTCAAGATCCAAGGCGGCTCTGCTAACATCCAGGCCTCCAGCATCATCAACACCGGTCAGACCGGTACGGCGATTTGGATCGAAAACTCCGGTGCTACGCTCACTGACATCATCGTCAAGAACGCTGCCGTCGGTATCCAGAGCTACAACGGTGCTCCTCAAGTGGACGGCTTCACCTCCACGGGCAACACCGTCGGTATCAACGCCTACGGCGGTATGTCACTGCCAACCATCTACCGAAGTACGGCCCTCTCTGGCGCTTCGGCCGGCTGGACCACCTACAAGATCGACCTGTCCACCTACTTGGGCACGGGCGACTACCTGCAGGTCGGTGCCAACTCGGTCTTCGCTGGTGGAAACGCTCACCCAAGCTACAACTACGCTACGAGCAAGTACTACTTCATCACCGACCGAATGAACATCATGTTCGAGGACGACGCTGGCAACGAGTGGAACATCACCGACAGCGGTCAAGATGGCTACTACCCGTACGGTAACAACGACCCAGCGGTCACCGCAGGTACCCACTCCTACAACGGCGGTACCGGTGGTGCACCATCCTGGCACTGCAACTACTACGGCTACAGCTTCGGTCCTAACTACCAGTCTTGGGAGGGTTACTTCTACTACCTCTACCGCTACTGGCTCGGTCAGTCTGTGAGCTACCCTGACTACTACGAAGCACCTGACGAGTTCGGCTTCAGCTGGGAATCCACGGACTTCAGTCCAACGGGCAACTACCAGTCCCGCTACCCGTACAAGTACTGGGGCTACTACTCCCCGTCCTTCTACTTCGGCGGTGTCTACGCTCCACCTGAAGGTAGCAACGGTCAACCCTCGACCGGCCCAGGTCAGCCTGGAAACGTTGGAAACCCACCAAGCTACGCAGCTGGTGGCTACCCCAACAACTACGGTGTCTGTCTTGACTACGCCTACACCTACTACATGAACAGCGGCGAAGGTGCTCGTATGACCTTCCCTGTTGTCGACATCTCCGGTGCAGTCGCCAACGGCGGAAACATCTCCAAGGTCTACCTTTGGATGGATGTCCTCCACCGAGGATCTGACAACTACCAGGACCGCTACGACTTCGTGGCTCGCTCCGGCAACGACCCAAGCGACTTGGGAACCTACCTCCGCGAGTCCGGTACTCCGCTCTTCAAGGAAGGCACCATCACGGGCGCCACCACCGGTATCGAAATCGGCGGTGCATTCGCTGCTGGCCACTTTGAGGACATTGATGTCGTTGGAGCAAGCCAAGCCGGTTTGGAAATCGTGGGTCAAACCACTGCCTCTGCTGACCGTTTGAACGTCTCGAGCGGCAACTACGGTGTGCTCGTGTCCAACACGGCTTCCGGTCAGATGGACCTTGAGAACCTCGACCTTGAGAACCAAGCCGTGGCTGGTGTCTACTACCAGGCCGATGTCGGTGGGGACCTTTCCGGTACCATCACCGGCTCGACGGGTGCTGCGTTCAAGTACGCCTCTCGTACCTCTGCTGATGTTGAGTTCAACAGCATGACCATCCAGAACAACGCCGTTGGTATCGAAACCGACGGTAGCGGTGCGTTTACGCTGACCGATGTTGTGATGTCCAACACCAAGGACGTCCTCATCACCGGTTCCGCTACCATGGAGTTCATCGAAGGTTCGATCGACACCAACACGGTGGAAGTCACCGGAACCGGTGTCTTTGAGCGTTTGCGACAACTCGATGTGACCTTGCAGGCCAACGTCTCCGGCACCGCTGAAGACGTGACTGGCACCACGGTCATTCTGAAGGACTCTGACGGTACGGTCACCGGTATGGTTGACACCGATTCAAACGGTGTCGCCAACGACTTGACGTTCATCACCCAAACGGTGGACAGCGGATCCTGTGCCAGCATCTGTACGGCCAACCTGAACGGCTACGAAGTGGTGGCCTCGGCGACCATTGACTACTTCTGGTCCGGCAGCAGCAACAACGCAGCTGACTTCCGCTACGTGTTCGAGACCATGTCCCTCACGGACGCCTCGGGCAACACCGACACGGTCTACCTCGAAGACGAGTACACCGCCCGTATCTGCTACACCTCGACCTCCTACGTGAAGCAAGAGCGCTGCGCCAGTGGCCTCTCTTCCTCGGGAAGCCGAACGTACAGCAACGGCCTGGTTGAATACGGCTACCTCCGAAGCCACAGCGGCAACGACTTGGCTGGCGAGACCGTCATGATGGACGCTCCGTTCATGTACCTCGCCTCAGGCAAGCACAACTGGAACGGTTCCACGTGGATCTCCACCGCTTCCTACGACTTCGACGGTGCCAACCGTATGTATCCGTACTACAGCGGCGAATCCTCGCTCTACATGCACGATGCTACGGTCACCACCGTGGCCGTCTCCGACAGTGGCACCCCGCAGGGCTTCACGCTCGGCTACCGCTACTACTCGCTGAACGTTGACATGGACAACACCACCATTTCCGGTGTTGCTTCGGTCATCGGTGCCATGGGCTACGGCTACTACAACAACTACGAGTTGGACTTCTTCAAGATCACCAACAGCACCTTCGTCCACTTTGCCGGCTACTCTTCGCTGAACAACGCCATCTTCATGAACGACATTTGTCTTATCATGAACGGTGGCGACGGCAACATCATCGACAGCAACAACTTCGTTGACTGTGGTGTTGGTGTCTTTGCTGAGCGCTCGCCCTACTACTACAGCCACAACACCAACGAGATTGGGGTTGACAACCTGACGGTCACCAACAACGTCTTCAACGACGGCGGTGAAATCGCAGATGTTTGGCTCTACACCACGAACGAAGCACAGCATGTGACCATCACCGACAACGACTTCAACCCGTCCAACGGACACGCAGTGGCCATCTACAACGGGAAGACCGAGGACGTCTTGATTCAGGACAACACGGTCGTCGGCGGCGACGATGCCTTCTACCTCAACCGTGTGAACGACTTCACGATTGACAACAACGACATCGGCGGCATCAGCGACGACACCTCGACGGGTATCTACATCTTCGATGGACACGGCAACATCACCGACAACACCCTGACGGATGCTGACGGTGGTATGTACCTCGACAGCATGGGCGCACCGCCTGCACCGACCAACTCGCTTTGTTCGATTGGCAGCAGCGACTACCGACGCTCGACCAGCTGTTCCTGGAACCTTGCCTCCGGCAAGACCGCTGTGGTCAACCTCGAAACCGACAGCTGGGGCTATGAAATCAGCATTGAGATCACCAAGCCCGACGGCACCAAGGACACCTGGCCCACCTACTCGTTCAACAGCAACGCTGCGTACAGCCCACTCCGTGCTTACACGGACGCTGGCAACTACACGCTTGCTGTGGCCGACTCGTGGGGCGACGGTGGAGCCACCATCAGTGTGGTCGAATCCTCTGGCGCTACGGGCAGCTACGCTGGTCCAACCGTGAGTGGTAACACCATCGGATTGTCGACGGGACGAACCTCCCCGAACGCCGTTGGTATCACCGCTTCGAGCTGTGACTCCGTGGCCATCCAGTCCGCTGCCAACACGATCAACCTTGGCGACAACGCCATCGTTCTCGACGACTGTGACTTCAGCGACGTTGGTTCCACCCTCACCGGTGATGACCTCGCCTCGACCGTCGGTATTGTCGGCGACGACACCAACACGATCCTGACCCTCAACGGTACGGACGTGAGCGGCTACGCCACCGGTGTGAGCAAGGAGAACGGCGATCTGTTCATGATTGGCGGCGCTTACCTCTCGGGTAGCGACTACGGTGTGTTCGCTGAGGACACCTACGTTGTCGCCATCGACGCTCACGTCGACGGTGGCAGCACCGGTACCGGTCTCCACGTCGAGAGCAGCCCCGATGTTTGGGTCTACCCCATGGACGCCTCGGGTGCCATCGGTATGTATGTCGAAGACACGCCATTCCGCTGGGACGGCGGTGTCGCTGACGCCACCACGGCTCTGTCCGTTGTGGACGCCACCGGTAGCGTTGAGAACATGACCTGGGCAGACGCCACCACGCAGGTGAACGCTGGCAACAACGCTCACATCACCTCGATTGGCAACACCCTCGACAGCAGCAAGATCGTCGTGGCCAGTTCGGCCGTCATCGACGAAGCCAACCTCATGAGCATCGACTCCACCCACCTGGGTGCTGCTCCTGCTGCTGAGGTTGCTCTCTTGCTGACCTCCACGGACGACGAGCGTGCCTCCTACGTTTCGACCTCCTTCCAGCCTGAAGCCATGACGGTGGACGGCTCGGACGAAGACTGGAACGGCGGCAACGCCCTCAACCCATCCGGCTACGCTATGCCTGGTGTGATGAGCGGCGACGGCACCGACGACTTCCTTGTGACCTACATCGAAGGCGACGGTATCTACTTCGGTATGACCAACAGCGACCTGTCCAACTCGGACGTGTTGATTTACCTCAACACCGGTAGCGGCGGTTCCGATGTCGGCTACAACGGCCTCGGTGGTGCACACGACCTGCCATTCAGCGCCAACTACGTGTTGTGGGCTGACAGCGAAGGTTCCTACGACCTCTACAGCTACGGCTTCCTCGGTTGGAGTCCATCCAGCCTGAGCACGGCCAACATCGACGTGGACTTCTCCACCTCGCTCGCTGAGTTCGGTGTCCCATGGAGCCGCATCGGTGGTATGCCATCCGAGATCGACATCGTGGCCATCGTCCAAGAGGAAACCACGGCTGACATCACGATTGCTCATCCAAGTCAGACCTTGGACTCCTCTGCTACCCTGCAGAGCCTGTCCAAGTTCATGACCGTCGAGTTGACCCACGGCGACCTCGCCGACGGCACGCTGACCTCCGAAGTTCTGGTCTACCAGTCCTACAAGGGCAGCACCACGGCCACCGGTCAGAAGAACTACGACCTGATGATCAAGACGCCCGCAGCCTGTGCCTACGACTGGGCCACCGTTGAGGACATCTCCATGGCCACCAACGTCGTCTTCGACGACAGCTACGTGGCTGGAACTGGCGACACGACCAACGTTCTGAGCACGATTGACATCAAGCGTGCCTGCCCAGTGATCGACACGGAAGGAACCAGCACCGACGACGGACTCGTCGACTTCAGCAAGGACGAAGACTCCGGCGCCTTCACCTTCAGCCTGACCAACCTGGCTGATGACGTGCAGGACGCAGAGTCCTCCCTGACCTGGACCATGACCGAGGGCACCCAAGTGGCCTTCAACAACGACGACCTCATGGACGCCGTGCTCAACGGTCAGGACGTGACCTTCACGCCCAGAGTTGACCAATTCGGTACGCAAGTGTTCTCCTTCGAGGTCACGGACAGCAACGGCTTGAGCGACACCCACAACATCACCTTCACGGTGAACAACATCAACGACGCCCCGGTCATCTGCAACGTCGAGCGCTCCGACTGTATGCCGATCTTCTCTGAAGACGACGGCAACTACAACATCCTCCCAGAAGGCTTTGGTACCCACACCAAGTTCCTGGGCGATGTGTCGAACGCTACCCGTTCCTACATCCGTGACATGGCCAACGAGCAAGCTCCAACCCGCCAAGTCTACACCTGGTCCGCCAGCGCTGTTGACATGGGCACCACGGACGCTTGTTCCGCCTTCAGCGTTGACATCCTCAACAACGAATTGGCCATCACTGAGAACACCAACAACGAGTTGGGTGGCAAGTGTACGGTCACGCTCGGTCTCGCTGACGACGGTGCAGAGAACCAAGACGCTGCCACCTTTGACGTGGTCTTCTCGGTTGCACCTGTCAACGACGCTCCAGTCATCAAGGACTGGAACCGCACGACCGACACCGTCATGGTGGCTGACAACGGCTCGATCCCCGCTCTCCCATGGTCCATCTCCTTGATGGAAGATGACGAGAACGTGGCGAACTTGACCTACGACCTGTCCGCCATCAAGGCTGACGTTGACCACGAACTCGACGACCTGACCTGGACGGTTGAGTCCACGGACCAGTGTGTCTACACGAACTACTTCACCACGACCATCGTCGGTGATGACCTCGTGTTCGACCTCATCGAGGACGCTACGACCAACGCCAACGACTGGGAAATCGACTACCTCAACAACAACGGTATCCACCAGATTGGCCCATCCGGCTCTGAGTACTGTCAGATCCGCCTGGTCCTCCGAGACACCCCAACGGCCCCAACCACGCAGGGCGAGTACAACACGTACGTGCCAAACTACGACCCAAGCGTGATGGCCATTGCTGACTACCAGCAAGGTGTGGCTACGAAGGAAATCGGTGTCCGTGTTGAGAACGTCCGTGAGCAAGTGCCTGACTACTTCTTCGACGACGAGGCTGGCTTCAGCTTCAACGGTGTCACCAACGTCATGACCGGTACCTACGTGCCGGTCACCGTCGCCGTTAACGGCGGTGGCGACGAAGGTCCATACCGATACGACCACATGCTGGCCATCACCTACCACACGGATGGACACGACGATGTTGAGTTGACTCGCTACTACGCTGTGCCTGATTACGGTGCCAGCGTCAAGTACACCGAGGACGTCTACATCACCAAGGACACGACCCACGTGTGGGTTGAGATGGACGTTGTGACCTGTCTGGCTAACCCCTGCGACATGTCGGTGACCGCTGCAGACCGCTTCCAGGCCGATGAGCCCGGATCGCACTACGCTATCATCAACAACGTGCAGAGCGACGACCCATGGTCCAAGCCCGGTCAGTACGGTAAGAACGCCACGAAGACCTCCGAGCGCCGACCGCTCCTCGAGGACAGCAACTGGTGTAACAACATCATGACCTCGCTTGCTACGGCTGACGTGTGTAACCACGCCAACCAGCCAGCCAGCAACTTCCTGGCCACGGACCAGTTCCTGCCAGATGTTGTGGAAACCATCGGTGCCAGCGCCGTTCCATCGTTCGCCCCAAGCATTGTCGCTGTGGCCCTCACGGGTCTCTTCGTCAGTGCCCTCTCCTTCGCCAGCCGCCGTGCTGACGACGAAGAGGAAGTCGAGTCGATGGCTGAAGACGACGCAGCCGTCAGCCCTGTGATCGCTACCATCCTGATGGTCGCAATCACCGTGGTGCTGTCCGGTGTCATCTACGTGTGGGCTTCCAGCCTGGCCGAAACCGACGTGAAGGGCGTGCCCCGTGTCACCTTCGACATCGAAGACGTCAACGGATTCGATGCTGATGAAGGCCACTGGCGCATCACCGTTGAGCAATCCCAGACGCCGCTTGCTACGCAAGCCGTTGAGGTGAAGGTGTTCTACACCAACGCCACGGGTGCCCTCAACACCTACTCGGTGAACTTGGCTGACAGTGCCGGTGTGTACGGGTTCAACCCTGCCAACAGCGACGCCTTCGTGACCTTCGTGGACTCGGTAACCAAGGAACAAATCTCAGAAACGGAGACCCGGTCGGTTTCGACCTTCAACTCCGGAGACACGATCTTTGTCCGAACCCACGCACCTGACGGTACGCCGCTTGAAGATGTGACGATCACCCTGAGCTATGCTCCTATCAATGGAGACGGTGCTTTGCTCCGAACTTGGGATGACCTGAGCTACGACAAGAAGGCTTGAGGCTTGACGGACGTCGAAGCGACGTCGTCTTCGGACGACCGCCTCGGAGAGCGAGGCCCTTCGGGGCCTCCTCTCCTTGGTGAGGTTGCTACGGTCGATGAGTCCCCTGGTGAATCACATGGCTGAAGGACAACCCAAGGTTGTGGTCTTTGACTGCGATGGGGTGCTTGTTGATGCCGTGAGCTCATGGCGGACCCTGCACGACTCGTTTGGTACGGACAACGCTGTGAACCTGACACGGTTTATCCGTGGTGAGATCAGCGACGTCGAGTTCATGCGCTCCGACATCCAAATGTGGAAGGCAGTGAGAAACCCCATCCATCAGGATGAGTTGTTCAGAGCCTATGCCGGTGTCAAGTTGATGCCAGGCGCACGAGCGTGTGTTGAACGCCTCCAACAGGCAGGCGTCTTCGTTGCCATCGTGAGTGCTGGTGTCGACCTGTTCGTGAGTTCCATTGCGAGCATGCTCAACGTGGATGATTGGATTGCCAACGGGTTCGTCTTTGACGACGAGGGCTACCTCACGGACGAGGGTGTATGCCGACTTCACGCCAGTGGAAAAGGCGCCATCATCTCCCGA
Organism: Euryarchaeota archaeon UBA486; assembly: GCA_002497765.1. Lineage (GTDB taxonomy): Archaea > Thermoplasmatota > Poseidoniia > Poseidoniales > Poseidoniaceae > Poseidonia. Next base: position 15,623 of record DAET01000045.1, read on the forward strand.
TTACTGGAGATGAACGACCTTGAGGCAAAGGACTGTGTTTCCGTCGGCGATTCAGAAATGGACTTGTCCATGATGGTCGAAGGCAGCCGGTTCATTGGATTCAATCCCACCAGGGACAGTTCCAAGGAAGCGTTTGAAGCTGCAGGTGTACCCGTGGTGACCGTCAAAGATCTGCAGGCCATTTTGCCACTGATGGGCTTTGACGTGGACGGAAATTAAGACGCCTAAGGTGTTTAATCCGCCATCACCATCGCTCGGTCATGGCGGGTCCAATGTGCCGTCGAGAGGCTCGGCGTGCTGCTTTACTCGCCATGCTCATCGGCTCGGTTTTCCTTGCCGGGTGTTTCGGCGGCGGCGAGTCAACCTCCACCGCGGAGGACGATGAAGGTCCGATTACCCTGACCGTGTGGCACACCTTCGCGGCAGAGAGCAAGGAAGAGAACGTCTTCTTGTCCTCCATCCGGGCCTTTGAGGCGCTTCATCCGAACATCACGGTTGAGGCCTCACTGGTGCCGTTTGGCGATGCTGATAACCTGTTCATGACGGCCGCTCAAGGCGGTGAAGCACCCGATTTGATGCGCCTCTCGAGCGATCAGCTGGGCGCCATCGGTGAGGTAAGGGTGGATGGGTTTCCCCTGTTGGAAGACCTTCGTCCTCACCTAACCCCGGTTCAACGTGCCCAATTTGATGAGCGTGCCCTTCACGCCATGAGGTACGACGATGCCCTGTACGGTGTGCCGGCGAGCCAGGATGCCCTTTCGTTGATTTACAACAAGGCCATCTTTGATGCCCGAGGCGTGGACTATCCTGATGCTTCATGGACGCAAAACGACTTGCTGCAGGCGGCGCAGACACTGACCTATCAAGACGTCCAGGGACTGGCTTTACCGGTCAAATCCGCCTACTGGTGGTTCGGGTTCCAAGCAGGTTGGGGTGGATCCCTGTTCAACGAATCCGGCGTTCCCACCTTGGATTCTAACGGCTCTGCCAATGCCTTGGATTGGTTGCTCGATTTGGAATTGGAGCACCAAGTGGTCGCTACCGGGACACAAACAGAGGGCATGAAAAACCAGTTTATCGGCTCCAAAGCCGCCATGATCGTCGACGGTCCGTGGAATTGGGCCACCTACGAAGCCAGTCGGTTGGACGTGGGACAAGCCATGCTTCCGGTGATCGACGTAACGGGGGAACGCGTGGCTCCACTTGTCACCTACAAAGGTTGGACCGTCAGTAAACAGAGCCTTCACAAATTGGCAGCGGTGGACTTGGCCCTGTTCCTCTCAAGTGAAGAAGTTCAGAAGCAGTTTGCGTTGGAAACGTACACCCTGCCAACCCACCTTGGTGCGGCTGCAGACGAAGCGGTTCGTGCTGACGAAGTGCTGGCGGGTTTCATGGACCAGCTGAACGCTGGTACACCGGCGCCCACCACGCGTGGCATGGCCCTCGTTTACGGGCCCCTGGTCACCGCCTTTGAGCAAGTCTACACCGGAACAGCCACCGCCGAAGCGGCTCTTTCGGGTGCCAATGCAGCGCTGATCGAAGAAATGGAGGGCTTGGAGCGAGCTGCGCCGCCGCCGGACAACGAGGGCTACCGAACCATCACGGTGAATTTCACAACGGATGATTCGTCGACGTACACCGTTCGTGTCGATGGAGAAATGCATTCAAGTCTTTCATCCGGTGACCTCACGCCCTCCTTGCTGCCCGCCTACGACACGTGTTTGGCTGACGGGATGGAGATGCCGTACGTTGGCTCACACCGCCTCATTCCCAGTGGCACCACGGTCATCGAGTGCTCGCTGACCGGTATGGTGCCCGGTACGCTGCACCAAATTGAGGTGGAAGGGGCCTCAGGTTCGGTGTTGAGCCAAGAACTCAGCACTGACGTTGGCGATGTTGTGCCCACCAGCGGCGACACCTCTGCCGTGCTGTTCGCCTTGGGCGCCATCGTTGTCTCACTGGTGGCGCTGCTCAGTTTCGGTCGCTACATGGATATCAAAGCGGGTCGCTTGCACGCTCGTTCTGCACACGCCTACATCGCGCCTGCCATGCTGGCTCTTGCCGTCTTGACCTTCTATCCCGTCTTGTACGGATTTTGGCTTTCGTTCACCAACGCCGATGCCACGCGGCTGGGTGATGAATCGTTCGTAGGGCTGGTCAATTTCCTCGATGTGTTCACGTCCTCTGGTTTCCTTCGTGTGACCCTGTTCACCTTGGTGTGGACGGTCAGCAACGTGGCCGCTCACATCGGCCTTGGGCTCTTCCTCGCCCTGGTGTTGCACCGTGCTAACATTCGTGGCACGACGGTGTACCGCACGGTGTTGCTCCTGCCCTGGGCCATCCCGTCGTACATCTCCGTTCTCGTTTGGAAGGGGATGTTCCAACCCGAGGGTCTTGTGAACGATGTGCTCGGGACCGAGTTCCAATTTTTGGCCGACCCCACGGGGGCGCAACTCGTGGTGATCTTCGTCAACATTTGGCTCGGCGTACCGTTCATGATGATGTCCCTCAGCGGTGCCCTTCAGGCGCTGCCAAAGGAGATGTACGAAGCCGCCCAACTCGACGGGGTCAGCGCGTGGGACACCTTCCGTCATCTGACCTTCCCGAACCTCAAGAGTGCCCTTGTGCCGCTGTCGTTGCTCGGATTTATCTGGACGTTCAACATGTTCAATGTCATTTACCTTCTGACCGACGGCGGTCCCGACCTGTACTTTGGTGAGCCCGGGCAGACGGACATTCTCATCACCTACGTCTACGACGTGGCCTTCCGAGACGGTGCGTACGGTGTTGCAGCGGCGTGGTCCGTGGTGATTTTCTTGATGTTGCTGGCGTTCTCCTGGACGTACATGAAGCGCACGAACGCGACGGAGGCAACGGTATGATCTCTCCCGAGACAGTTCGTCGATGGTACACGCCCGTCGAGGTGTCCACCCTTCGGAGGTGGCTGCTGGTCAGCGTGGTGGTCAACGTGATGTTGCTCTCTGTCGATGTGGTGCGTGGCGGTGAATCCTTCCTCGTCGGGGTCCTTGGGGTCTTGATGATGGGAGCCCTGTTGAACAGCCTACCCCAGGAACAGAAACCAGCTTCTCGAAACCAATCCTTGGTGCTTGGCGGGGCCGTGTTGTTGTGCGGTTTGGTTCGTCTGCTCGAGACGCCCATGAGCCTGTTTGACTGTTGGATGCATGCATGGATGGTTGGCCCCGGTGCACTGACCATCCTCTGGGTCTCCGGTCGCCCCGTGTCCGCCTGGTCAACGCGTTCCCTGTCCATCGGTGCCGTGGAATACGGACTGGCGAGGAACCAATCCCTCGCACCGCGTTTCCAAGCCTTTGGGGCGCATCTCGTGCTCTTGCATTTCGTGGTCCTCACCCTCCTCCCGCTGGTGTGGATTCTCGACATCGCCCTGTCGCCCGGCAATGCACTGGGGGGCTCGTTGGGTGGCCCATACACCACCGAACATTTCTCCAACATGCTGGGCAGCGATGCCTTTTGGACATGGATGCGCAATTCCCTCATCGTCAGCATCGGTACCACCCTGTTGGGGCTGGTCGTTGCCATTCCCGCCGGGTATGCGTTCAGCCGCTACAAGTTCACAGGCAGGGACGTGTCCATGTTTGCGTTCTTGCTGGTGCAAATGTTTCCCGGCATCATCATCCTCGTGCCGTACTTCTTGGTGATGAAATCGCTCGGCCTGTTGAATTCTCACTTGGGCCTCATTCTCGCCTACTGTGTCACGGCCCTTCCGCTGTGCGTGTGGATGTTGAAAGGCTTCTTTGACACGGTGCCTCGAGAACTCGAAGAGGCAGCGTTGTTGGACGGCTGTAACCAGTTTCAGGTGTTCACCAAGGTGGTGCTGCCCCTCTCGTTGCCGGCCGTTGCGGTCACAGCGCTCTTCAGTTTCCTCGCAGCATGGAATGAATTCCTGTTGGCCTTGACGTTCAACACGTCCAACGACATGTACACACTGCCGGTTGGTCTGGCGTCGATGATCTCCAGCACGGGCCAGGCTTGGGGCGATTTTGCTGCGGCCAGTCTCCTGGTGAGTTTGCCGGTGGCTCTGCTGTTCCTGTTCTTCCAGAAGTTCCTCATCGAGGGACTGTCCGCTGGAGGCGTCAAGGGGTGAGAACACATGGTGAGTGTGAAATTTGAAGGAGTATTGAAGCGATACGAGGACGGCTTTGAAGCCGTTTCGGGGCTCGATTTAGAAGTGCGAGACGGGGAATTCTTGGTGTTGCTTGGGCCATCGGGTTGCGGCAAATCAACCACCTTGCGAATGCTGGCTGGCCTCGAGGAAGTGACCGACGGGACCGTTAGCATTGACGGCGTTGTCGTGAACCACCTTCCCGCTGGTGCCCGTGGACTGGGCATGGTGTTCCAGTCCTACGCCCTCTACCCGCACATGAGCGTCCGCGACAACATGACGTTCGGGTTGCGAATGGCCAAAGGCGCCGAACGCCTTCCCGACGGTGAAATCGCCACGCGAGTCAAAGAGACAGCGGCGATGTTGGAGTTAAGCGACCACCTCGATAAGAAGCCCAAGGAACTGAGCGGTGGTCAGCGGCAGCGTGTCGCCTTGGGCCGTGCCTTGATTCGTCGTCCGAAGGTGCTGTTGATGGACGAGCCGCTCTCAAATTTAGACGCCGAATTGCGCCATCAGATGCGTCATGAAATCCGTCGACTCCACGATGAACTCGGCACCACGACCATCTACGTCACGCACGACCAAATCGAAGCGATGACCCTGGCCGACCGAGTGGCCATCCTCGACAAAGGCGTGCTTCAACAGCATGCTCCGCCGCTTGAGGCCTACCAGCAACCGGCGAACGAATTTGTTCAATCCTTCTTGTGTCGCCACCTTGACGATTTGGTTGAGACGGCCAACACCTTGCTTCGACCTTCAGGGGAGGGCGCTTGATGTTGACGCGCACGTCCGCTACGATGCTGGTGGCGTTGTTGCTCATCGTCGTGGCTTCGCCGCTGGTGACCAACGATGCGGAGGCTGCGACCGGTCGGTCTGGCGAGTTTGTCACACTCACTTACACAGGCAACGCCTCATCGGTGGAACTCATCGGTGAATGGAACTGGAGTGAAACGCTGACCATGACTCGCAACGGGGATGTTTGGAGCGTGGACGTTGAACTCTCAGAGGGTCTGTACTGCTACAAATTCATCGTGGACGGCGCTTACATCTTTGACCCAAGCAACCCAGAACGCGTGTACTGCGATGACATCGAGAACTCATTGCTGCGGGTGGACGACCACCTTCGCCCCCACTACACCGCTACCCTGACGGATGTTGCCCTCGAGGTCACCTATCATGCTGGTTCCACCGGTGCCCTTCACGACGGTGTTCCGTCGGCGCTGGCTGGCGCGACGTGGGACGACATGACGTCGACATGGACACTTCCACTGTCCGGCCTTACGGACGGAAAGCACACGCTCAAAATCGAAGGATTCGATGCCGAGGGCCATCCTGCCTACGACCTCTTGGTTCCGTTTTGGACCGGCCCTCACGCTGAGTTCGTCTGGGACGACGCCCTTGTCTACATGATCATGACCGACCGTTTCGTCAACGGCAACACCAGCAACGACGGCACCAGCACGGGTGCTGCCCAAGGGGCCGACTGGCAAGGCGGCGATTTTGCCGGCGTCACGCAGATGATTGAGTCGGGCTACTTTGCCGACCTCGGCGTCAATGCCCTCTGGCTCACCCCGTTTAACACGGCTGCGACCGGGACGGGCAAAGCAGCCGATGGCGTGCATGATGTGTCGGCCTTCCACGGTTATTGGCCCATCGAAGCCCGCGGGGTTGAACCTCGATTGGGCACGGAGGCCGAACTTCAGGCCATGATTGAAGCGGCGCACGACGATGGCATGCGTGTGATGATGGATTTCGTGGTGAATCACGTTCACGAAGATCACGAATATGCTCAGAACAACTCGGACTGGTTCAACACGGGCTGCATTTGCGGTCAGGCTGACTGCGATTGGACCGAACACCGGCTCGACTGTCAATTCACGGCCTACATGCCCGATGTCAACTGGAAGAACCGGCAGGCCTCCGAACAGATGATCGCCGATGCCCTGTGGTGGATGGAAACCTTCGACCTTGACGGCGCCCGCATCGATGCCGTGAAGCACGTTGAGAATTTGGCGGTCTCAAACATGGTCGCTCAAATCAACGAACGGTTTGAGACCGTGGGCAACGATGTCTACCTCAAGGGGGAAACGGCCATGGGTTGGTCGGGCCATTCCCTTGAGGACAACCAAGCCCAGTACGGAGCCATCAACGCCTACATGGGACCTGACGGCTTGGACGGTCAGGCTGATTTCGTGCTCTACCATGCCGTCGTGGACAACGTGTTTGTCTCCGGCAATGAAAACTATCAGCACTTGGATTACTGGACCAACCGAAGTCAGGACCAATACACGCCCGGCTCCCTGATGGTTCCCTATGTTGGCAGTCATGATGTTCCTCGCCTCACCAGCCGTGCAGACACTGGAACCGGTGATGCCTACAACCAGTGGGTTGAGGACGGCCTTCCCGGACAACCGGGGGATGTTTCTGCCTACCACGCCGCCCTCCAAGCCTACGGTTGGTTGCTGACCACGCCCGGTGCCCCTCTGCTCTACTACGGCGATGAATACGGTGAGTACGGCGGTGCTGATCCCGATAATCGCCACATGTACCGCAACCAGTCATCGTGGAGCGATCATGAAGCAGCGCTCTTTGAGAACATCTCGCAACTCGGGCAGCTTCGTCTCGAGTCCATCGCTCTGCGACAGGGCGCGTACAGCACCCGTTTGGCCATGGCCAACCTGTTGGCGTACAACATGACCCACGACGAGCAAACCATGACCGTGGTGTTGAACCGAGGCGGGCCAACGCAACTCAGTGGCTTTGCAGCCAACGATACGGTGCGTTTTGGCTCAGGTGCAGTGGCCGATGGGAGCTTGACCGTTCCCGCTCATTCGGTCACGGTGATTGAGTTGAACGCCATCAGTGTCCAGCCACCAACCAATGAAACCGGCGGGAACACCACCGTCCTCGGATGCACGGACCCGTCTGCGGAGAACTACAATTCGTCGGCGACCGTCGACGACGGTAGTTGCACGTACCCGCCAGCCCCCGTCGTGGGATGCACCGACGAGACCGCGACGAACTACGACGCAGCAGCCACAGAGGATGACGGGACCTGCCAGTACGAGAGCGACCCTGAGGACCCGTGCGCTGATGTCGTTTGTGATGCATGCCCTCAGGGATGGACCACGCTGCCTGCAGAGGAGGGTGGATGCTGTCCAGGTTGCGTTGACCCCAGCGACACCAATCAATCGGGCGATGGTTCAACCAACGAGACCGCCGCCAACGGGATGGCCAACAACGGGACCTCCGATGGAGGCACAGGGAATGGAACGAACGGAACCAACAACGAAACCAACATGCAAGTTTGCGATCTATGCTGCGGTGAGACCTACGAGCATCCCGCTGACGAACCTTGTCCCATTGCTATGTGTGAGCCATGCGAGGAAGAAGAGGCCAGCACGACCACCTCGTCGGCCGTTACCGCAAGAAACGTCTTGATCGGTGCGGTCCTCCTGTTGGTGCTGATGTTGGTCGTGACGGGGAGAAGTCCACCCAAACAGGAGCTGGACGAGGCGTTTGAGGCGGCTTCCGATCAGGAGAACTTCTCGTAGAAGTGCACGTAATCGGCGATCATTCTCGTTCCGGTGAATCGAGCAGAAGTGGCGATGCTCGCACGCATCAATTTGGCCCAGCGTTCCGGACCTTCGTCCCAAAGCGGGAGGACTTCTTGCTCCAATACGCTGTAGATGTTCTCGGCGTCCCTTGCATCGTCTCGTTCATCCTCCGCACTGCCAATGGCCCAACCGTTCACGCCGTGCTCGCAACCTTCGGGCCACCAACCGTCGAGGATGGAGCAGTTGGGCACGCCGTTCATGGCGGCTTTCATGCCTGAGGTGCCAGAGGCTTCCAGCGGCCGAATCGGGTTGTTTAGCCAGATGTCCACACCGCTGGTCATCGCGAGGCCGGTGTCCATGTCGTAGTTTTCGATGAACGCCACGGGGATGTCGTCTGCGACCTCTTCGGCCGAGGCGAAAATGTCTCGAATCAGTTGCTTCCCTCCCTCATCCTTGGGGTGGGCTTTGCCGCTGAAAACGAACTGAATTCGCTTTGCTCCAATGGAACGAAGCCGCTCGAGGTCGCTGAACACGAGGTTCGCTCGCTTGTAGGTGGCGAATCGTCGTGCAAAGCCGATGGTCAATCGGTCTTCGTGAAGTTCCACGCCGGTCGAAGCCCGAACCAGTTCACGCAACATCCGTCGGTTGGCATGACGGGCTTTCAACAGCGCTGCATCGGGTAGGCTGCCGGCGTAGCCGAGTTGACTGGGGTCTTCCTTCCAACCAGGAAGGTGCGCATCAAACAAGCCGCTCATCTGCGGGGAAGTCCACGTGATGTGGTGAACACCGTTGGTGATGGGAGCGATGTGGGTGCCTCCAAACATCGTGGAGGCCACCTGTGCGTTGAGGTTGGACACGGCGTTGACGGACGTTGACAACGCCACGGCGAGGTGTGACATTGAACAGCGACGCCCTTCCTCTGAATCACCTGCGTTTCGAACCAAGTCCTCTGCATCGTCGGGCAGAAGATCACCGATCACCTCGCGCACCAACGACCACTCGAACCGGTCATGGCCAGCTGGTACCGGCGTATGCGTGGTGAACAAGGTTCGCTGTGCGAGCTCTTCTCTGCTCCAACCTTGACGGAGCATTTCGAGCATGGCGAACGTGCAGTGCCCTTCGTTGAGGTGCATGCCAGCGAAGTCGTGACCGAGGGCTTGCAGGGCTTGGACGCCGCCTACACCGAGGAGGTACTCCTGTCGAACACGCATGTCGTCGTCGCCACCGTACAACCGTGCCCCCAAACCCACGAAGGATGCGGTGTTGTTGGGATGGGCGGTGTCAAGGAAATAGACGGGAACGACATGACCGGAGACACCCACGACGTCCGTCTTCCAGATGGTGGCGAACAGGGTTTCACCGTCAAGGGGCAACTGAATGGTCTTCCCCGTGTTCGTCAAATGTTCTGCAGGGTCGATGGGGGCATAACTTTCGGATTGGACGCCGGCCTCGTCGAGGTGCTGTCGTCCGTAGCCTTCTCGGTAGAGCAGGCTCATGCCCACCAAAGGCAACCGGGCATCAGCGGCCGATTTCACGTGGTCGCCCGCTAGCACGCCCAGGCCACCAGAGTAGGTGTGGAGTTCAGACCAAAGCCCAATTTCGGCGGTGAAATACGCAAGGGTTGGCATCGGGCCAGCCTATCAAAAATTGGGTTATGAGGTTCACGGTAAGCCATTCTACGCGGGCAGGTCGCTCCATGCAAAGGCCCATTTCCAGTTGCCCTCGAAGGTCCCCGGCGTGTTCATTCTCGCTTCTTCACTCAGGCCGAGTACGTCCTGCAGGGGAAACATGGCCATCGCAGCGTCGCTTTCCTTCGCAAGACGCATCAATCCTGCCGTGGGCGTCTCATCCGGTTGAAGCATCTGGTGGACGCGCTGTTTCGTCTCATCGTCGAGGCTCATCCACCATCCCTGAGTGGTGTTGTTGTCGTGGGTGCCGGTGTAGACGACGTGATCGCTCTGGATGTTATCTGGATGATGCGGGTTGGACGGGTTGCCGTCGAAACCAAACTGCAGAACCGCCATTCCGGGGAGGTTGAAGCGTCGACGCAGGGCGACGACCTCCTTGGGGATGATACCCAGATCTTCGGCGAGCAGGCGTCCGGGCTCACCACTCGCATCAATGAGGGCTTCCATGAGTTCGCTTGCGGGCCCGTCCTGCCACCAACCGTGTCGGGCATCTTCGTCCTGTGTTGGAATCGCCCAGTTGGAATGAACAGCTCTGAAGTGGTCGATGCGCACGATGTCAAACAACCTGAGCATGCGCTTCATTCGCTCCCTCCACCAGCGCCAACCATCACGCTGGTGAGCCTCCCAACGGTAGAGGACTGTGCCCCATTTTTGTCCACCTTCCGAGAAATAATCGGGTGGGACGCCGGCCACCACCTCTGGCATCCCCGCTTCATTGAGTTGGAAGAGGTGGCGGTGAGTCCATACATCAGCCGAGTCGTGGGAGACGAAGATGGGCAGATCACCGATGAGGGCCACGTTTTGCTCTGCCGCTGTTTGTTGCAGTTGGTGCCACGCTGCCTGGAAACGTCGCTGTTGTGCCACGTGCTGGTTGGCTCGTTCACGGTATTCAGCCAAAGCAGCAGGGTCTCGGTCTCGGAGTGGGGTGGGCCAGGCAAACCATGGCGTTCCATCGTGGTCCTCCTTGATGGCTGCATACAGCCCCCAATCTTCCAACCAATAGGCGTCATCGTCCATGGGGGCCTCGATTTCCGCCTCCATCAGGGCCGGCCATGCAGCGAACGCCGTTGGTGAGGCGTAGGGTGAGCCGTGTTCGTCGGGTGGTGTGAGGGGTAAAACCTGCCATGAACGGTATTCATGTTCGCTGAGCCATCGCACGAAGCGTTGCGCATCGGCAAGGCATGGGTTTGGAAGCGAAGTGAGGTGGCACAGAACGCCGTTCCCTTCCATGCCCTTCAAAACGCGATAAAGCCTTTCAATCTATCACGCCACGGGAATGCAATGCGCTCGAAGGCCGTGTTCCTTGTGGTGATATTTTTTGCCTCGCTTTTTGGTGGTTTTGTTCAAGGACAAACCCCAGAAGACATCACCGTGGACGGTGATTATTCGGATTGGTCGTCCGATTCGTTGATGGCCACCGACAGCAGCGGTGTTGACTTCCGCCTGACCTGGAACGAAACCATGCTGTTCCTCGGATGGGACGGGACCGATTGGAAATCCACCTTCGAAGGGGCCGATCTGTTCGTTTACCTCAACACCTCTGAGGGCGGCTCTGTTCTCGCCAGGGATTGGGGTTTTGCTCACACCCTCCCGTTCGCAGCCGATCACGGGTTTGTCCTCGAAGACGACACCTACTACCAGCACATCGCTTACGACGGCACGTCGTGGACCGACCAGTCCACCACGGTGGACCTCTATGCGGGTTGGGCCGACAACAAAGCCACTGAATTTGCTCTGCCCTGGTCGGCGTTGGGCCAACCCACGTCCTTTGACATCCTCGTCTACGCGCAGTGGCAAGACGAAGGCAACGTTTGGGCCTCCTTCCCGGTGCAGAACCCGGCCAGCAACAACGGTGCCGAGACCTTCACCCATGCTTGGCACGCTGAGAACATCTCCAACGCGACCGCTCCTCAACAACTCCCCATCATTGAATCGGGCGGAGCTGAGAAGGTTGACGACGCCCTCAACTTGGCCATCGTGTTCCATCAACACCAACCGTATTACAAGAACAAACTCACGGGAATGTACGAGATGCCGTGGGTGCGCGTCCACGCCATGACTGAATACGTTGATTCCCCAGGTATCCTTGCCGACACCGACACCAAAGTCACCTACAACCTCGTGCCGTCGTTCATCGAACAACTGGTCGACTACCACGTGAGCGAAACCCTGGACGTCCACACCGACATCGCCAAGCGTTCATGGAGCGAGGGAGGCTATCCCAACGCCACGGCCCTCGAACTTCACACCATGCAGTTCCAGTCCTTTTGGAACAGTGGCTGGATCTACAACGTGTCCCAAAGCGATGAAAAATTGGGTTGGCTCTATCCCTCAAGCGCCCGCTACAAGGAACTCTACGACATGACCCTCCACAACCTCAAGCCCGACACCATCATGGACGATGAATTGCTTGCCCCGCAGGATTTCCTCGACCTGCAGGTCCTGTGGTACCTCTACCAGTTCTCGCCCGACTATGTGCTGGGTGCGTACAACAGCAGCCATCGCGATGAGGGGCTCATCGCCCTGTTCATGCAAGACGGGGATTACAGCCTGGCCGACCTTTCCTACGTGCTGGATGCCCAACACGACCACATGGGCAACGTCTTGCCGATGTACAGCGAGTTGGCCGCCAACGGTCAGGTGGAATTGACCACCACGCCGTACTACCACCCCATCATGCCACTGCTCATGATGGACGGTTGGACCATGGAAGACGGCATTCGCGTGAACAAAGAAGCCTGGCCGGAAGACGTGCAAAACCACCTCGTGACCGGCATGGACCTGTTTGAGCAGGAACTTGGCTTCCGCCCGACGGGCATGTGGCCCAGCGAAGAGGCCGTTTCACCCGCCATGGTCGAGCCCGTGACCGACGTGGGCATCCAGTGGATGGTCACCGATGAGGAGATCCTCAAGCAATCCACCGACGCCAACGGGAATTTGGTCGATGTTGAGGACGCTGCCAACTTGGCCACGCCTTGGACGGTCACCGGTGCGGAGGGCGGCGAAATCGCCGTCATCTTCCGAGACCGGGTCATCTCCGACCGCATCGCTTTCCAGTACGGCACGATGACACCCGAGGCCGCCGTTTCGGACTTCATCGCCTACCTCGATAATGTTCGACAGCAACTCCTCGATGCCGGCGAAGACCCCTCGGAACACCTCCTGACCGTGGCGTTGGACGGGGAGAACTGGATGTTCATGTCCGAGTTCCAGCACCATGACAACGCCCGCCCGTTCATGGCCGAGTGGTACGGTCGTTTGGCCGACCACCCGACCATCGTGACGACCACACCGTCCGAATTCCTCACCAAGGGAACCGACCTGCCCGAAATCCAAACCATCGGTACAGGTTCGTGGATCGACGGTACCTTGCGTACGTGGGCGGGTGAGGAGGAAGAGAGCCTCGCCTGGCAGCGTCTGGTGGAGGCCCGTCAAGCCCTCGTTGAATTCGAGACTTCGAACCCCAACGACCCCGGTCTTCCGGCGGCTTGGGAATCGCTCTACATCGCCGAAGGCAGCGACTGGTATTGGTGGTACGGACTTGACCAAGACAGCGGTTACGACGAGAACTGGGACGTGCTGTTCAAGGTTCATCTCTCGAACATCTACCGCGCCATCAACCTCGACCTCCCGCCATACCTTCAGGACCTGTGGACCAACCCTGCGGTACCCGACCCCGCTGCTTCCGGCATCATTGAGCCGATGATCGACGGCATTGCGTTGCCCGGTGAATGGGACGGTGCAGCCCGGTACGATGCACCGGTGTCCGGTGGCAATTTCGACATTGAGTCCTTCCACTTCGGCTACGATGCTTCCAATGTCTTCATCCGAGTCGACGCCGCTACCCTCGATGAGTTGGAGGGAGCTGCAGGTATCGGGCAGTACGACTCACCCGACCTCGCGATTTACTTCATGCAACCGAATGCGGTCAATTTCAACGAGGCCGAGACCAATTTCCGCACTTACTATGGCAATCAGATTCTCGGGTTCCCGTCCAAGCACATGGTTGCCTTCGACTTTGATACGCTTCGAGAGGACGGTCGAGCGAAGTGGAACTTGTTCAGCGCTCAAGGCAAGGTCGGTGACGAGGAGCGATGGGTGCTTTCGGGCAGTTCCAACCTCGGCGGTTGTGCTGTGGATGAGGTCTACGAATTCTCCGTTCCTTGGGCGGACATCGGCCTGGCGCCCCGCTATTCAACCCGCGTCAAGGTGGTCACTTCATGGCGGGATTCCCTGTCTTACGGGGACGGCACCGATGCTGAAATGGCGCCTCCAGCGCCAGCCGAAATGGTGCTCCCTGACCTTGAGGAGTGGGTCACGCTGCTCGAGCTCGACGATGCGGTCGGGGATGAAACAGGCGATGGCGACTACGTCTATCCGCTGGCCACTGACTTCAACACGCCCGGCGGCGGAGGTCTCTGGGACGCAACACACCTCACAGTACGCCAGAGCGCCTGGAACGCACAGTTCATTCTCACCATGGACGAGATGACCGACATATGGGGCCTGGCCAACGGCTTCAGCCATCAAATCGTTCAGATTTACGTCGACCAAGGCGACACCTCCTACGGTCGAACGTCCATGCTCACCGGCGCCAATGCCGAGGTGCATCCTGACTGGGCATGGGAAGTGGCCATCAGCGGTACGGGCGAGCCGGGCGCAGTGCAAGCCGTTCAGGCTGAAACTGGCAGCACCTCGGCCCGCGGTGTCGACGTGTCCGGTGATGTTGACGCGAACACCATCACGTTCACCGTGAGCAAGGACGTCATTGGCTCGGACATTCCGAACTACCGCTACATCATCGTCATCGGAAGCCAAGATGGGTTCGGCACCGGAAAGTGGCGAGATGTGATGGAGGAGCCCGCCACGTGGACGCTTGGTGGTGGAGCCAACCCTGCGCCGGACGACGGGATCGATTACGACCCGAACATCATTGATGTCATCCTGGAGGGCGAAGGCCAAACCACCATGCTCTCGAGTTATGACGTGGCAGGCCACACCTATGCGCAGTTAACCGGCTTCGAAATGCCAGAAGTACCTCAGCAAATCTTCGGTGCTTCCGTTGACACCGTCACTTCTTCTTCTGCCGTGTTAACCTGGTCCACCACCGTGGCTGAGGCCACGTCCATCAAGGTCGCACCGGCCGGACAAGCACCAAGCGCGGAGGATATCACGAAGTCAACCCCAGCGGGAACCGACCATGCCGTCACCGTCACCGGATTGGAGGTGAGCACCAGTTATTGGGCTCACATTTCCGCCAACGACACCGAGGATGTCGTCGTGTGGTTCAACACCAGCAGCATCGTGGACGAAACAGCCCCCGAACTGCTGAACCTCGCAGCCGAAGTGCTCGAGGACGGCCGAGTCACGGTGTCGTGGTACACCTCGGAAAGTGCGACCGAATCCATCCTCATCAACGGCGAGTCCGTCCACGAAAACGCCTTTGCGACCAAAAAGAACCACGCCTTCACCACGGAGGTGCTTGGCGATGGCACGTACGAGTTGGAAGTCATCAGCGCCGATGCATCGGGTAACATCAACGCCAGCACGCTGTCGTTCACGGTGGACGCCGGAGCGACCGTCGATGACACGCCGAGCACGACCGATGACGGAACATCCGATGACGAAGCAGCCGCCGAGGTGTCGAACACCACGCTGCAGTTGGTGGCCTTGGTCGTCTTGGTCCTCGTGTTGTTGGCCTTCCTTCGGGTGCGTGGCCATGAACCCGACGAGAACGACCCGTGGAAGTGAGGTCCTCAAGCGAACGGAATCGAAATCGACTTGTGGCTCTTCAGGTTGATGATGGTCAACATGCACGGCTTTGGCTGGAATCCCAGCATGCGCTGGTAGGATGTTTGGTCCTGCCACGTGCTCGAACAGACGAGGGTGGTGCCTCTGAAGTCAAGGCATTCGTGCCCGTGAACGTGGCCGGTGACGAAGATATCGGGGACTTCACGAATGACCAACCCGTCTTCCGGTTCGGGGGAAAGCGGGGTCTTGCCGCCCCACTGCGGTGCGAGATGGCGACGGCGGAGCATTTCTCTCATCGCCTCCACCGGGTCGGCGTAGGTCACGGTTCGCAACCCTGCGACAAAGTCGTCGATGGACTTCCCGTGGTAGGACAACAGCCGGACACCGTGGAGCGAGAAATCGCACGGATTGCCAACAAACGTGGTGGTGTTGTAGTCCTGCTGAATGTCCTTCTCAAAGGTGGGTTGGGGTTCCGCCGGGCGCACGGCATCGTGGTTACCGGGGAGCATGAGGCACTCGACCCACTCCGGAAGCAGCTCCAAGAGGCGAGCAAATTCACTGTACTGGGCGAACAGGTCGGGGATGGCGAGTTCTTTGTCCTGGCCGGGGTAAATGCCCACGCCGTCAACGCAATCGCCGGAGAGAATGAGGTACTTGATCGTCTTCGCCAGCGGATCGGTGTGAAACCATCGCACCATCTTGTGCCACTGGGCTTCAAGGAAGGTCTTCGAGCCGACGTGAATGTCGGACAGGAACGCCACGCTGACACCTGCCTCGGAACTCACCTTGTTGTGCTTGTTTTCGAGCGGGAAGTGCAAATCATCGACGTAGAAAATGTCCCCTGTTTGACTGAACGTGCCGGAGACGCCCATGACGTCGTCAGGCATCAAGCCGGCTTCCAGAATCTGTTCGTGTGCACGGTCTCGGTCGTCACCGCTGCGTTTCGTGAGCAAACAGGTCATCTCACCGGTTTCGTCTTCGAGGCCCCACATCAGATGGCCGTTCTTGGTGTAGCGTGGTTCATTGACCAAGCCGATGGCGACCGCTTTGTTGTCGTAGCCTTGGTAGCGAGAATACTCGGCGAGGAGACGTGAAATTTCCTGATGTTTTCGCGGGAGGTTTGAATTTTGCACGATGAGTTTCCTGATGCTTTGCAAGCGGTCGTTAAAACACGCCGTGATGTCTGTCATTTTTCCTTCCGTGGTGGAGTTTCCCGTGATGTCGTAGTGCACCGTGATGTCCGAGGAGGCATCGCTGGCGTGCATGGAAAAATCAGCTTGGTTCCAGTCCGGGAGGTTGTTGCGAAGGAGGAGGTCCACAGGTTCGGGCTCTGATATGGGCGCCACGGTCCTCGCCAAATCCTCGGGAAGTTGCTGGACCACGTTCTGCTTGAGCGAGGCGGCAGGAGCGGCGGTGGATTGTGTTCCTGCATGAGCGATCATCTCATCCAGCATGCTCGCTGTCAGCATGCCGCCCGAGAGGTTGAGGGCGGACGCAGCCTCAATGACGGATTTCGGGTCTGCCAAGCCGAGCAAACGGTCTTGAAGCGATTGTGGAGCGAGCAGTCGCTGCCTCCGTAAATGGGTGACGATGTCGGACCACGGCTCACCCATGCAACGAAAAAATGACGACGATTCAAAAGGTATGTGCCTTGAATTGAAGGGCGCACAACGGCTACTCTTCGCCATCGGTCCATTCAACTTCAAGACCGATCTCTTCGCCTTCGGACTCTTCTGACCACGCTTCGTCCTGCCACGGGGCTTGTTCACGTGCTTCTTGGTCCCTGCGGACTCGCTCTGCCTCCCGTTCTTCTTCGATGCGCAGGGCCTCAGCGGCCGCATCCAGCAGGTCCTGCTCGTCCTGTTTTCGACGCCGCATGGCATCGTCCCAGCACTGCATGGCCGTGAGGAGTGCAAAGTAGACAAAGCCAGCCTTGTTTTCGGCTCGCGTACCTCCGATCTGCGTTCGAATGGCGTTGGCCCACCCGGTGTGGGACGCAATGCCGACGTAGACGGTGCCGACCGGTTTCTTGCTCCCCTCGTTGGTGGGTCCAGCGATGCCCGTCACGGAGATGGCGAAGTTCGCTTCCGCTCGCTTCAACGCACCTTTGGCCATCATGATGGCGACCTGTGCAGAAACCGCCCCTTTGCTGGCCAACTCCTCGGGGTCAACTCCCAACTCGTTGACCTTGGCCTCGTTGGCGTAGGTCACCCAGGATTTCTTGAACCACGAACTGGCGCCAGCGATGTCGGTGAGGGTGCTGGCCAGCAAGCCACCGGTGCAGGATTCGGCCAACGTCAGGGTGTGGTTGCCCTCTTTGAGTCGGCGGACCAACCTGGCCGCCGCCGCTTGGATCGTCTCATCCATTGGTCCTTGGTCCCCCCCTCATGTTTTGAGCGTTCCGTCGGGGGCGCACTCTTGAAAAAGGGGTCCTGCCAGCACGGCGTGGGTCTGTGGTCTAGCGGCTATGACACCTCCCTTACACGGAGTTGATCGAGGGTTCGAGTCCCTCCAGACCCACTACCAAAGGTGCGTTTCTACAGGAGCATCGCTGGCCAAGACTTGCGTGATGCCACTGCTGGCCTGAAGGGCAGCAGCGTGCTTGGTGTCGCTCACGACCATGAGGTGAACAGCACGCATCCACAACCCGTGCTCGACCTGAACACCACGGTGGTCAACCGCGACCAAGACATCTTCCAACTCACTGAACGCCAAGGCTGCTGTGGCGTGGGGTAAATCGTGGGCGGTCACCACCAACCAGCGTTGCCCCTGCATGGCGCTTCTCGGGTCTTCGCCCAAGTCGGAAAACCGAATCCAATTCATGCCTCACACCTTGTAGCGCAGCAGAGCAACGGCACCGCCGAACCCCATCAGTTGTTCACCCGCATCGTGGTCAATGGAACACTGCAGGACGGTCCCTGAAAAGGTCTCCACTTTTGTGGCGATGTTCGTCCACGCTGATGCATCACTTCCGTCAATGCCTCGCAGGACATCAGCACCGATGAGGAGTGTTTCCACCGCACCCTCTTCGGTCGCACGTTGAATGTCAGCCATGCCGTAGGCGACGGCTCCGTTGGTGGAAATTCGCTGCCACGCTTCCTCGAGCAAGCTGATCTCCTGAACCATGCGATGCTGAGCGAGCATGTCGCCCGCCAGGCCTTCGCGCAAGACCTCGTTGGCTGCACCTCGTCCGCCCATGCTGGTGCCGATGGACATCATGGGCCGTCCGTGGCCGGCTGCTTTCAAGTCGGCCATCATTCGGTCCCTGTTTCGACCCGGGCCGCACAACACCAACGGCATGGACGCATCGAGTTGCTTGGTCAAGCCGTCGACGATGGTGGCACGAAACTGCTTCGCAATGCCGTCGGTTTGACGCAGGTCACCTCGTTTGCCTCCGCCCCGCATTGTCCACGTTGCACTCTCCCTCAATCCTCGAGCCGTGACGAAGAACAAGATCATCTCATCTCCCTCCACCACCAGCAGAGCGACCTGTGATTGATTGGCGGCTCGGAGACTCTCATCCAGCAAGTCGCGGTCGGGTTTGCTGAAGCCCTTCGACGAGGAGAGTTTGATGTCATCGCGCAGGCCGACCACGTGGGTATGGTGCATTCCGATGTCGATGGGCGCTTCTTCGATGATGCCATGGACCCGAAGCGTATCGGTGAAGGTCTGGTGTTCGGTGTGTTCAACGGCGAGCCGAATCCACATTTTCTTCCGCTCGGCGTTTTTGGAGCGACCTCCTTCATCGCCCCCGGTGGTTTGGTCCCGTCGCTCACCGAGCATGCCGACGGACATCCCGGGCTGAATCAAGCGGTTCAAGACCCACAAATCGTCCACGGTTTGCACCCGCAGACGCCATTCGTGGTGGTCTCGTCCCAGAACGTCCATTCCTTCACCCAAACACGCCGAGGAGGTTCCCGTCTTCATCCATGTCCATGTCGAGGGCAGCCGGCCGCTTGGGCAACCCGGGCATCGTCATCATGTCGCCCAAGACAGCCACGACGAAGCCAGCACCTGCATTCAAGCGGAATTCCCGGACCGGGACGGTGAACCCGGTTGGTGCGCCGAGCAACCCTGCATCATGAGAAAACGAGTACTGGGTTTTGGCCATGCAAACGGGGAGGTGGCCGTAGCCCCACGAACGAATGCGGTCGAGTTCACGCTTGGCTTTGGCCGTCAATTCAAGGCCGTCGGCTTTGTAGAGCCGCTTCGCGATGCCCTCAGCCTTGTCAAGCACGTCGGTCTCTGGCGTGAAGAGTGGAACGAAGGGACGACCTGCCGCCACGTGATTTTGTACGGCTTTGACCACGGCTTCAGCCAAGTCCTTGCCGCCTTCGCCGCCGTTGGCATGCACTTCGGTGATGCACACCGCGCTGGCCCCGCTCTCGTGAGCGGCTTGGCTGATGGCTGCGAGTTCAGCGTCGGTGTCCGAGGTAAAGCGGTTGATGGAAACGACAACGGGCACGCCAAAGGACGTCATGTTGCGGATGTGGCGGTCAAGGTTCGTCTTGGCACCGAGCGCCGTCGCCTCCACGTTCTCTGCCTCAAGGGTGGCCTTGTCTGGGCGAATGCCACCTCGGTCGCCGAAGGCTCCACCGTGGAGTTTCATGGAGCGCACGGTGACGTTCATGACCACGCAGTCCGGTGCTTTGCCGGACGTGGCAGCCTTGATGTGCATGAATTTCTCTGCGCCCATGTCCGAACCAAACCCAGCTTCGGTGACCACCAAGTCGGCGGCCGCCAGCGCCATCCGGTCGGCGATGATGCTGGAGTTCCCGTGAGCGATGTTGGCAAAGGGTCCGCCGTGAATGAAGGCCGGGTTGCCTTCGAGGGTTTGGGTGATGTTGGGCAAGAAGGCTTGCCGAAGCAGCAGGGCCATGGCACCAGCACCTCCGATGTCGTCCGCCTTGACGGGGTGGCCCTCGGTGGATGTCCCCACTACGATTTCACCCAGTCGCTTTCTTAGATCAGCGTAATCGGTGGCGAGCACGAGAATGGCCATCACCTCACTGGCTGCCGTGATGTCGAAACGGTCTTCGCGAACCTGTCCGTTGGCCGGTCCGCCCTTGCCGATGGTGATGTTGCGAAGCGCACGGTCGTTCATGTCGATGACACGGGGCCATGAAATCCTCGACGGGTCAAGCTTGCAAGCGTTACCGTGCTTGAGATGATTGTCAATCAGGGCCGAGAGCAGGTTGTGGGCCGAGGTTACGGCGTGAAGGTCACCGGTCAAGTGGAGGTTGATGTCTTCCATCGGGAGAACTTGGGCGTGACCGCCTCCGGCTGCACCGCCTTTGATGCCAAATACAGGGCCCATGGACGGTTCCCTGATTACA
>DAET01000045.1:36325-99925 GCA_002497765.1 Euryarchaeota archaeon UBA486
GTGGAGGTTGATGTCTTCCATCGGGAGAACTTGGGCGTGACCGCCTCCGGCTGCACCGCCTTTGATGCCGAACACTGGCCCCATGGAGGGCTCTCGAATCACGCAGGTGGCGGACTGGCCGATGCGGCACAAGGCTTGGGTGAGGCCAATCGTGGTGACCGTTTTTCCTTCACCGAAGGGTGTGGGGTTGACGGAGGTCACCAAAACGAGGCTGCCTTGCGGCTTTGAAAACCGCTCTTTGAGGGCGGTCCAGGTGACTTTGGCCACCCCGTTCCCCATGGGCATCAATTCGTGTGCAGAGATGCCGAGCTTCCACGCAACCGCTTCAATCGGTTCCATGTTGGCGGCGCGTGCGATTTCAAGGTCGGAGGCCATTGCTTCGGTGCGGCTCAATGGGTCTTTGAAACCGTCGCCCGCTCAAGGCGAGCAGAGGCGGGTTTCGCCACCACATGTGAAGCGTGGGCTTCACTCGTCCTTCATCGTGCCCAGGTAGTCTGGGAGGTCAACGCCGGCCATCTTGGCCACGTCATGGACCGGAGGCAGGCTCTGGATGAGGGAGGAGACAAAGTTGGAGGTTGCTCCACCTTCGCCGCCGTTGTTGCCGGAGTCCCACACGGTGATCTTGTCGATCTTGAGGTTCGCAATGGCTTCGGTTTGTCGGGCCACGAGTTCCTCGATCTTCTCAACCATCAGCAGCGTAGCAGCGGCCTTGGCGTCGCCGCCAGCGCTGGCGACGAGTCTGGCATAACCTTCTGCTTTGGCTTCAAGCACAGCACGCTGCCCCTCTGCTTCGGCGTTGTAGGCAGCCAGGGTGGCGTCAGCCTGACCTTGGGCGATGCGGCGTTGGCGCTCGGCCTCGGCCTCGGCTGCGATTTCGATTTGCTGCTTCGAGACTTCCTCACGGGCGATTTCCTCGGCTCGCAGGCGCTGACCTTCAAACTCGTACTGCGCCTTCTCGATCTCGACCTGGGCCTTGCGCTTGGCGACTTCCGAACGCTTGAGGGCCTCGGCTTCCTTCTCAGCGAGGTCGGCGTTGAAGCTGGCAATGTCAGCACGGGACAGGTTTTCACCTTCAACGGCCTTGGATTCTTGCTGTTGAACGAAGACACGTCGGTCGGCTTCTGCTTCTTTCTGACCCTTGTCCGATTCGGCTTGGTTTCGAGCGACTTCAATTTCTCGCGTACGGTCGGCTTGGGCCTGTCCGACGGCACCCTGGCGGGTGGCGTTGGCACGGTCCACATCGGCCTTGGCGATGGCTTCGGCAGCGGCCTTGGCACCGATCGACTTGATGTAGTCGGCTTCGTCGGTGATGTCCGTGATGTTGACGTTGATGAGGTAGAGACCAATCTTGTGAAGTTCGGTGTCGACGTTGTTGACCACTTGGCTCAAGAACGCTTCACGGTCGCCGTTGATTTCCTCAATGGTCAATGAGGCGACGGTCAAACGAAGTTGACCGAAGATGATCTCCTTGGCCATGTCTTCGATTTGGGCGACCGGCAAGCCGAGAAGACGCTCCGCAGCGTTCTGCATGATGGAGGGCTTGGTGTCGATACCGATGGTAAAGGTCGAAGGCACGTTGATGCGGATGTTTTGCATCGACAGAGCGTGCTCGAGGTTGATGTTGATGGTCATCGGTTTGAGGTCGAGGAAGCCATAGTTCTGGATGAGCGGCCAGACGATTTTTCCGCCACCGTGGTAACACTGTGCGGCGCCAGCGCCCTTCGTGTTACCATACACGACGAGAATCTGGTTTGAGGGTGCGAGTTTGTACCTTCGCGTTGCGAGGTAAACCGTTCCAACGAGGACGAGGACGAAGAGTCCCAGACCAATCACGACAATAGCACTTGAATCTGCCATGGTGGGAGGAGTGCTTACCCCTTTAATACATTTGAGTCGGCAGTCCCGTCACTCTTCTTCCACAACGCCAGCGGAAACGCTGAGTGGCCGAACGATGAGCATCTCTGCGATGTTCCCGACCACCTCTACAAATTTTCCAGTTTGAATGGTCAAGCTCTCGTCCTCTGCTACAGCTTCGCAGGTCCGCAAAGCATCTTGGAATTCGACCTGGATTTGACCGGACTGTCCGGCACGAATGGTTCTGTAGACCGTCCCCTTCGCGCCAATGGCGTCGTTGTGTCGGACGGTTCCGTCGCTCTCGAGGCTCATCATGACCTGGAACACCTTTCCAACGAGCCACATCGAAATGACACCCGCTACCCCGCCGACGCCGACAGCGATGATGTTGTGCTGGTCAGCCTGTGAGGTGGCGAGGCCAAAAATACCGAACATCATGACGAAACTGAGAATGCCTTGAACGGTCAACATTTGGAACGAACCCTCGGCTGAATCCATGCCGAAATCAACGTCGATGCCGACGGCATCAAGCGCACCGTCGGCCACGCCACCGATCAGCACCAATCCAAAGTAAATGATGAACAAAAGCGTGCCAGCGATGGCCATGCCAGCAAAAACAACGTCCAGGCCGCTGATGCCTCCGAGACCCAGCAATTCCAACAAATCAGTAAACAGCGACATCGTCAAGCACCTTTGCGTTTCTCTTTGCCCTCTTGCACATCAATGTTCTGCCGTTTCTTTGGTCGACGAATGTAGTTGATGTAGTAGTGGCCGTAGACCACCGGGCCAATGGAGCCACCCACGATCAGGCCACCAAGCCATCCGGGAACGTCAAGTGCAACCACGACCATGAGGATGAAAAAAAGAACGATGAGCATGGATGCTTTTTCGAGCATCAAGAGGTAGGCCCGCTCTCCCTCGTTTTCGGTACCGGGTGCTCCGGATTTCAAAAAAAGCAGGTCGAGCATGCCGGGCATTCAATTCTCACACTCAAAGCGCACCGAGAATCACTTCAAACACGAAGATGATGAAAATGTACATGCCGACGATGAAACCGAGCGGTTGGTCTTCGTTCGCGAGGTTGCTCATCAGCCCCTCTTCTCGATCTTGCATGGTGGATTCCCGCGATAATTTGTCGTTCTTTTCCACCGAATAGACGAGGTAAGCAATGGTGGCGATGATGACGCCCCATGAAGCACCAAACACCGTTCCGAGGGCCTCGTTGAATTCAGACCACATCTTCAGGGTCATGTAGGTGCCCAGGCCTGCAGTCATGAGGGCGACGGCTTTTCCCATGGAGGGTGGAGTGCACACTCCCTCTTGAAGGTTCACACGACGATACGGCGGCTTTTTGTGGTGTGTGGCCGTGGAAATATCATGCCAGCAATTCGATACGGAATTGCGGGCCGCCCGGTTGACCACAGCCTTTCTCCTCTGCTCACGGCCCTGGTCGCTCGTCATTTGGGGATCGCTCTGAGCGACAAACAATTGACCATGGAGTTGGTTGACGTTGACAACCTTCCCGATGCCTTGGCTTGGGGTTATGCAGGGGCAGTTCCTCAACCGATTCCCTGGGTCTACACGGGTGCTGTTTTCGGAAAGTTTCGAACCAAAGCGCTGCTCAAAAAAGCACTGGAGGCTGCCAGCGAGGTGAACGATGTCCACCCGTTGCTGGTTGGCATTGAAGGTCCCCTTTCAACCCCCAAAACCCTGCCTTCGACGCTTCCCACACGGATGTTCGAAGAGGAAATTTGGCTCAATTTGACGGCGCCGCTCAAGCATCAACTTGATTCCGGTGCCGTGGTGGCCGTTGACGATTCCATGGCCAACAAATGCGTGAATGCGCTCCGGTGGGACGGCCGTGGTTGGTGGTGTGCTGGTTTGGACGGTACCGGCGTTGTCGACGTGCTTCACCATCATGGATTGACGCCCGGTGAAGATGTTCTCGGCTTGGTCGGTGGTGGCGGCGCAGCCCGTTCAACAGCAGCCGCATGGGCAAGTTTGGGCGGCCGGGTCCACCAACTCAAAAGCCGGCGAATGTTCGAGGACGGACCGTGGATGGATGCCATCACCGACAAGTCTCCTGACATGGTGGTGGATTTTGACAACGACGAGCCCGTATCAGAGGGGGTTCGTCTGTTGCGTTCATCGTACCGTCCCATGGAAGGGACCGTCGAAGAACGCGCAAAGGCAATTTCGGGCAACGCCCTTGACGGTCGCTGGTTGCTCGTCGCTCAGCATCTGGCCTGCTGGCGTGTCTTGTGGGCACCCGAACGGGCACACGAACTCCCTTCGCTTGGCTTGTTGTTGACGCGCTTGCTTGAGGCCGAATGTTTGCTGGCTTCGTATGCATGAGACAGAAGACTCTTTGATTCACGAACCCGACTGGGTGGCAAGGGGTCCGCATGCAACGTCTGCACTTCGCACTGGTCGGCATCGTCGTCCTCTCTTTGTGGGCGCCGTCTGGACTTGCCCTGCTCGAGGAGGAGACCTCCTTTGAGCCGTCGCATCAAGGGACTGATTTTCCCATCGGCTGGACTGAGTTTAATCTCGGTGGTCCATTTTCTCCTGAAGTTCGAATGGTCTATCCGGCCATGTTCGACGGCCAAGACAAGGAGATGGCGGGTAACGGGCCGTTCTCATGGCTCATTTTTGTCGGTGATTCCGGTGAAGCCCTCGACGGCTACGACTTGTGGACCGATGAACTGGTCAAGCGTGGCTTCATCGTGGTGATCACCCAAGCCTTCTCGGACGAAACCGATGTTGAGGCCACGCTGGAGCGCTTTGTCGACATTCAAGATGCGATGTTGCAGCAAAACCAATCCAACATCCATGTCTTGGGTTCGGTGGGGAACATCGACCTGGATCACTGGGCTGTTTCTGGTCACGGAAAAGGTGCAACAGCGGCTTATTTGGCGTTCCCGTTTTGGGACCAAACCCCCGTTGCCACCACCGTCCACCCGCCTCGGGCTGTGTTTGGGTTGGGCGTTGATTTTGAAGAGCTTGAACCCTCGTTCGAGTGGGACGATGTCGCCACGCCCTCCTTCCCGCAACCGAACACGGGGCTGTTCATCACGGGCACGGTGGATGAAGTTGCACCGTCTCAACAAGCCATGGAACGCGTCGAGGGACTCGGTGGTGTGGCTTGGCATTGGATTCACCTGCTTGGTGCAGACCATTATCAGTTCCAAGACACGCGGTCCATCTTCGAAAATGACGGTGATGCCACCATGAGTCAAACGGCCCAAATCGAACTTTCAGCAGAACACGTGGTGGCTTTCCTCGACACCGTTCTTCACGGCGACCACGCACGGTTCAGAGATGCGTTCAACCGTGGTGAGGGGGCGCAAATTGTCAGCGACCCGAATGCCTACGTGGACGAGAACCTCGAAGCGGCTTCGTTCCTTCGTTGGGTCTCAACATCAGCGAGCTACAACGCATCAACGCCATTGAATGGGACGCAGAATTTGACCCTCGCAGTGGAATGGACGCTACGAGACGGGACGTCCTTTGAGGACCTTCCCGCTGGGTGGGATGTGAACCTCACATGTGGTTGGTCCAACGGTCCTTGGGAAGCCATAGGGACGCTGGCTCCCAACGGCACGGCCACCTGTGTCTACCCGATGGCGCCCGTTGCACCTGGACTTCAGAAAGCATGGCTTAAACTTCAGGTGGAAGGTGCTCCGGCGACCTTTGGTGCAGCCGTGTTCCGCGACAACACGCCAATCGTCCCCGTGTCTCCAAAACCGGTGGTCTACGTTCCTCAACACAACACCCGAACGGTTGAGGCCCTCAGCATCGGTTCTGACCCCGACGGCCAGCTGGTTCGCATCGTGGATGCCACCTTGTCAGGTGACGACGCCTTCCATTTCCGAGTGGATGTTGCAGAACACGGGCTGAACATGTCCGTTAGTCACGCCTTGGATGAGGAATGGTTGGGTGAGTGTGTGCTTGATGTCACGCTCCGGAGTGACGGAGAGACGGTGGATGAATATTCAACGCAACTTCGCGTGGTGATGACGCCCGTGAACGACCCTCCTGTGAAGCAAGGAACGATTCCGATTCAAGAGATGAACGAGGATGGACCCAGCGTGGTCTACGACCTCGGTGATGTGGTTTCCGACCCGGAAGGGGAGCCACTTGAGGTGTTCATTTCAGGCCTGAAAAGTGGTGAACAAACGCCCGTTCACTTCAGCATTGAGGGTGAACGAATCACCTTAACACCGCTGCCGAACGCACACGGGGCAACGGTGCTCCAGATCCTGCTAAGCGATGGCGAGAACCCGTCGTTGATGGTTGAGGTGCCCGTCGTGGTCAATCCCGTGAACGACCCGGTCATTGTGAACGCCTCGCAGTGGACCAACCTCTCGTTCGCTGAAGACACGACGTTCACCTTGGCGCTGGCTCCTTTGGCGTACGATGTTGACGGTGACGACTTGATGTGGACGCTCGAAGGAAACCTCGATGCGTTCCAAGTCTCATTGACGAACGGCACCGTTGAGATGACACCGCAGCAAGATGTGTTCGGTGTCTTTGAGGGCGTTTGGTTGAACGTGTCCGATGGGACATCCACTCACGCACACAACATGACGGTCACCGTGGAACCGGTGGGCGACCTTCCCTTCGTCTCCATCGAATCTGTCCAAGGTCTGAGTGGCTCCACAGCGAACATGTACTGGTCGGTCGTCGACGTTGACGGCGAGGTCAACACCCAAGCGAACGTCTCGGTGGACGGAGTCATCGTGGAGGTGAACCACTCCTGTCTGAGTAGCGGAACGGGTGCCTATCAGTGCGTGACGCTCCTGCCCGTTCCGGCCGACACTTCCACCTCGCTCTATGTCGAACTCGAGATTTACGATGTGGAACTAGACCGCAGCGTCATTGCGAACAAGGTGGTTGACCTTTCCTCTGTCGGTGATGGCGGCAATGAAACGTCGGCTGGAGAGGACATCGGAGGCTCCGGTTCGATGGCGGTCGTCGCCGGAATTGGCATGTTACTCCTCCTCGTTGGGACCGGAGCGGTTTTGGTAAGCCGTTCGCGAAAGGCAGCGACTGAATCAAGCGCTCCCTCGGCGATATCGGATGAGCCTCCCGCCTCATCTGGGACGGGGTTGCTCGCTCGGGCAAAGCAGTTGAAGTGATCACAGCGGGATGTTGCCGTGCTTCTTTGGCGGCGACCACTCTCGCTTCGACTTGAGAATGTTGAGCGCCCGGCACAGACGGAGGCGACTTTCTTGGGGCTCAATGACGTCGTCCAACCAACCGTTGCGCGCAGCGACGTAAGGGTCGCCGAACTTTGCTTTGTATTCGTCCACCAGCCGCTGGCGAACGCCTTCCTTTTCTTCATCGGGGACGGCGCCGATCTCTCGTCGGTGGATGATGTTCACCGCACCTTCAGCCCCCATGACGGCGAGTTCGGCCGTGGGCCAGGCCACGTTGTAGTCGCTTTGCAGGTGCTTGCAGGACATAGCGAGGTAGGCGCCGCCGTAGGCCTTGCGAGTGACGAGGGTCAGTTTGGGGACGGTGGCTTCGGCATAAGCGAACAGGAGTTTGGCTCCGTGACGGATGATGCCGCCCCATTCTTGAACGACACCGGGGAGGAAGCCTGGCACGTCTTCAAAGGTGAGCAGCGGGATGTTGAACGCATCGCAGGTGCGAATGAAGCGAGCCGCTTTGATGGACGCATCGATGTCAAGGCAGCCTGCCAGGACCTTAGGTTGGTTGCCAACGACACCGACGGTGGAGCCGTTCATGCGAGCAAAACCGATGATAATGTTGTCAGCGTAGGAGGGAAACAGTTCCATGAAGACGCCATCGTCGACCACTTCTTCCACCACCTTCACCATGTCGTAGGGCTTGTTGGGGTTGTCCGGCACCATGTCCTGAAGCGCTTCATTGAGCCGGGTTGTGGGGTCGCCAGTGGCGAGAACCGGCGGGTCGGCCATGTTGTGATCTGGCAGATACGACAGAAGGGTGGCCGCCAGTTCGCAGGCATCTTCCTCGTCATCGGCGATCAGCGAGGCAATGCCCGAGCGGGAGGCGTGCAAGTTGGCACCTCCCAGCCCTGCCGCGTCCACTTCGCCGCTGATGACTTCCGGGGTTTCGAGCGGAGAGGACAAAAACAGCTGCCCGTGCTCTTCGCCAAGGATGGTGAAATCGGACAAGGAGGCCGCCAAAGCTGACACACCGACCACGGGCCCCAAGACGACGCTGATCATCGGGATGCGTCCGCTGCACTGGACCAACCGGTCCAGCATCTCCCCGGTCCCCGCCAGGGAATTCACGCCGTCCTGTGCTCGCTGTCCGCCGCCGTCCCACATGGCGATGAGGGGGGCTTTGGCTCGCTCGGCCATCTCGACAATTTTGGCGATCTTCAGGGCGTGCATTTCGCCCATGCTTCCGCCGTGAACGCTGAAGTCCTGGGCAAAACAGTAAACGCGTCGACCTTCAATGGTGCCGTGCCCGGCCACCACGCCATCGCCGAGGGTTTGGTGCAGGAACATGTTGTGGTCGTCGGTACGGTGGGTGACGAAGGTATCCACTTCGAGGAACGAACCTTCGTCCAGCAGCAGGCCAATCCGGTCGCGTGCCGTGCCTCGGCCACTGGAACGAATGGCTTCTTGACGCTTGAGTCCACCGCCGAGGCGAGCCGTTTCGCGCTTGGCTCGCAACTCTTCAAGCGCATGGTTCGGGCTGTTGTCCACGGCGTTTCCACTCCTTTTCGGTTCTTGATTCAAACGCTCATTCCCTCAGCGTTTCTCGATGTTCTCCACACAGGTTGGACGCCAGCGCGCCGTTGATGTCCATGTTTTGTGAAAGCACCCAGTGAAGTTTGGCGACCATGGTTTCCGGTGTCGAACTGACGCCGTGGCCCAGCAGCCCCATCGCCTGCTGTTTGCGTCCTTTGGAATAGACGTTCATGTCAACCGGGCCGTGAATGCATTGGTTGACGATCACGACGGGAAGTTCTCGGTTGACGCATCGTGTCAAAATGCGCCACAGCAGAGCGTTCTCCGGAGCGTCGTTTTGCGGGTCATCAATGGGAAGGTGGCCCAAGCCCGTGCCGTGGAGGACAACGCCTTGAACGCCAGTGGCGACGACCGCTTCGATGTGCTCTGCGTGGAGCCAGGGGCCTGCAATGAACTGCGCGATTCGCTGCCCGGTCTCGTAGGTTGTTGGTTGCTGTGCCAAGGGGCGAGATGATGGCTGTTCAAGGGCCGAAGCATACCACGGCAGGGTCTCGGTTCGGAACCCCTCGTGGGTGAGCGTGAGCGTGGCAAGCGGTTGACCGTTGACGGCGTGAAATGCATCTCGACGGGACGAGTGCATCTTCCGGAGCGCGAGGCCGGAATGAACCGCCATCACACCGTCGCTTTGGCCGTGGTGCATGACGACGGAGACGCTGTCGCCCGCATCCCCGGTGGGCAGGGGGCCGTTGGCAGCCCAATGCACGGCCGCGAGGAGGTTCTCGGTGGCGTCGGATGAACCTCGGTCGCTCGACCGTTGGGATCCGACCATGACGATGGGCCCAGCGGGGCGCGAACCATCTCCGGCGAAGGCGAAACTGAGGGCTGCCGACGTGATGTGGAGTGTGTCGGTCCCGTGGGCAACAACAACGCCTCGGCAACCGTCTGCGAAAGCATCGGCGCATGCAGCGGCGATGATGTTCCAGTGCTGCGGTCGAATGTCATCGCTGAACATGTTGCCAATTTTGACCGCATCAAGTTGGGCAATGGCGGCCAGTTCAGGAATGGCATCCAACATTTCCTCGGGTTCAAATTTTGCCTCCACAGCTCCCGTGGCGTAATCGACTTTCGAAGCGATGGTTCCACCGGTGTGAATCAGGCGAACCCGGGGCAGGTCGCTGTCTGCTTGGGGTGCATGAAGTTCGGCTGAGGACAAAGCGGCCTTTGTGGGAAGTTCCTCCCATTGCTGGACGGCCTCGGTGGGGTAGGACACGTTGTAGCCGTTGTCAAGTTTGAGCGAAAGATGTCCTTTGGCAGCGGGTGGAAGCACCAAGCCGGTGTGTTCCACCGTCTCGTTGTGCGTGTTCACCGTGGCTTTGACGCGAACCCCGGGGTTAGGCAACGCCACCATGCACGGAAACGGGCGGACTCGCCCCATGAATGAATCGCTTCATTGAGACAGGTCCTTGACTTTCTCAACGAGGTCCATTCGGCGCAGTCGCCAAATTCCGATGGGTGTCATGGCAACAGCGATGACAATCACGCCTGCCATGAGTTGATACGCGACGCTGGGCACGACAACGATGGCGACGAAGAACTGCCACGATGAGAATGAAGCGGCAAGGCCAACGGCGCCGCCGTAAGCAAACGCAACGCCAACCAGTCCACCGATGATACCGATGAGGAGGCTCTCAAACAAGAGCATGAAGCCCAGGCTCCGGGTTGATGCGCCCAAGACTCGGAGGGTGGCGAGTTCGAAATCTCGCTCGGCCACGTTCATGATCATCGTGTTGAACATGACGGCAATGGTAAACATCAGACCGAGGTACATCATGGCTTGGAAGATTTGCGTTTGCTGTTCAATGAGGCTGTTCATGCCATCGATGAGGGTTTGACGCTCAATCACGCCCATGGAGATTTCAGCCAGCGAGGCGTCAACAGTCACGCCTTCGGGCAGTGCGAGGTACATCGATGTTGCATCAACGCCCAAGGCCTCGCCAAGGTCTGCACGGAGGAAATACATCGTGCGAACCAACTCACCTCGCGTGGTGCCCACGACCGTGATGTCGTGTTCTGCACCGTTCAACAGAACAGTGTGTTGCTCCCCCACGCTCCAACCAAGGAACACCATGGAGCCTTCGTCCATCATGACCTCACTCGGGCCGTTGCTCGGTTGCGGTCGTTCGCCTTCAATGACGTTGACGTTCCGCATGCCGTTCTCGTAAGAATCAAAGCCGACAAGCGTGAACACTCGTTCCAGACCGTCTGCGTCATCCACTGCGCCGAGCGGCATTTCAATGAGTGGCTCGTAGGTTGCTCCGCGTTCGTTGGCCCACTCGATGATGCTGGCTTCGCCACCTTCGCCGATGTACACTTGGGCGTCCCACGATTGCTGTTCTTCGAGCCCGCCGACGATGGTGTCTTGCAATCCCGCCGACATCATTTGGACCGAACCGAAGAGCATCAGCGAGATCCCCACAGCCAGGAAGGTCATCATCAGGCGAATCGGTTTTCGCACGCTGGAACGAATGGAGAGGCCCAGCGTGGTGGGCATCCACGAGGTCAATCGACGCAGCAGCGATGAACCCACCCGCATTTGATTCTGCCCGCTCAAGACCTCAAGCGGGTCAAGGCGGCTAGATTTCCATGCAGGGAAGGCCCCCGACAGAAACACCACCAGCATGGTCGGTAGCATGACGGCCGTGTACAATTCCAAAGGTACCTCTCGTTCGGTGATGGGAAGCCCGACAATGCCCTCGTAGAAATCAAGCATGCCGTTGACACCCCACGGCCCCATCAGCGCGCCCAAGCCGCAGCCGATAGCACCGATGACGAGGGGCGCGATGAGGTAGCCAGTCATGAGCGACGTTCGGTTCACGCCCAGTGTGCGCAGCACAGCGATTTCCTTGGCTTGGCTCTGGACCAAGCGTTGCAAACTCAGCACGATGGTGATGGAGGCGATGGCGGCGATCATCACCGTGAACGGAATGCTGGTTCGCTTGGCGCCTTCGAGGTCTTGACGCATGATTTCAACCGGCTCGTTTTGTCCTCGGTCCCTCACCCTACCGTCCAGTTCAGCGACGTCGAGCGCATCGGACACGAGGGCTTTGACAGCGTCGATTTCATCGCCCTCGTAACCTTCGGTGTCGGGCAGGTCAAACGAAGGTGTACCTTCAACGTCCAAGAGGAGGGTGTTGCTGCTTCCAAGTGAGGTGTTGGTCAGGCGGGCCATGCCACTGTCGGAGAGGTAGCCAACAACGTATTGCCCCGCTTCCGGAGGGAACAAGGAGCCTTCGGGGGCCATGAACACGTGCAGCGGGTGATACCCGATGCCGACAATCGTGAACTCCGCTGAGGTGGTACCGGCGCCGATGACGACTGCGTCGCCCAGCGAGAGGTCAAGGGCTTCGACCACGTGCGCATCGATGACAATCTCGTCCGCACTGGACGCCACGCGGCCTTCGCTGTGCTCGTCGGGCATCCAGACCTTGTCGGCGTTGGCGTCTTCTGGGATGCCGTGCCAGAGGGAATTGATGATGTGGGTGCCGCTTTCATTGGTGTGGAACATGGTGCCTTGCACGATGCTTCGCCCTTCACACGAGTCGAGGGCTGCGCCGGTGGAAGGCCACGAGGAACCTAACGCACCGCAGAACGTTGCCACTTCTTCGCTGGTCCAACTTGCACTACGGTTGTCAATCCAAAGGTCGGCCAGGTTAGCGCCTTCCTCATCGTCCCCCTGGAGGGTTTCGTACATCCCGTCCAAATTGTGCGAATACCCGCCAAAGGTGATGCCCGCAAACACGCCAACAGAAACCATCAGGACGACGGCCAACAAGCGAAGTTTGGTACGCCAAAGGCTGCGTGCCAAACGTTTGTTGAGGAGCGCTGACATGGAACCACCTCAAGCTTCTTGGTCGTTGGCCAGATGTTCGTCCGAGACAATTTTTCCACTGTCGATGCGAATCACCCGGGTGGCGTAGCGAACGAGTCCCTCGTCGTGGGTCACAAACACCGATGTGATGTTTTCCTGCTTGCAAGCGCTCACCAGGGCCTCCATGACTTTGTTGGAGGTCTCTGTGTCCAGGTTGCCCGTCAATTCATCCCCCAGCAATAACGTGGGTCGCTTGGCAATGCTTCGAGCGATGGCCACGCGTTGCTGCTGACCACCGCTGATCTCTCCGGGAAAACGGTCCACTTCAGCGTCCAAGCCGACAAGGCCGAGCAATTCCTTGGCCCGTGCAGGGTCCTTTTTGCCTGCAAGTTCCTGGATGAGCAGAATGTTTTCGAGAACCGTCAGGTCTTGGAGGAGGTTGAAGAACTGGAACACATATCCAATGTTGTCTCGTCGAAACGACGTCATTTTTTCGGATTGGTTGCGAGGCACTTCCTCTCCGAGGAAACGGTAGGAGCCACCCGTTGGGCTGTCGAGGGCGGAAAGGCAGTTGAGCAGGGTGGTCTTTCCGGAGCCCGAGGGGCCGAGCAAAATGACCCGCTCACCTTCATGAATCTCAAAACTCACACCATCAAGCGCCTTGACAACTCCAGCGGGTGTTTCGTAGTGCCGTTGAAGATTTTTCATCTGCAGCAATGGGTCTGACATGTCGCTCATCTTCGCCCACCCGTTGCGACATTTTGAGTCTTCACCCACGGGGTGCAATGAATGGTGCCGGGAGCGGGGCTCGAACCCGCGACCTTCGGATGTCTCAGACACCACAAGGGGCTTTGCACGTCATACGATCGCCTTGAAGGCTGCCCTATGAGTCCGACGCGCTACCAACTACGCCACCCCGGCCTATCCTGTGGGTGCGCCCTTCCCTCTTTGAAGAAATCGGAAGTGGGGCTTGCGAACAACACATCCACGAGAGACGGTTTCCAACCGATGTGTTCTAACACTTGCTCGGTTCCGCTTCGGTCATGGTGGACCTCAAAACGGCCATGGCGGCGGCGCAAGCCGAGCGCATGAAACGTGATGGGGCCAAGAACGCTGAGAAAAAGAAACGTCGCTCCGGGGCCGACCTCGGCATTGAACCGTTTGACCCGGTGAAGCATCACGGCAAAGAGCGAGCCGACACGGCATCCATGTGGCTGGTCATCTTCTACGCCTTCATCGTCACCATGATGATGCGCTACATCTTGATGCCGTCCACGACTTTGGACAAGACGGACGTGCTCTACATTTTGCCGCTGACCATGCTCATCCTCATTCCTCAAATCCACCGCATGGTCATGCCCGAGCGCTTCAAGGAACACTACACGAAAGGAACCTGGTTCCGGGCCTTTTTCCTCTACACCTTCACCTTCCTCTCCCTCTCGTTCCTTGTGGTCAATCCTCCCTTTGGCGACATCGTGGCGCCGCAGCTGGCCGACGAATGGGCCGTGGTCATCGAACACGACGGCAACTACACCTTCGCCGACAAGGTGAACGGCGGTGAAAACGAATGGACGCTGGATGAAGGAGAGTACGTCATGGGTGGCGCCTGGCTTTTGTTTGGTCTTGCGGACAATGTGGACGACACCGGCGCAAACGTCACCGTGGTTCACAGTTTCCAGAACACCAAAACGACCCTGGATTCCAATGCAACGTTCTGGGATGACCATGGCACCGATGTGGGTACGTGGCGAACGGCCAACAACAAGTCCGCTCCAATCCTTCTGCCTCACGCTGATTTGGACCAACCGTTTGCCATCTTCCTTGGCGAGGGCTTGGCCGTTGGCGACCATACAATTGAAGTGGAAATTGTTGAGCAGGGGGACCCCTGGGAAAACACTCGGACCTACACGTGGACCTTTGCGGTCAACCCGCCCGACGTTTCAACCGAGTAAATCAGCGTGCTGACGAACGATCTCGTTCAACACACGGTCGATTCGCTGTCGGTCGAACCACTCCTGGCTGATTCGTCGCTCCATTCGACGGCGCCGGGCGCGAACGAGCGGTGCGAGCACGGTCCAACACAAGGCCTCCTCAAGGCGGAGCATGATGGGGTTCATGGTCGGCCGTTGGAACCAACCTACTGCTTCCTTTCGGGGGCCCGTTCGTGAAAACTGAAAGTGAATCAAGCACGCAAATGTTGGACGATTTGAGCGGTCAGCGCATCCAGTTGAATCTGTTCACCGCCGCCCTCGACCAAACGGTAGTCGATTTCAGCCATCCATTCCGTCAAGGCAAGTTTCGACCGTTCTTCGAGGAAATCAGCGCTGTAGAGCTCACGGTGAAGTTGATTCACAAAATCCGTACCGGCCAGCCCGAACTGGTCGAGCAGTTCACGCAACCTTCGGCGGGCGACGTGAAAGCCATCGTCTCGGCACGCCATCAAATACTGGTGGAGGGCTTCCGGGGGCGCTGTGGCTGAGGTTTCATACACCAGTTCTCGGCTCACGGTCGTGTTCAAGGCGGCAGCCACTTGGAGTGCCGTCAGCGCTTTGCGCAGGTCACCCTGGGAGATTCGAGTCAAGGCTTCAACAGCTCCTTCGCCCAAGGTCAAGGCTTCAAGTTCGGCGACGTGGACAACTTGGGAGGCCACGTCGGCATCGGAGAGCGGTCTGAATCGGAAGACTGCGCACCGGGATTGAATCGGTTCAATGATTTTGGAAGAGTAGTTGCAAGAGAGAATGAAGCGGCAGGTTTCCGCATACTGCTCCATGATTCGGCGGAGTGCACCTTGCGCATCGTTGGTCAGGGCGTCGGCCTCATCGAGGAAGATGATCTTGAAGGCTGCACCGCCGTAGGGCTGCGTTCGAGCAAATTGCTTCACCTTGGTTCGGATGCTCTCCAATTTACGCTCATCAGAGGCGTTCATCTCCAGCAGGTTCTGACGAAAATCTTGCCCAAAGATGTCCTTGGTCAGCGCCATGGCAGCCGTCGTTTTTCCAGTTCCCGGAGGTCCAGCGAAGAGCAAATGAGGGAAATTCTTGTTTCCAGCGTAGGTCCCTAGACGCTGCACAACAGCGGCTTGTCCTTTGATTTGGGTCACCGATTGAGGGCGGTGTTTCTCGACCCAAAGTTCGCTCATGCTCCCCGTTCTCGTTGACGAGCCTCCTTCAACATTCGCATCCACGGGGGAAGGAATTTGACGAGCAAAATTTTCGTGTCTTGAGGGGTGGTCATGCCATATAAGGGAAAAGTCCCTATAATGGGGAGTGGTGTAAGGGTTGAGTCCCATGCGTAGCGTACGAATTGTTTCTCCCCGGGCCACCGCGCTTTTGCTCGTGTTGATGTTTATTTTCGCCGACCTCTCGCTTCCGCAAACCATGGAAGGTTGGTCCGAACTTGAAGACGAACCCACGGTCCACCGCGCAGTTTCCTATCACGCCATTCACGCTGACACCTACATCACGGCTTCCGCCCCCACCAGCACGTACAACACCTCAGCCACCGGGACACTGGCCGATGGACCCGCGCAGGAATCACGCTTGCTGTTGCGGTTCCCAATGAATTACACGGCAAGCGACACCATCCACGAGGCGAGCATCGATTTGGAGTGTACCACCGATGCCCTCGGCCCTACTGAATTGAAGGCCTACGTGGCTCACATGGACCGGTTTTGGAACGGTTCCTTTGCTTCTTGGGTGGCCTATGCCAGCAACCAACTCTGGTCCGAAGCCGGCGGTGAAGCTGGTGCTGACCGAGGTGACTGGGAACCTCCGGCCTTGCTTTCGGGCAACGGGACTCTCACCCTCAACGTCACCTCCATTGCGCAACAAGCGGCTCGCTCCAATTCGGCCTACCTCTCTGTCATCGTCGCATCCTTCGGGGCCACCTACGACTGTAGCATGTCTGAGGACACCGTGGCGGCGAACCGACCCGAGTTGACGTTGGATGTCAGTGCGGGTTCCGCAGCGACCAGCGGCGCAACGGTGTCGACCGACCTTCCCGTGGACGAAGGCGCGCCGTGGATGGAATCTGACTTCCTGCTTCAACCCGTCACCACCCCTGCGTTGTCCTACGACATGAACAGCGGGACGGACGTCGAGATTCAACTCAGCAACGCAGATGATTGGCGTTCTGCCACCGACGAGGCTTGGCATTTCTCCACGCTGTGGTCCACCTTCGCGTCCACCGGAACGTCCGGTGCCTACAACCTCCCATCCAACCTCGCACTGACCAACGGCACCGCCATGCACATGCGTGTACGAGCCGTGGACAGCAACGATCAGTGGGGCGCATGGGATTCAACCAGTTTCCTCTTGCCCAACCTGAACGTGGTCGATAACGGCGACGGCACGGCCACCATGACGCTCGGCCCCACCGACACTGGCCTGGAGCAGGATTTCCTGCAGGACACCTTCGTCAACGAAACCAGGAAGACCTACAATTATGGCGCTGATGCCTTGGTCGAATCCAGCATGACCTCCAGCAAGGAACGTTTGATTCACTTCCGAACGTCACTCAACCAACTCGGCCTCCACGACAACCTCACCATCGTCAACGCTGAACTCAAACTCACCCGTTCCTCCTACAGCGGCGATCCGGTGGTTTCGGTCCACGGCATGGAAGAATCCGGTCTCTGGGCAGAGGAAGAAGTCACGTGGAACCAAATGTCAGCAGGTGGCGTACAGTGGTACGACGGTGGCCGTTCAAACGGCACCGCTACCATGGCGTTGGCGGACGGCAACCAAACCAGCAACAGTTTCACGTTTGACCTTGACCACGCTGTTCAGAACTACCTTGACGGTGGCGATGAAAACCCTCTCGATTTGATGGTCGCTGTGCGAGGTAAGTTCGAATCCTACACCAACAATGAAGGCATCTTTTTCCACTCGGCAGAAGCTGCCAATCCAAGCGATGCACCTTCGTTTTCCATTACGTACGAATGGGGCAGCGGGGCACCACCCGCCTCGGTGAACCTCACCGCACCTGCCGATGGCCTCGCTGTGTGGAACAAAACCGGTGACAACCTCTCGGGCAACACCCAGCCCACGCTCAACTGGTCGCAACCCGCCACTGGCGATGACATCGTGTTCGAACTCGCCACGGACGAGGACTTCCGACTTCGACAGATGCGCGTTGACACCCGTGTTGACAACGACTTCAGCCCCACAGATGGCACGCTGGCCATGACCGGTTCCAAGACCCTTGAGGTGGGGAACATGTACTTCTGGCGCATGGCCACCGTCGACAGTGACAATCACTACGGTGAGTGGGTCAGTTCGAGTTTCCTCGTCTCCTCTCTGGAGAGCATCTGGCTGGGCGGCGACCGCTACGAATTCAACTTGAAGCACGGCAACGGCTCACAGGACAATCAATATCCCGAGTGCATGGACACCTACATCGACAGCGCCGCACCCAACGATAATTACGACGGCGATTCGGAGATGACCATCGATTACAGCCCCTTCGGCGGTGAGATCACGGCCCTGTTGGGTTGCAACTTGGTGTCCAACCTCCTGCCCGACGGCTATGCGGTCGAGTCGGCTCACCTTCGCATGTCGTTGACTTCAACGACTTTTGGCACGCCGACCATCGGTGTGTGGGAAAGCAATCAGAACGACTGGAACGCCGAGGACGCCACCTGGTCCAGCTACGATGGTTCTAACACGTGGGCCACGGCCGGCGCCAAGGGTGCAGAGCGCGGTTCGCTGCTCGACAGCGTTTCGGTTGGATCGTCGTTCTCCGAGGGCGATTCGGTCGAATGGAACGTCACCCTTGCGGTTCAGAACGCCATGCGTGAAGACCGTCGAGTGGACTTCATCGCCGGCATGCTCGGCGCGGGGTCTGGCGGTGCACGAACAGCCTACTTCAGCACGGCCGAGGACTCGATGTCCAGCCGACCTGAACTCTCCTTTGTCTACGTCCCAGGCTCCGACGCTCTCCCGTCCAATCCTGCCCCGGCCCTGCCACTGAACGGCTCTTGGTCCATCGGTACAGGCGTTGATTTGACGCCCATCAGCCAGCCCGAACTGGATTGGAATTTCGGGGGGACCATGGCGCTCGCTGGCTACATCGTTCAACTGGACACACAAGCCGACTTTTCATCGGTGAACAGCCTCACCTACACGTCGTGGAACGATGCAGGATTTGACGTCACCAACACCTCTTTCACGCTCCAGTCCGACCTCGATGAAGGGAAGACGTGGTTCTGGCGTGTCCGCGCCGTTTCGGCCACCAACCAAATCGGCAACTGGTCCAACGTTTACCACTTCCAACTCCCCGACCTCAACACCGTTGTCTACAACGCCACCAAGGCTTCGGTTGAACTCCGCCACCACGGCGCCCTGCCTCACCTCAGCACACCCCACTTGGTCGACACCTACGTCGTTGAGAACGGTTCAGGTTCCGATAACACCCAAGAGAATTCCACCACGCTGGTCGTGGGTGAAACCTCCACTGGCTACCAAGCGGCGGCGTTGATTCGTATTCCGCTCAGTGAAGTGCCCCAGCCGAGCGGTGCCCGTGTGACCGGTGCCGAGTTGAGCCTCTTTGCCGAATACGGGTCGGTTGAGGACGAACCCGTGGCCATCCGCCCCGTGCTGCAACCCTGGACCACCTCTGCCAACGCCACGACGTACGACGGCACCAATGCCTGGGCGCAGCGCGGTGGCCGTGCCATTGGGACGGACATCGGTGGCTACGTTGACCTCGTTGCCAGCGTCGAAGACGACTGGATGGACTTTGACGTGACGGAAGCCGTGCAGGCTGCGTTGGCCGCCGGACAGAACCACGTCTCGCTCATGGTTTACACCTCGAGCCAAACCACGGACGAAATCACGTTCACGTCGACCGAGGGAAGTGCCAGCGAACGACCGTATCTCACCTTGACCTGGGAAGACGGCACCGTGGCCACCCCGACCGTCAGTGGCGTAAACGCTGCGCCAACCAGCGGCTCCATCGTGTGGGACACCGCCTCCCACGCCCTTCAGGCGGACCGCTCGCCCACCTTCTCGTGGTCCTACAGCAGCTCGACTGCTGCCACAGGGTGGCGCGTGTTCATCCAGGCCGACGCCAGCAACGACATGGCCGGGCTCTACACCTACGACTCCCGAACCACGCCTGGCGCCTTTGACACCACCAACCTGACCTTCACACCCCCACAAGACCTGACCTTCGCTCAGGAAATTCGCTGGATGGTCCAACCGATGAACAACGGCATGCTGGGCCCACGAAGCACGTCGACCATCTTCTACCTCCCCAACGATGTCGGTGAGGAGATCAACAGCACGCACGCTACGCTTTCCATCCAAGAGGGCTCCATCATCCCGTCCACCGCTTACCCAACGGTCACCTCCGACACCTACCTTGACACCGGCAACATCTACGCCAACCGTGGTTCCTCTTCCAGCCTCTTCGTTGGCCGAAGCCAAGTGTCCACAAACAACCCCAGCCTCCGTTCGATGTCACTGGTCAACATGGATTTCAGTTCGCTGCCCATGCCAGGAACCTACGAAGTGGTGAACGCCAGCCTTGAATTCACGGCCACCAACGTGTACCAGAATACCTTTGTCGCCGTCGGTGAGACCATCTCGGCGTGGACGGAATCCTCCGTGTACGCCTATCCAGCTGGAAACAATTCGACGTGGGCGTCCACGGGTGGGTACTCAGGGGATGATTTTGACATCCCATTCAATCCAGCCCAGTGGGTCAACAGCACCGGAACTGCGGCCTTCAATGTCACGGCGCTTGTTCAGCACGCGCTGGCCAACAACATGGCTGAACTCAACGTTGTCCTCTTCCCTGTGGAGCGAGACAATGGCGTCAATGGACGTGTCCAGTTCGCTTCAAGTGAAGCCACCAACATTGACGTTCGTCCACGCCTCAACCTGACCTACCGGACCAGTGCCGCTTGGACGCCGTCGTCTCCAACCGGTCTCCTACCTGCGGATGGAAGCACCTTGTGGAACACTTCACAACCCCGTCCATCCGGTTTGAACGACAGCGATTTCTCGTGGACAACCTCGTACTCGAACGAAACTCAATTGGTCGCTTGTGCCAGCGATGATCCCCTCTTCCTGGATGAAGAGAAGACAAACTGCTACAATTCAAACGATATTCTCGCAGGTCTTTACGACAACATAACGATCGACCTTGCCAACAATACGGTGAACAGTGCCGAATTGGGGAAGGGTGATTATTGGCAGTATTGGCGTATTCGTGCCGATCAGGGCGAACGAATCGGTGAATGGTCCTCGATCAACAAGTACCGCGTCCCCAACGACCAGGGCAGCGACGACGGAAACGGGAATCACACCGTCAATTTGTCCCGAGGATCGATTTTCGAAACCACCGGCCTCTTGCCCATGGTTGAGGATGTTGAGATCGACTCCAACGCTACGGTGAACCGTGGTTCCTCCAACACCATGGTGCTCGGCGTCAACAGTTTGGGCACAGGACAGAGCAGTATTTTGATGGAGTTTGACCTCAGTAATATCCCGTGGCCGTCCGCCATGACGCCAACGCAGATGATGCTCCGGATGTACCAGCCGGGCGTTTTGGGTACTTCGTCGACCACGATTGCGGCCTACCCGTGCAGCGGCTTCACGGAATCAAGCGTCGTCTGGGCTACGGCACCTACGTGCTCCACCAGTGAAATCACCCGATCGACCCTCACGTTGAACAACCCCTTCGGTTGGATGGAGTGGGATTTGACCAGCCTTGCGCAAGCCAACATTGCGAACGGTAACACCACGATGACGTTCAAGCTCGCCATGATTGGCAGCACCGGTTCGTCTCACAGCTTCTACTCCTCGGAATACTCCGACGCCACCTACCACCCGCATCTTGTCTTGGACTACGTGGACAACGTGAACGGCATCGTCCCACCTGCACAACCCACCTTGACCTCCCCGGCTGACGGCCAGGTGCTCTACGCCGAGAACGACGGTTTGCTGACGCCATCGACCCAACCTGCTTTGACATGGACGCCCGTGAGCGGTGCGACGGGCTACATCGTCACCATCGCCAACGAGAGCGGTGTCTACAAGTTCCGCTCGTGGGAGGATTCAGAAATCACGAACACCACCTTCCGCTTCGAAGACAACCTCACCGAAGGTCAACTCTTCTCGTGGTGGGTGCAGGGCGTGAACCAGTCCATTCCAGGGCCCTCCTCTTCCCGCTGGAGCTTCGCCGTTGGTGCTCCCGACCACACTTACAACAACGACTACACCTACACTTACAGGTTCCAGACCGGCAGTGAAATCGCCGCCTTCGGTCACACCAACGTCCAGGACACGGCCGTTTACAGCGAGTACGCCGACACCAATTTTGCCGGCGAATCGACCATCAGCGCGGGCAGCTACTGTGGAACACTTTGGGCCGACGAATGCCGAATCAACATGGCGTTGAACGCCGCTCAGGTGCCGTTTGCTCAGTACCAACAGGTCCACTCGGCTTCGCTTGGGCTCTACGTCGAATCATGGACGTCCGTCCAGGGTGCGACGTCAGTCTCCTTCAACGTCCACCCCATCACCAACACGAACTGGGGTGCAGCCTCCGCCACCTGGAACGGTACCACCGCTGGTGGCACGTGGGGTGCACCCGGTATGCAAGCAGGTGTGGATTACGGCGATGCCGTGTCCACCACCGTCGTCAACGTTGACACCACGGGCTGGATTTGGTTTGATGTCAGTACACCGGGCATGACCATCACCAGCGAACAAGCATGGGTGATCATTGCCACCCCGAACAACGGCTACGCCCACGCCTCGTTCTACTCCGGCTCCGCCACCAACGTCAATTTCCGACCTCAAATGCAATTCAACACCACGAACATCACCAGCGTGGCCATCAGCCCGTCCGGTACGCCGACCACCGACGCAGACTCGGCGGTGAACTTCAATTCCGTGGCGTACGACCACCAAACCATGGTTCAGTCGCCGCCCATGACGTGGACGTCCTCCTCTGGCAGCATCGGCAGCAACGGATTGTTCACGCCCAATACCGCTGGTGTAACGACCATCACGTCGTGCTTTGGCCTTGTGTGCGGTACTCAGAACATCACGGTCACGCCCGGCGCACCTGTTGACCTCATCGTGACGCCGCTGACGGCGACCATCACGGCCGATGAAACGTTGACCATCAACGCTCAGATGGCTGACCAGCACGGCAATTTCCTCACGGGTGAAACGATTGACATCACGCCGTCCAACGGGACCATGATGGGGACGACGTTCATGCCCTACACCGCTGGTTCGCACACCATCACGGTGTCTCACCCAGCCAGTGGTCAACAGGTGTCTGTGGACGTGACCGTCCTTCCAGGTGCGCCATCCTCTCTCGTGATGAGCGGCTGTGGAGGCACCGTGCCTGCCGGTGTATGGTGCGACATTACCCTTGAGCTGTACGACCAGTTCGGAAATGCACTCGCCCTCAGTGAAGCTGGCAACCTCACGTGGACCACCACCAACGGGAACTACTCGGAAATCAACGATCAGTACTTCCCCGACCACGTTGGCGTTTGGACGTTGAGCGTGAGTTCGGTCTCCGGCGTAGCCGCTGAGATGAACATCACCGTCGGACATGGCGCCATTGACTTCCTCGAATTGAATGCTTCAGCGACCTCCATCACCGCCGACGACCGTGTCTACATCAACACCACTCGGGTTGACGTCCGAGGAAACCGATTGGCAGTGGTGCTCCCGGCGGACAACTGGACCAAGACCTCCGACGGGCAACTCACACCCGGTGCCCCAGCCATCTGGGACCCGGTGAAGACCGGTGCGAAGATCCTCGAGGCCCGGTACGAAACGACCCTGACGCAGATCACCATCGACGTGGCCAAGGGGAAGATTCAGACTCTGCGCATCGAAGTGGACGACGTCGACTCCACATGGGCGCACTTCGATTTGACCGCCGATGACACGCTTGATGCCGATGTGTTTGCCATCGATGCCAAGGGCAACCAGTGGGCCATCGTCGTAAACTGGACCCTTGACCACCCAACGATGGGCGACTCCTCGAACTTCCTCGAGGTGCTCACGGGCGACACGACCACGTTCACGCCGTACTTCGCCAGCGAAGACCCCTACACCATGACGGCCACCTACGACGACGGCACCACCGTTCATGCCGTGAGCATCAACATGACCGTTGACCACGGGTTCTTGCACACGGTGAGCATTGAAGGCACGGCCAACGACCCCGACCGAAGCACCGGTGCGGTGTTTGAACTGACCTCGGACTACGCCGTTGATTTCCTATCGGACCTCTACGACGCTGACAACAACCGCATCACGTCCGACGGAT
The DNA here is from genome assembly GCA_002497765.1 of Euryarchaeota archaeon UBA486. GTDB lineage: Archaea > Thermoplasmatota > Poseidoniia > Poseidoniales > Poseidoniaceae > Poseidonia. The sequence goes on from DAET01000045.1 coordinate 60,041, forward strand.
TGACTTGGGTTGAGGTCAACGTTGCTACTGGCGATACCGAGGACATCACGACCCAACTGTTGCTGGACGGCATGCGATGGGAAGCCACCATGGTCGGCGAATGGCGTATTGAGGCCTACCAGGTCAGCGGTACTGGCTTCAACGTTAGCGACAGCATCACCATCACGGTGGTTCATGGCGAAGCCGTCACCGTTAGCGCCGACGTGTCTTTGAGCACGCCGACGGCCGGTGATCGTGTCGACATACAAGTGACCGGAACCGACGCGGATGGCAATCAGTTCCCACAGAACGTTGAGTGGACCGAGAACGGTGAATCCGTCCCGACCCTGAGCGTCATCACGACCTCCGAGGGCACCTACACCTACGATGCGGAAGTCGCCGGCGTTCACACCCTGCAGTACGCTGTCGGTGGAGCGGTCTCCACGACCGAAATCACGGTCTCAGCTCAAAGCATCGTTGCACGACTTGAGGTGAACCTCTCTGCCGATACCGTCGAGCAGCTGGAGAGTTTGGACGTTAGCATCCGAGCCTTCGACGCCTTTGACAACGAAATCGACGTGCCCGGTAGTATTCAGGTTGAATCCACGGGCCGGGGAACCGCCATGATGACCTCCTCCGACTTCTGGACCATCACGACCCTCGATGATGGCCCACAAACCATCACGGTGAGCGTTGGTGCGGTTCGTGTCAACGCGGAAATCAACGTCGAAGGCAACCTTGCCGGCTTCTTTGAGGCTGGCGGAACCCTCTACTACGTTGGTGCAGGTCTGCTTGCCATTGTTGCCGTGGTTCTCCTCGGCCTTCTCGTGATGTTCATGCGTGGTGGAAGCACCGATGATTGGGATGACGAGGATGAAGACGACGATGATGATGACGACGCTCCCTCCGGCCCGACGGGTCGTGCTCCCGGTCCGAGTGGTCCTGCGCCTGGTCCAAGCGGTCCTGCGCCTGGTCCAAGCGGTCCTGCGCCCGGCCCCACCGGTCCACCTGCTGAAGAAGCCCCCGTTGAGGAGGCCGAAGAAGAAGCTGAGATCGAGACGAGTGTTGACGAAGACGGCACAGAATGGTGGGAAGACGAAGACGGTACCTGGTGGTACCGCCTAGCCGGCGAGGAAGAGTGGCAAGAGTACAACGAATGAGGAGGCTTTGAGGTGACCTTTCCAAGGGCTTGCGTTGCGTTGGTTGCGCTGGTCCTGTTGGGAACCCTGTCAGTTCATGCACCGGAGATGCTCGAAGAAGCCCCGCCTGCGATGCGCTCGGGAACGCCCGACCGTGTGATCATCGATTCACCACCGACTTCGGTTTCAGCCGACGAGGTGGTCGTGTTTGAAGCCATCATCTACGACCCTGTCAACAATGTCTTGGCGGGCGACATTCACTGGTCAGCGAGCAACGGCAGCATTTCCGATGACGGGTTGTTTTACCCGTGGTCGGCCGGTTTGGTGGAAATCACCGCCGAACACAACGGGCTCGTAGCCCGCCACAACATCAGTGTCGAAGCCGGTGTTCCCACCTCCATTGAAATTACTCGGTTGAGCCTGGGGGTGCTCGAGCCCACGACCCTCACAGCGGATGTACTGGACGGTCGTGGCAATCGGATGCCCGGTCCAGCCACCATGGTTTGGGACATTGATGGTGTCTATGCAGGGCTCGGCGAGCCCACGTGGACGGCAGAAGAACTCGGCGATGTCTCTGCACGCGTACGATTCAATCAACTGGAGGCACGAGCCACCATCACCGTAACGGCAGGTGCGCCGTACGCCTTTGTGTTCGAACAACCGCTGATGGTTCGTGCTGGCACTCTTCAGAGCATCACGCCCAGTTTGGTTGACATCAACGGCTATGAAATGCCCCTTTCGGCGGTTGGGCCTTTGGCGTGGTTTGCCGAGAACGGTTCGTTCAACGCCCAGGGAGAATACCTGGCAACCAACACTGGGAAATGGCTGATCACCGTTTCCTCAGGCAACATCACGGGCAGCGGTACGCTGCAGGTGATTCCCGGTGATGCCGTAGCGTCCACGCTCAAGGTGGCGAATGAACCCGAGACCTACATGGCGGGCGAGTCGTATGAATTGGTCTTTGAACGCCGAGATGTGAACGGCTACATCGGATTTGTTTCCCCTTCCATTCACGCGCTTTCGGCTTCATCGGGCGGGCTTTCCGTTGATGACGAAGGACGGGTGTTTTGGAACCCATCCGGCATTGGTCAAGCCACCATCACGGGTATGGACGGGACGGTTTTAGCCATGCTCGAGCTTGATGTCATGCATGGTCGGGCGATCGACCTTGCCTTCCAGCTTGAACCACGGCAACCCTCTGCCGGAGAGCAGGTTGTTTTGCAGCTGGTCGCTGAGGATGTCAAGGGCAACCGATGGGTGGTGGACGGGAACATCACCATGGGCACGGGTGCCGCCGATGAACTCACGGACGATCTGACATATTCGCTTATTCAGGCTCAGTCCGCCCGCTCGTGGAAGTTTGACGGGAGCTGGTTTGACAACACCACGGGCGCCATGTTCACGGCCGACGTGTCGTTTGATGTTCAACCCGGTCGATTGGCCTTTATCGAACTCGAGGGGGAAGGAAGCCGCGTGCCTGCAGACGGTTCGCTGGACCTTAACCCGATGTTCTTCGATGCATACGGCAACGAACTCGAACCCATTGCCCTGAATTGGAGTTTGAACGGCAACGATATCACGCTCGAGATGCTGCTGAACGACGGCCGATGGACCGCAACCAGCGTTGGCGGGCATGAACTCCGTGTCAACGCTGATGGTGTCTTCGCTACCGTAAGGTTGACCGTTGTGGCCGGCAACGCCCACGGCCTCATCACCGATGCCGATGAAGGCCTTGTGGTGAATGCTGGACTACCCCACGACCTGTTCATTCAGGTGGTTGATGTCCACGGCAACATTGCGGAATCGACCTCAGTCACGTCCTCACTCAACACATCGCTGGGTGAGCTTGAGGCCTCACCAACCGGTCTTGGCTACTGGCAGTTCACTGGAAAGCAGGTCGGCACCTACGAACTCGTGCTGGAGGACGAGGGAGCAGTCCACACCATCCCGTTGACCATCGAAGCCGGCTCGCCCGTTCGGATTCAGGCGACCATGAGTCGAGATGGCATTGCTGAAGGCGACGTGGTGTTGCTCAATGCGTTTGCCACCGACGTCTACGGCAACACGCTGAGCATTCCAAAGGCGAACACCAGCGTTTCCTGTACTGCAGGCCCGGCCTCGTTTGTCACCAACGGAACATGGGAAGTCGACGTGGAAAACGGCGGTACTGACCGCTCGTGCACGGTGCGTTGGAGCGGTTTGCTTGCTCAAACGTTCTACGATGTCGATGAAGTCTTGTTGGGGGGCGCTGTTGGGTCAACGAATACGGCCATGACCATGGCAGCGGTGCTTCTCTTCCTGTTGCTTGCCGTCCTGGTCACCCTGACCCGAAAGGCTGCAGAGGTTTCGAAAGAAGGCTGGGTGGAAGACGCCTTTGATGATGAGGACGACGACGATGAGGAGGATGAGATGCTTGGTAGTGCCGTTCAAGACGACACGCCGCTCCACGAGCGGCATGGGCTGACACTGGAATCCATGAAAGCTCTGGCGGAAGAGGCCGGTAAGGTGGGGGTCATGCAGGCCACACCGTCCACCACGCAAGGACAAACCGGCTGGTATGTTGATGTCTCCGAGGAATTGCAATACTGGGAAGTCACGCCTGACGGCGAGTGGATACGGCATGAATGAACCCTGAACAACCAATGCGGGGATTCAAAACGGGGAGACCCCTCTCACCACCCATGAGCACCGCTGACCTCGTCGACCGTCTCAACGAAGCTTTGGGTTGGGAACTGCGCGCCATGACCATGTATGCACACTACGCCGCCAACGTTCAGGGCATTCATCGCCTCCAACTCGACCCGATGTTCAACGAAGAAGCCACAGAATCATTGGCCCACGCTGACGTTGTTCGCCGGGCCGTTGTGAAACTCGGTGGCGTGCCGGTGACGGAACGCAATGCACACCCTATCATGCACACCACCGACTACAAGGCCATGCTGGAACGCTCCCTTGAGACCGAGACCAAGGCTGCCGAGGTGTATGCTGGCATCATTACGTTGCTTGAGGAGGTCGGCGACCAAGAGATGTACGACGCCATCGAGCAAATTTACTTCGCAGAATTACGAAGTTTGGAGAACCTTCGGTTGATCCTCGCCTGAGTGTTCTGCGTTCTCTCTCCACATGGAGAACAGCATCAGTTGTCGTCGTTGACTTCACTTCCGTCTCGGCTAAGGAAGGCATTCAGGGGTGTGGTGCCTTCTCGGGGCTTGACATTTCGTTGCCCGTAGGCATACCATGCGATGAGGCCAAGGAGGATGGCTCCGCCCCCGCCAAACAGGGCTTTCTTCCCCATCAACACCAGCATGAAGATGCCCGCTACGGTGCCGTAGATTTGAGGCAGCGGGTACAAAGGAGACCGGTAGGGAGGATTCCATTCGTGCTTTGGAGCCGCACCACGGAGCACGACGACCGTCAGATTCAGGACGATGAACACCATGAGAATGAACCCAGAAGCCAATTCTGCGATGACGTGAACGTCGAATGAATAGATGGAGATGGCCATCAGCAGACCGGTGAGCAAAATGGGCCAGTGCGGTGTCTTGTATCGCTCGTTGAGTTCACCGAGAGGGGCTGGGAGCACGCCGTCCTTGGCCATGGCGTAGAGGAAGCGCGACGATGACAGGACACCGGCAAGGGCCATGGAGGCCATGGCGATGATGGCAACCAACGAGGCGATCAGCACCACGGTGGTGCCTGCAACCGAGTCGGCAAAGACCGAGATGGGGTTTTCGACGGCATGCGGCGGGGTTCCGGTCATGAAAGCACCGGGGTCCATCACAGCGGCCATGATGTAGGCCACGATGGCGTAGAGAAGGGTGGCGATCACAAGGGACTGGATCATCCCTCTCGGGAGGTTCGTTTCTGGGTCCAGGACTTCGCCACCGATGGCGCCGACTTTGATGGCTCCGGAAAAGGCGACGAACACGAGGGCGGCTGCCGTCCCCATGCTCAAAGTGACGGGTTGGAAATTTTCGACGGGTCGGCCAAGGTCCAGGTCAGAGGAGAACAAGGCCATGATGCACAACACGACGACCATGGCCATGGCACCCGTTACGATGGGGATTTGCACTTTTTTGATGGCCTTTACACCGGTCAGGTTCACGAGAAGAATGAACGCAAGAAGCACCATTGCAATGGCATTCGCGTTGACGTTATCAATGCCGTAATGGTCGGTGACCACTTTCATGTAGGCTGCGAATCCGACGAGGGCGAAGGCAGACTTCAACATAAACGAGGCAAACAAACCCAAGCCGCTGATGGTGCCAACGAGGTAGCCATAGGTGCGTTCTGCGTAGACATAGAATCCTCCGGATTGCGGCATGGCACTGGCCAATTCAGCCTTCGAGTAGGCGCTGGCGATCACCACGCTGCCGGCCAAGATGAAGGCGAACCACATCCCGGGCCCCACCACTTCGTGGGCGAAAGCAGGGAGGAGGAAAATGCCCGATCCCAACATCGACGACAGTGAAAGAATCACGAGTGTTTTCAGACCGATGGTGCGGGCCATCTCAACTGCTTTCTCAGCGCCCATACAAATTCCCCGAATTCTGGTAAGCCTTGGGCTTGTATCACCTCGTATGGGAAGCCTGTCCTTGAACTCTTGTCCGATTACGGCCGAGGTTCGCCGGATTCCGGAACTATTCTCCCAAATGCACGATGACCTTCATCTCGACGGCAATGGGCGTCGGAAGGGCATCGATGGCCAGGGTGGTTCGCGTGGGACCCACCAGCCCCAACGTCTCGGCCCACACCTCGTTGTAACCGGCGAAGTCGCGCTTCATATCCACGAGGAAGGTCGTTACATCAACGACCTGGTCAAACCGGGCACCGGCCTCCTCAACGATTCGTCGAACGTTTTCGACCACGGCGTGGGTCTGTGCTCTGATGTCGTAGTCGAGCGGCTCCCCGTTCTCATCATGAATCGGTCCCCCTGGAATCGAGTTGGTGCCGGGTTGACGAGGCCCAACGCCTGAGAGGTAGAGCATGTCGCCGACTCGCCGAGCGTGAGGGTAGGCGCCCACCGGCTTGGGAGCCGCCGTTGTGTTGACCGAACCCTCGGCTTCAGTGGGGTCCCAAAGAGCCGGTCCGTTGGCCTCGGGGGTGGAGCGTTCCGAGGTTCCAGCTCCGCCGTCGGCGATTTCAGAGGCCGCCTGTTCGATGTTCTCATCGGTTTCCGTGCCGGTGTCCAAGACCCCACGCTCACCGTGGAAGTATTCGACATCGTCTTCGTCGTATTCTTTGTCGCCAACACCCGTGGATGTGGGGTCGACGTGGACCACAGCACCGCCTGCTCCGTGAATGGCCTCGTAGGCCAGGATCTTGCCGGTCAGGTCGTTGCGGTTTCCGTTCATCGCTGAGAGCCACCACATGGGCTTGAAAGCCACGACTTTTTGGACGCGAATTTGCTGGTGAATCGTTCGAGACAACTGCCCAACGTCTTCGAGGCGGCCTTCTTCGAGGAATTCCAGAATCTTGCGGTTCCATTCGTCGTCCTTGAGCGAGTGGATTTTGTCATCGGCGGGTTCGATGAAATCCGTGAACATGCGGTTGGAGAGCGACATGGCCGTGATGGCGACGGCTCGCCGACCTTGGGATTTGATCACATCCAAGCATGATTTCGCCAGGACGGTGGTTTCACTTCGGTTGGCGTACATGTTGGAGGACACGATGACGGCAGGGATGGAATTGTCCGGGTTGAGCAGCGTCAATGCGACGACGGAGCCGACATCGATGGGGAAGCCCTTGTAGTTGACACACCGGCTTTGAAGTCCTCGGTTTCGGTTGGCGTCGTCCCACGCATGGGCAAATTCAGCGTCGATGTTGAAGGAATAGGGAATGGAGCCCAAATCGTGGAAGTCGTGGTCGACCATCACCCACTCGGGGTTGGGGTCGGCTTGGATTTGATGGCCGATGATGGAGGGCCACGTTGTAGAGTAGATGATGAGCAAATCCGCTTCAAGGTCGCGAATGGTTTGTGCAGCCTCGTCGTAGGCATTGCGCAGCGCTCGCCAACCGGGGTTCATGTCCGGGGCAAGCACCGTGTGCGGATGAACAGGGACCACGAACGAGGCTACCACGCCACCTTCGCTCATGCCTGTTCCTCCTCATGTGCATAGCAGGGCCATTCAACCACCGCATTTCCAGTCCCGATGATGGTGCCGTAGCCGTGCAGAATAGCAGGGTAGTCGGGCACGTCAAGGGTGGACAGCAACCAAGAAAGTCCGCCTCCATCACTTTCTGCGATGGCTTGTTCGGTGAACTCGGGCATTTCATCGAGAATGCGTTGCGCCTGTCCGCTCCGCATGTAGTCGATCATCCGCATGTCCCACAAATGCATGGCATGGCTCGTAATGTGCTCTTTGCTCATGTCTTCAGGCATTTCGGATTCGGTCGTGAAGTGTCGGTGCGAAAGCGAATTGCTGGCCAAAACGACCACCTTTTTCCCCGAGGCTTCGATAGCCCGTCGGGTCACTTTTCCAAGTTCCATCATGATTTCTTGCATGACTTCCACGGAGTAGTAGGCCGTGGAGCGATTGCTGGAAATGACCACCAGCGGTTTGTCCCAATCAGGGTTGAACAAGTGGCCGGTCGTGATCGTGCCGTAATCAACACGAAAATCCGGGTTTTCCATCATCTTCACGGGAAGGCCGGCGGCTTCGGCTTCGTCATGGATGGCTTTGGCGAGGTCAACATCCACGTTCATGTCGTAATGGTAGCGGAAGAGGTTCGGGAAGATGGGGTCGACGGAAAGGCCCTCAAAATGAGGCAAGCCAAGGAAGTGGGTTCCGACATAGGTTTGCCAGTGGGGTGAGAGCAACACGATGGCATCGTAGTCCTTGTCGGCCAGCGAGGCTCGAAGCCGTTCGTAGCCCCAGCGGAGTTGCTCCCAACCGCCTTCGGCCACCGGTTCGTTTTGGGGCGGGTTTTCTGCGTACACCAAGTGGGGTGGGTGGGGAGCGATGCAACCAGCCACGATGCGACCTTTGCCCATGGCCCAATGCAGGGCGGCGAGGTTTAATTCATCATCGGCACCTTTCGTCCGTTTCGGGGGACGAGGGGTCATAAACGACCTGCGGTGAGGTAGACCCATGGAGGCGTCCGCCGAGGAAACAACGTCCCTTCAGGTGGAGGCCCTGCCTCCCCGTTCGGCGACCTGGCGGGAGACCTTTGACAACGTGATGGCGCCCACTGCTTTTGGCATGGGCGCAGGTGCGTTGTGGGAAGCCCTCGCCATGCCCCACCTTTCCTACGGCTTGCCGAACCCACCGCAAGGCGGATTGCTCCTCATGCTGTTGTTCGCTCCACTGCTTCATCGTCTGCTAACCAATCACCCGCAGAGCCGCTGGAAAGAGTATCTCGGTGGTGCTACGGCGCTCGCCTTCCCGTTGCTGCTGATTTGGTCGACCGGATTTGGTGGCTTTGTGTGCGGTGGCTATGTCACCGTGGTGGTGTGGATTTGGGTCAGCACGTCGTGGTGGCGTTTCCATCTCCCGCCGTTTCGGTTGGCCATCTGGCACACCATGGGCGTCAACATCGGCGCTCTCGGTGGGTCGCTGCTCTACTTCAGCATGATGGCTTGATCACGACGTGTACGATTCCTCGTCGTTGGGGAAGTCACCCGAGCGCACGTCGCTGCAGTAGGACTTGATGGCACCATCGATCTCTTCGGCGAGGTTGAGGTAGCGGCGCAGGAAACGGGGCGAGAAGTCCATGGTGATGCCCAAGAGGTCGTGAAGGACGAGCACCTGACCGTCAACATCCGGTCCCGCTCCGATGCCGATGGTGGGAATACTGAGAGCCTCGGATACTCGCTTGGCGAGTTCCCGTGGAATTTTTTCAAGCACGATGGCGAAGCAGCCCGCTTCCTCGAGAACTTTCGCATCGGCGATGAGCTTCTCAGCCTCCTCGTCCTCCTTGGCCCGAACAGAGTAGGTGCCGAATTTGTAGATGGATTGTGGCGTCAGACCCAAGTGCCCCATGACAGGGATGCCTGCGGTCAAAATGCGCTGAATCGACTCAACGATTTCGGCGCCGCCTTCCAGTTTGACGGCGTGGCCGCTGGATTCCTTCATGATTCGAATGGCCGACTCAAGCGCTTGGCGTGAGTTCCCCTGGTAGGTTCCAAACGGCATGTCAACCACGAGAAGGGCGCGGTCAACAGCTCGCTCAACGCACTGAGCGTGGTAAATCATGTGGTCCAAGGTCATCGGGACGGTGGTGACCTGACCGGCCATCACGTTGGAGGCGGAATCGCCCACGAGGATGACATCGACACCGGCTTGATCGACCAGGCGGGCAAGGGAGTAGTCGTAAGCGGTGAGCATGGTGATTTTTTCACCTGCTCGCTTCATTTCCTGAAGCGTGTGAGTGGTGACTTTCCGTGCTTCACTGTAGACGGACATGCATCTTCCACCGCCCTCGGTGTTTTGAACGCGTCGCCTGCGGTCATTCTTCTTCATTGGCGAACCCGTGAACGTGGTTTCTCAGTTCATGGATGGCTTCACCTGCCGTGGAACAAGCGAGCAGTTGCTGCCGCGCTTCCAAATCGTTGAGGCACAGGGCTGCGATGTTGTAAATGGAGCCCTTCTCAGCGTTGATTTGCTCCTCACAGATGGAGGTCACCCACTGATTCAAGATGGCGGCATCCACGTTCAAGCCACGACCTGCTCGCACAACCACATTGCGGGTCAATGTACGGAGGAAGGCTTGGTCCCCCTCGTCAAGTTCTCCTGTTTCGTCGAGGTAGCGCACTTTGGCTGAGATGTAGAGTCGGCTGTGTTCTGCGTCGTCGGGAAGGTGTTCGAGGAGCGTTTCAATGTCGGGCGCCACTCCGTCCTCGATGAGGCTCGCCATGGAGGGGTCGGAAAACGGCGGCAATGCTGGTTCAATGATCTCCTCAACGAAAAAACGGCGGCCGCCGGTGATGGTGATGAAATGGTTGACGCCTCGTGTTTCGTGCGTCTGTATAATCGCTTCACATCCGTGTCGACGTGGACCGTCCCAACCGTTGGTCGGCTCGAACGGGTCGTTCATCACCAGGCCGAAGGGGCGCTCGTCGAGGATGCAGCTGTCGAGCATTTGGCGGTAGCGTGGCTCAAACACACGCAACTCTTGGTGTTCGCCAGGAAACAGCACCATGGGCAGGACGAAGAGCGGCAGCGGTTCTTCGTCCATGCCTTCAGGTCTTCAGGGAAGCATTTGAACATGTGTTCTCAGGGTTGCTGAACACAAATGTTGGTCAATTCCGAAAAGAAATTCACCGACCATGCGCCACCTTCTCGGCCAACACCGGATTGCTTGACACCGCCGAAGGGCGTTCGCAGGTCTCGGTTGAGCCAGGTGTTCACCCAAACAATGCCGGTGTCAAGTCGCTGAGCGAAGCGATGACCCCGCTCGGTGTCCGCCGTCCAGACTGAACCTGCCAGCCCGTATTCTGTAGCGTTGGCCATCTCAACGGCTTCGTCCTCGGTGTGAAAGGCATGAAGCGTGACCACCGGCCCGAAAATTTCCTCGGTGGCCGTGCGAGAGGTGTGGCTCAAGCCTTCGATCACGGTTGGTCGCAAAAAAGCGCCTTGTTGAGAAACGCCCTCAACGGGGGCATCGCCCGAGGTCCCACCGGTGAGGACTCGCCCGCCCTCCTCGACAGCCAGTCGGATGTACGACTCCACCTTGCCTCGATGGTCGTGAGAAATCACCGAGCCCATGCTGGTCTGTTCTTCGCTCGGGTCGCCCACCGTGATGCTTTCGACGGCTTCGGTAAATTTCGATTTGAACAATTCGTAGATGGAGGCGTCCACTAAAATTCGTGAACCACAAAGACACACTTGGCCCGAATTGGTGAACGATGCACGCACCAGACCGGCCATGATCTCGTCAAGCGGCGCATCGTCCAACACGACGGTCGCATTCTTGCCTCCCAATTCAAGGGAGAGCTTCTTGAACATGGGGGCGGCGGTGGCGGCGACGATTTTCCCTGTGGCCGTGCCACCGGTGAACGAAACACCGCGAATGTCGGGATGTTCGACGATGGCCTGGCCGACGTCTGGTCCAAGGCCGTGGACGAGGTTGAACACCCCGCTGGGGAAACCAATGCGCTCCATCACCACGGCAAGGTGGTTGGCCGTCAGGGGGGTGAGTTCCGAGGGTTTCGCCACGATGGTGTTGCCCATCAGCAAGGCCGGGGCCACTTTCCACGAGAGCAGGTAGAGCGGAAGGTTCCATGGCGTGATGAGACCGACGCAGCCGATGGGTGAGCGATGAAGGTGATTGATGGCGCCGTGGTCGGTGAAGGTCGGGTCACTGTGCTGTGCCCCGAATTCAGCAAAGAAGCGAAAATTGGACACCGACCGAGCCGCATCAACTCGCCGTGCGAGGGCGATGGGTTTGCCCGTGTCCTTGCTCTCAAGTTGAGCGACGGTTTCACGGTCATCTTCCAGTGCATCGGCGATTCGGTGCAACCATGCGATGCGCTCATCCATGGTGGTGGCGGCCCAAGCAGGGGCTGCTCGGAGGGCGGCCGCCGTCGCTGCCTCGACGTCGTCTGAGGATGATTTGGGCAGGGTGGTGATGACCTCGCCCGTGGCTGGATTCACCGTGTTGAGGGTGGTTCCGTTCTGGGCGGGAACGAAGGCGCCGTCAATGAAATTGAGCACCGGGTCCATCATATCACGTCCGGCTCGTAATTCCAGCGGTCTTGGTCGGGGTCCCACTCGTCCCATGTCGGCACGGTTTCGAGGACGTCAACGTAGTGTTCGGGCACAATGCCCGGCACGATGAAGGCTTTCTGCCGATGCAGCGGGTAGGGGTTTCGAAGGTTGATGCCCAGTACCCCCAGCAGGGCGCGGGCGACGTACCACGTGGCTTGGGAGTTCCAACCGTGGGCGATTTTCACCACAATGCCGAGTCCTTTGGGGAAGTCGGGATGTTCGATGGCCATGCCGAGTAGGCCGTCTGCGCCTTCCTTGGCAATCACCGTTCCTTCGCCGGCCTTCAAAATTGTGGAATCCAGCCGGTTGAAGCCGCCCACCAGGTCAGGGTGCCGGACCATCGCTTCCCAAATCCAGTCTTCGTCTTTGTCCCGCACAAGTCCGGCGTAAATCTGTGCCAGTTCAGCCACGGTGTTGGACACGGTGGGCAGGCCGCACCCGTCCTTAGCGATGCGGAGCGGCGACCAATCCTCACCGAGGTAGGTGCGCAACTGCTCCATGTAGGCGTGGAACACTTCGTGGTTGGGGAGGGTGTAGCCAGCACGATTCCAGCCCTTCTTCCGGCATCCACGGAGAATGGCGGCGTGTTCCCCAGAACACGTGTGGAACCAACGGCGAGGGCGGCGAACTTGACGACCAAACTGAATCAGCGGAACATCCAGCGGCGTGAGCATGAGCGGCCACTCGGGTTCGGAGAGAAGGGATTGCGCCGCAGCGACGTGCTCGGTGTCACCGTTGTGGGAGGCCACGGCAATCGCTTTCTGTTCCCACGAACAATCCTCGAGTTCCTCGGTGAAAGCTTTGAGCATGAAGGGTTTCATCATCGAGCGGCCATAACACAACACGTTACCGCCAAAGGAATGGATGACTTCGTCGCCGTGAGCCCATGCCACTGCACCATGAATGGTGGTCTCTGAGACGCCGTTTCTTCGGTAGTCCACCAGCGGTTCCCACGCCACTTCACGCCCGGTGGGAATCCCTTCGACTTGCTCGCCCAAGGGGGAGTCTGGGTACATCGCCGAACCCGGTTTGCCGGGCTGAACCGCCGAATACGTGTCGTGATGGATGCTCATTCAATCATCCTCCAGCATGGATTCGACCAAGGGGACGACCTGTTGCATGTAGGCAGTCATGTTCCGACAAACCCTGTCCGAGTCGTGATTGAAGAAGTCAAACCAAGCCATGATGCGATCCTCTGGGTGGAAACGCTCAACCATTTGCTGCGCCACTTCCTCCACGTTCCCGATAAGAGCGTTGTTGGCTGCCCGGCTGACCTTGTTGGGGTCGATGGTGCCTTCGAGGGCATTCCAGTAGGCGCTCAATGCCTGGTCGGCTTCAGCTTGGGCGGCTTTGGATTGTTCTTCCGGGGTGAGTCCTTCTTCTGCGTTCAAGAACACAAAACTGGTTCGCGGCATGTCGCCCCGGTTCCACGCACCACCATCGGCGTGGTACACTTCTCGCATGCGCTCGTGCGTTGCATCAATGACCTCTGGTGAAGTGATGGAGAGGTTGAACACTTTAACGGGCAGGATCGTGTTCACGAAGGTCTGGGCGCGTGGGTCGTGGGTGCCTGCCACCAGCCGAAGCAAGTCTTTTCTGAACTCGGTCGGAACGATCTTGAGGTCCTCAAAGACGTAGCGAGGTGGGATTTCAATGGTTTCAGGCCGATGGTCAAGCGCTTCAAATTCTACTGCGGCGTTTTGCACCGCCACCCAGTCCTCGTCGCTACGGAAATTGTCGCGTGTCAGGACGGTGGAGCGGATCATCTCGGAATTGATGACATCGCCACGGAGCAAGCGAAGGAAAATCTCTGCGGCTTCCATGAAGATTTGTCCGCGAAGGGCTGGCCACGCCGCTTCTTCGATGGCGTTGCGTGGCACAACACCGTACGGACGCGCCATGAATTCGAATCGGCCGGCTGAAAATCCAACGTGCAGGCATCGGTGCTCGTTCTCATCAAGGCCGTGCAGGCTCAGCAGGTTGGCCATGCGTTCGGCCTGAGCGATGGGGCCGCCCGAGGCGAGGATGGAGACCACAGCGCTCCCAATTTCGATGTTGTTGGTTCGCCGGAACGACTCAAGCGCAAGCTGTGGAAAATCCGTGCACAGGCCAACTTCCCCTTTCCAGTGGGGGACCACCGGCTTGGTGTTGGATTTCTGCGTCTCCGTCGACAAGTGTGCCTGAGCAATCCAACCCACGCCAAAGCCGAGTTCATCGGCGCAAGCCAACTGCTGGAAGTAGTTCCGTAGCATGGTGGCTTCGTTGGGAATGTGCCCGTGTTCGTCGGGCGTCTGCGAGATGGAGAAGAAGATGTCATGCTCCATGGCCACGCACCGGTCTGTCCACGGGGCCATGGCTCATAATGATGGTGAGCCTCAAGATTCGGATGAATCCTCAGCCGGTTGGTTTCTGAGTTCGGTTAGGTCATGGATTCGCTGACGCAAGGGAGCAGGTGCCGGGCTGTTCGCAGCAATGAACTCGTGGAGGGCGTCGGACAGCACGAGCATGGCCGTCTCGTAGTCCTGCTCAATTTCAGCCAAATCGGCGAGGCCCCATCGGGCCACAAGTTGACCCGAGAGGATCTCCATGGACTTGGCCAAGTCAAGGGACCGTTCGAACAAGTCTCGCGCTGCACCGAATTCACCGATGGTCGCCTGGCAGTGGGCGAGGTCAGCCAAGGCTTCCATCTGCCCCACATCGTCCTTCATCGAGATGAGGAGTTCCAGTCGTTCGGTGCCAACGGCGATGGCCGTGTCCTCGTCATGCTGACGCTTGGCAACGGTCATCAGCAAGGCCATGCCGTAGGCCATCCCCTCCTTGTCCTCGATGGTTTGTCGAATCCGGAGGGCGTGCTGAGCGGTGGCCCGTGCCTCGTCGAGTTGTCCATCCGCAAGGTAGAGCAAGGCTACGTAGTGGTTGACTGCAGCGGTGAGGGACGATGCTCCTTCCATGCGTTCGGCATCCTCCGCGAGGCGGAGGTAGCTCTCAAGGCTGGCTTCAACCACTTTCAGGGCTTCAAAACGGGCCCAACCTTGCTCCTCATCCGTCTTGGCCACGATACTGGCGTGCTCGAGCAACTTTTCCACGAGGTCCGAATCTTCCAATTCTTGGGCCAGAGGGATGAGGCGGAGGGCGAGCGAGGTGTTGATGTGGTCCATTGACCCACCGCCGGTGAGCATGCCGAGAACCTGAGAAGCCATTTCCGGCGACATGTCGGTTTCCATGGTTTCACCTCAAATGGAGCGCAAGCGGCCACCGTCCACGGCCAAACTCACGCCACGGATGCCACCTGATGCAGGGAGGCAAAGGTACGTGATGGCGCTGGCGGTCTCGAGGGGGTCGATGAGCCGGCCGATGGGGACCTGCCCCAACCAACCCTCTCGAACAGCCTCGGCGGATTTGCCCGTCCGCTCCTGGATGGACGCCGAGAGGTTGCCGAGCCGTTCAGTATCGGTGAATCCCGGCAGAACGTTGTTGATGGTGATGCACGGGGCCAACTCGTTGGACATGGATTTGGCCCACGAGGCCATGGCTCCGCGAAGGGTGTTCGAAAGGCCGATGTTAGGAATGGGCTCCTTGACCGAGGTGGAGATGATCTGGACGATTCTTCCGTAGCCTGCGGTCTCCATGCCCGGGACAGCTGCCTTGACGAGGGTATGTGCGGCGTGAAGATGGCGCCTAAACGGGGCGTCAAAGTCCTCGACGACGTTGTTCAAGAGTGGACCGCCGGGTGGGCCGCCTGCATTGTTGATGAGGATGTGAACGGGGCCCAAAGTTTCGGCAGCCGATGCGAAGGCTCCGGCCAACCCATCGGTTTCTTCGAGGTCCAACATGAGGGCTTGGTGCCGTCCATCACCAAGGCCGGCGAGTTCTTCGCACAGCGCGGTCAGCGCTGCGCCGTTTCGGGCGCAAACGGTGATGTCTGCTCCAGCCTTCGCCATCATTTTGGCCGTTGCTTCACCGATGCCTTTGCTGGCACCACAAACAAAGGCGTGCTTCCCC
This sequence comes from Euryarchaeota archaeon UBA486, assembly GCA_002497765.1. Classification (GTDB taxonomy): domain Archaea; phylum Thermoplasmatota; class Poseidoniia; order Poseidoniales; family Poseidoniaceae; genus Poseidonia. The sequence continues at coordinate 75,870 of DAET01000045.1, forward strand.
TTGAGGGCGGTTGATGAGAACGGGTAGTCGTCTCCGAGGAGGTCCATGCATCGGCGAAATCGCCACAGGTCATAGCCCTTGGGTTGAACCCAGCCGTATGAGGGGGCTACGGTGTTGGCGCTTCAGGTGCCATGGGCGGGCTTCCGCTCACAGCCAGTCGAGGACGGTGTTGAGTTGGACCAACCAGTCATCGGAGGCCACGTCGATGATGTCGTAGTGGTCGCCGGGCAGCCACACTTTCTGCACGTCGGCCCCCTTGGCCTTCATGACTCGGGCGTAGGTTTCCGATTGTCCGAGCGGCACGTCCACGTCATGCTCACCGTGGAAGAGCAAGACGCTCGTAGTGGGAGGGTGGTCGACGGGGTTGAGTTGCCGCCATACCGCTTCGTTTTCTTCGGGTGATGAACCAATCCATCGACGCACGGCGTCGCCCTCGTCTGAAAGTTTGGCGTGATCGGCGCCGATGAGGTCGGTGATGGGGGCTTGGGCAATGGCGAGCCAGGGACGGCGCTCAGCTTTGGCGCCCATCAACAAGGCCAATTGACCACCGGCAGAGTGACCCATGACCATGGAGCGCGTGATGTCGATGCCTGGAATCAGCGAAAGGTGCCCCCACGCCCTCAACACATCGGAGAGGGTGTCCATCCACACGCCATCTTCCTCGGGAGACCACCGCTTGTATTCGACGTTCCATGCGGCAACACCGGCTTCTGCAAGGTCCTCGGCGATGGGTTGCATCAAGTCGAGGGTGTACTGCTCTTTCCAGAAGCCACCATGGATGAGCATGACGCACGGGATGCCTTCGTCCTTCTGAAACGGTGAGGGGTCATCGGGCATGTAGAGGTCGGCGATTTGCCACGCCTCTGCGCCCCATTGGACTCGGTCAACCGCCATGTCATCGTCTCAAGTCGTTGGGCTATCATGCTTGTGTCCCTCCTTGAGGGGAAAGGGCTTTCATACGCCCAACCATACACAAACCGTGCATCGGTGGTTCGTGGTACTGCTTCTGCTGGTGCTCGCACCGTTTTCAGTGATGGTGGAAGCGACCGAAGGCCGTTCCACGGTGATCACCCTTGAGCTCCAACGGCATGACTGGACTTCCGATGAGGTTGTCGAACTTGACCTCCGACTGCGCAACGCACCGTTCAACGAACAACTTCGGGCCGAATGGCTGTTGAGTGACCAACAAGGGGACCTCTTGAATGGAACATTGCGGTTTGGCGCCACCGGGACCTTCACGGTGATCGATCTTGACCTTTCAGCGTTTTACCGTGGGTCGCACTTTCACAAGCTTGAGGTCCTGGTGTACGACTCATCCGACGCCCTGTTGGGTACTGCTGATGTTGAATTTGTGGTCTTTCAGCAGGTGAAAATGGTCAACGCCGGTTCACTGCTTGCGTTTGGCGATTCTCTCTCCGATATGGGGAATGCCAAAGCGTCCATCCTCAACACACCCGATGTACCTCCGTACTGGCAAGGACGATTTTCCAACGGGGAGGTGTGGCTTGGTGGCTTGTACGATGCCTATGGTCTGACCAGCAGCATTGGGTCAGGATTGGCCTCGACTGGGTCAAATCGCGCCTTCGGAGGTGCACAAACAGGCTCAGGCTACGCCTACTTGCTCATCCCCAATGTCGGGACGCAAATCACAAGTTACCTCGCCAACGTTCAGGCTTCGATACCGAGCAATGCCGTCGTGAGTCTGTGGGCAGGTGGAAACGATTTCTTGTACGGTTCAGCGAACGCTGACACCATCGCCACCAACATGGAGGCTCACATTCGACAGCTCGCTGGAGCGGGCGCACGCACGTTCGTCATCCCCAACTTACCGCCCCTCGAAGACACCCCCGAAATCCAAGGGCGCTCAGCCTCTCAACAGACCACGATTCGTAACGAAGTCATCGACTACAACAACCAACTGGCCACCATCATTGTCAACTTGAGAGCCGAGTTGGGCATCACCGTTCACGCAGTGGACGCATGGTCCATTTTTGGCGATATCACTGACAACAAACAAGCCCTCGGGCTCACCAATGTGCAGGATGCAGCGTGCTCGGGAGGAAGCACCCTTCTGCCCCTCCCGATTTGCAACAGTGGAAGTTCAATTGCTTCCAACGTGGATGAATACGTGTTCTTTGACAAAGCACATCCAACGCGAGTGATGCACGACATCATCGCCCGATATGCCATCGAAGCCGTGGGAGAAGCAGATACTGATGGTGACGGCGTGGTCGACACCAGCGACGGATGCGATTGGACGCCAACCGATGAACAAGCCGATGCAAGCGGTTGCGCGTGGAGTCAACGAGACGACGACTCAGACGGTGTGGTGAACGGTCTGGACACCTGCCCGGGCACCATCGAAGGTCAATCGGTGGATGCGGACGGTTGCTCGACTTCACAACGAGATTCCGATGGGGATGGTCTGAACGATGCGTTGGACCCATGCCCGTTCAGTCCCAACGCGTTTGACCATGACGGCGACGGTTGTGCCGATGCTGAGGACAACGATGACGATAACGACGGCGTTCCCGACGAGGTGGATGCTTGCCCTCAAGGCCTGCTGAATCCTCACCAAGCAGACTTGGACGGTGATGGTTGTGCCGATGCAGAGGACAATGATGTCGACGGTGACGGTCTTTCCAACAACGACGAATCCAACGCCAACACCGACCCGAGAGACGAGGATACGGATGATGATACATGGCTGGATGGCGAGGATGCCTTCCCCCTCGACGCCACGGAATGGAAGGACACGGACCGAGACGGGTGCGGTGACAACGCGGACCGTTTCCCGTTTGATCCGAGTGAGTGCAATGATGCAGATGAAGACGGGTACGGTGACAACGGAGACGCGTTCCCGACCGACGACACCGAGTGGAGCGACTTGGACAGCGATGGCGTGGGTGATAATGCCGATGCTTGCCTGTTGGAGTACGGATTGTCAGTCGCCCCTCCTGGCTGCCCCGACAGGGACGGTGACGGTTACGCCAACACAAACGATGCCTTCCCCAACGACCCGACGGAGTGGTCGGACAGCGACGGCGATGGCTACGGCGACAACACCGACCTGTTCCCTTCAGATTCCTCGGACTGGGCCGACCAAGACAACGATTCGTACGGCGACAACCGTGATGCGTTCCCGTTTGACCCGACCGAATGGAACGATACTGATGGCGAGGGCGTGGGTGATAACAGCGACCGTTTCCCCTCCGATGCTTCGGAATGGAACGACACCGATGATGACGGGTGCGGCGACAACAGCGATGTCTTCCCCCTTGATCCGGAGGAGTGTTATGATTCGGATTTTGACGGTGTTGGCGATGAGGCGGACGTGTTTCCAAACGATGCCCGAGAGTCGCAGGATTCCGATGGCGACGGTATAGGGGACGTTGCCGACCGCTTCCCGGACGATCCAAACGCCGCCTTCGACTCAGACGGTGATGGCGTGGCCGACGCCTACGATGCGTTCCCTGAGAGTGCAACGTTTTCCTCGTGGTTGGGCATGCTGAGTTGGTTGGGTGCCATGTTGGTTCTCTTCGGCGGTGCAGCAGTCATCTACGGGCGGCGTCAAGCACAGCACCCTGATTCATTGATGGACCATGAAGCCGAACAATGGGGCTTTGAGCCCTCCAATCGGCCGACGAGTCCTCCAACCTTTGCATCATCCGTTCCTCCTTGGCCAACCGAGACGCCAGAGGTCCAACCATTCCATCAGCCGGCGACATCCGGCCATGTGCCCCCTCATTCCACTCCTCTCCCGGCAGAACAACCGCCCGAGGTGGAGCAGACAATCCCCCAAATGCCCGATGATGTCGCCACGACGGTGGATGACGCAGGCCTCGCCGACGCTTGGGATGCGTTGGATGCTGGCTGGTCTGATTCAAATTGAATGTCCCACGCTGAAGGCAGCGGCTGAAGTTGCCGTTGATGTTTCCGGCGCTTTCAGGGGCAGTATCGACGAAGATCGCGTGGAAAGAGGACCGTTTCACGGACGTTCTTCGCTCCTGTCAGCTTCATCAAAATCCGCTCAACGCCGAGTCCCCAGCCCGCATGGGGCGGGACGCCATGGCGGAATCCAGCGACGTAGAATTCGAATTCTTCTGGGTCGAGGTCCATCGTTCGGAGGTTCTCGACGAGCACGTCAATGCGATGTTCCCGCTGACCGCCAGAGGTCATCTCGTCCCTGCCAAAGTTGAGGTCAAAGCCACGGGAGAGTTGTTCGCCCGTGCTTCCGATCTCACCTTCGATTTGGTGGATGTAGAACGGCTTCAGGGACATGGGCCATCGTGGGAGGAAGTAGAACTGAGGCAAATCTTCGGCCAGCAGGTCCGAGTTCTCAGCGTCAATGTCATCGCCCCACTCAATGGTGCCGCCTTTTTCCTTGATGATGCGAATGGCATCGTCGTACTCGACACGCGGGAACGGAAGTTCTGGGACGATCACCTCCACCGGCTCCTCACCTTGCTCGGCACGGTAGGCGTTGATGGTGGCGATGAGGGCTTGGGATTCTTCCTCTTCTGCCACTGACTTCCAAATGTGGTGGAGCATGCGCTCAAGGACACCCATCACGTCGTCGTCGTTGGCCCACGAACACTCGATGTCAAACGAGATGAATTCTGCAAGGTGGCGGTAGGTGTCGCTCTTTTCTGCACGGAATGCTGGACCGATTTCAAACACCCGCTCAAGGCCACCGCTCATGCAGAGTTGCTTGAACAACTGAGGCGACTGGTTGAGGAAGGCAGGGCGGTCAAAGTACTGCATGGGAAACAGGTCAGCGCCGCCCTCGGTGGCGGTGGCGACGATCTTTGGCGTATGGGTTTCGAGGAATCCTTCGGAAATGAGGTGTTCTCGACCGAACTGGAGGACCTTGCCTCGGAGGCGGAACATGGCGTTCACGTGCGCTCTTCGCAAGTCAAGGAATCGGTTATCGAGTCGTGTGTCCAACTCCACCTTCACGGTGTCCGTGACACCCAACGGCAGCGGTGCTTCGGCACGGGCGATGACGTTAACCGAGGTCGCCAGTACTTCATACGCTGGCGGCGGTGTGGGCTCGCCTTCCTTGACCTTGGGCGGACGCTTGAGGGCCACGGTGCCGGTGAACTGAAGGGTGGATTCTCGGGTCATGCGCTGGACTGTGTCGAGGGCCTCTTCGCCCACGTTGTCCGCCTTGAGGAACACTTGAGCCGCTCCCGTTCCGTCTCGAAGGTCAACGAAGCAGATGGCGCCCTTCCCTCGATTGGCTTCCATGAAGCCGATGACGGTCACTTCGGTGTCGACGAGGTCGGCTCCGTTGGCTTGGAGTTCGCCGAGGGTGTGGGTTCGGTATGCGGTGGGGACCCAAGTGGTCATGCCCGGTGGGCAGTGGCGAAGAACATGAAGCATTCGCTCCGTCCAGCACCCTATGGCGACCGCCGAACATTCACGGAATGAACACCAAACCTGCTCGCTGTTGGCCGCTTCAAGAGGGCAAAAGTCAGACGGTCGGAAGTGGGATGCTCCCGAAGTCTCTTGAACAGCGTCGCCTTGGTTGAGCCATGTCCACCCGCGCTGGTCGTGCCGTGTGTTGTGTCCTCGTCCTCTTGATGATGAGCCTCTCACCCATGGTGGCGCCAGCGTCGGCGCATTCCTCCATCTTGTTGAGCGTCGATGTCCAACACGCCGTCCTCGAGCCCGGTCAAAGCATCAACATCACCCTCTCCATCGAGAACAATGCGACGGCCATTGAGTCGTTCAATGTCAGCATCGACGAGGGTAACCTGGCTTCGGTGTGGACGGTCCTTCCCGTGGATGACACCGTCGACAACGTCTTCCCGACCTGGACCAAGAACACCACCTTGGTCGTGAGACTGGCCGAAGGCGCCACGGTGGCGGACAGCGGTTCGTTCACGGTCAACGTGACCGAACCGGACAGCGGCTCCACTTCCATGATTACCGTGTTGGTGTCCGTGGCGCCCGCCTACCATCCATCCCTGAGCGTGGACGGCTCGCCCCTCGTGAAGATCGGAGCGGGTGAAAGCACGGACATCGCGTTCACGGCCCACAACCTCGGAACAGTGACCGATACGTTCCTCCTCGACGTGGAAGTTCAACCCGACCTCGCATCATGGTGGGCCAACCACACCAACACCAGTACGAGCAACAATTCTGGGAATTCATCCGGCGGCGACCCCTCGGACAACAGCACCGGTAACGGCACGGGCTCAAACGGGACCAGCACCACCTCCCTCTCCGTCCTCATGATGGGCAACAGTTACACGGGCGCCAACAACTTGGCCACGCTCGTTGACGGCATCATGGATGCTGACGGCTACAACGCCACCTTGGGTTCGCTGAACGGAGGTGGGATGAAACTGCCAGATCACTGGTCCAATGTGAACACCTCCGGCAACCAGTGGAACACCACGCTACGAGGGTCATCTTGGGATTACGTGGTGTTGCAAGACCAGAGTCAAGTTCCTTCGTTCTACTCGAGCAACAGCATGTGGCAAGACAGCAAGAATGCGTCCGTTTCCCTCAGTGATGCCATTGCTGACGCAGGCGGTGAAACGGTCCTGTTCATGACATGGGGCTACCGTGACGGCGACTCCCTGAACAGTTTCAACAACAACTTCACAACGATGCAGGAGCGGTTGACGGAAGGCTACACCCGCTACGCAGAGAACATTTCCAATGCCGGCCACGCTGTCTGGATCGCACCGGTCGGCCTGGCGTTCAAAACCGTTCACGATGGCGTCGTCGCTGCAGGTGATGACCCCACGGCCTCGGGGAACCTGTTCTACGACCTCTACACCTCCGACGGCAGCCACCCATCGCTTTCAGGCTCTTACCTCGCTGCGTGCGTGTTCCACGCCACGATGACGGGAGAAACCTGCGTGGGAAGCACCGATGCCGTGAACCTCAACGCCAACGTCAAATTGGCGCTTCAGCAGGCAGCCGACGACACCGTGTTCAACCAAACCACAGGAATGTCATACTATCCATGGGAGGTCTCGGGCACTGCAGCCTTCGGTCTTGGGTCCTCTGTTCCGCAAGGTTGGTACATTCAATGGCAGGACGACGAACTCTCCAACATCGCCGCCGGTGGCTCTGCTTCGGCGACCCTCTCCATCACCGTTCCATCGGACGCAGCCCCTGATTTCTACGGCTACCGACTGACGATTGGTTCCACCAACGGAAACATCACCTCGTCCACCGTCATGGTGGTGGAAGTTGAATCTGAGCCCTCGGTCTCCACCGCCTTCCTACGGCAGGATGATGTCTTCCTGCCAGGCTCAAGCACGCTCACCGGTGTGCAGGTGGAGAACACAGGCAACACGGCGCTTGACATCGATTGGGCGTTGGTCGCTTCTGCTTCATCGGGAACACATCCTTGCACGGGATCGTTGGTTTCAGCCATGTCGACCGGGTTGGCGGCGGGTGGTGTCGAGGAAGTTGAGATGATCATTGATGTCGACGAAAACGTCGACAGCACGGCCTCGTGTTCGTTCACCCTCACGGCCAGCCACAACGTGGATGGCGCAACCGAATCGCTGGATGTGTATGACTTCACGATTGAAGTGGACGAGGCTGTCAACTTCTCCCTTGCAGGTCCCCTCGCTGCGGTTGAAATCGTTCCAGCGGAAGGAGCCAACTACGAGGTTCGTTTGACCAACCACGGAAGCGATGAGGCCACGTTCTTCCTTGACGTTGAAGGCTCGACTGGCCTGACCACCGTGCTCGTCAGTTCTTCAGGCATCACCGTGGCGGCAGGAGAAGTCGGCACGTGGACGGTGAACACCAAGGGTGATGCTTCCCTCTCCGGCATGCTTCAGCAGGCCTTCTCAACCTCATACAACGGCGAGACCGCTGCCCTTCAGGTGGATGTTCACTTGTTGGAGGTGGACGGTGCATCACTGCTCCCACCCAGCGAGGACCGTGTGCTCGTAGCACCCGGCGAATCCTCGACGATGGGACTCACGCTTGTGAACGATGGGACCTCCAACCTGACGTTGCTCCCCACCCTTTCGGGCTTACCCGTCGGCGTGGACGTCGCCCACGAAATGAATGAGATTCCCCTTGCACCCGGTGCACAACAGGAACTCAACATCACCTTCTCCGCGACCACCGGTGCGACGCCTGCATCCTCCCCGGTGGTGCTCACCTACCAGGACGGGTTGTTCAGCATCTCGTACAGCTTTGATGTGGTGGTTATTGATCGGGAGGAAGTCGTGGTGAACAGCGTTCAACAGCGTATGTTTGCCAGTCCGCTGACGACGTCCTCGATGAACGTTGAAGTGGTCAACCTGGGCACGGCGTCTGACCTTTTCCTCGTGGAATGGTCAACGGAAAGTCAGGGGAACTGGTTCGAATTTACGGTCTCACCCACCTCGTTCCAACTCGCACCCGGTGCCTCGCAACAGGTCACCATCACCGTTCGTGAAGCTTCCACCGGTGCGCCGGACAACGGCGTGGTCTACACCCTGCGCAGCGTCTCAACCTCCAACGAAGCGGTGAGCGATGCCGTCAACATCACCATTGAGCCGGTGTTGGCAGGGGCGACCCTTGATGTCCGTGTCGACAAAGACGCTGCAGGGCCCGGTGAATCCGTGTTTGGCTCGGTTGTGCTGACCAACACGGGCAACACTGAGGACACGTTCAGCATCACCACCATCGGGGAAGATTGTGGTCTTGATGCTTCAGTCACGGTTGGTGCAGGCCTGTCTTCCGAGGCGCTCGGATGGTCGTGTGTTGTCGCCAACGATGCCGCAGCAGGCCAGCGTGGGGTGTCCTTCCGTGCCGTGAGTGCTGTACGCAGCAATGTTGCTGTTCAACAGGTTGCGCTCTACACCGTTGAGGTGGATTGGCCGGGCGATTCGCTTGTCGCCCTTTCGGTTTCGGAAGGACAGGTGTCGTTGGGTGTCGACAGTTCTACCTCGGTCATTCTCACGGTGAGCAACCTCGGCAACGCCGAAGTTTCAGGCACGCTGGACGCCTACGGACGGAACACCGGCCTCGTGCTGCTGGAATGGCAACGCATGAGCGATGATGTTGTGACGAGTGATTTCTCGTTGACGTCCGGCTCGAGCGTTGATTTCTTGCTGACCATCACTTCAAACACCGCTCGCAGTGCTACATCTGAAATCGTGGTGAGTGCAACCTCGACCGGCGGAGGCGTCTTGACCACCGATGAGTCGGTTCCCCTTCCAATTACCATTGAAGGGCCGGCCCTGCCGCCCAACGGCCTCTCGTTGCCGCTTGGCGTGGAAGTCAGTCAAACGGCGGCCCTCGGCGCCATGGGCGCTGGGTGGTTGTTGGCGATTGTTGCGATTCAACTCCTTCGCCGCCGTCCCCGTGGAGATGACGCATCGAGCGGCGAGGTTGACGATGAAGAAGAGGACGAGGTTGAAGAGGAAAAGGAGTTGCCTGAACTCGGCTACAACGAATGCCGATTGGACGGGGAATCCAAGGTCAACTGTCCAACCTGTGATGCTCGTCTGGGTGTTCCACGAGGGAGCACGCCGCCGTTCCGCTTCACCTGTCCCCAGTGCGAAAACAAGATTCGTGTGGTTGAGTGATCGTCGGCGAACCAGCAGACAGCTGGAGGTTTTGCTCCGTAGAAAAGCGCCTCCTCAACCTCGGGTTTTGCCGCTTCACAATCGCTGGGCGACCAGCAGAAACGCCGTGTGGCCAAACGGACCGTTCACGGGCCGCATACCGCCTTTTGATGCGCGGCCCCATTCGCGTTCCATCAGCTCACCGGCCCATTCCACGGTCAAACCGGCTGCTTCACAGGCTTCCCACGCCCGCTCGAGTTGGGACGATACCGGACAATAGCAGGCCAAGCGGCCGCCAGGAAGCAGCAGTGCTGCGGATGCTTCAATGGCGGGGGGATGGTCGGGAAGGTCAAGGATGATGGCGTGAAACCCTTCGACGAGTTCGCCCGCCTCTGCAGCCCGCTCTTCTAACGTGCCCTCGAGGTGGTGATGCGCGGGATGTTGACTCCACGAAGCGCTGGCACGACGCAGGTTTTCCAGCGCCACATCAGCATGTTCTGCACGGGGTTCAACGGTCACGTGGACGCCGTCCTTTCCGAGGACACGCTGGATGTAGAGTGAAAGGCCACCGCTTCCGATGCCCGCTTCGAGCACCGCATCGTTGGGGCCAAGGCCGAGTTTGGTGAGGAAAAATCCGGCGTCCTTGCTGCCAATGGTTTGGGCGCGTCGAACCATGCCTTTGCTGAGTTCCGGAAGGCGAACAGGCATCCGTTTCAGTTCTTTTTGGCCGATGATGACGGACTGGCCGATGGTGATGTCGTGAAGTGTTTGGCGTGGGTTAAACACGCCGAGACCCTTGATCTTCTGTTGCTGATCAACCAGTTCAACGACGTAGGTTTTCCCGTTTTCCTCGATGAGGACAGCCCATTCTGTTGAGGTCACAACTACGCCCACTGGGCGCTTCCTGTTAAGGTTCTCCACGCTGGTATTATCGCTGGACTGCAAGGACTTCGCAAGATGGTGGTTTAGACATCAGTCCGTTTGTTTCATATACTCTCTGTTTCGTGCTATTAACATGAACACCGCTGTGCGTAGCCTCGCCTTTGCCATCGTCGCCATCTTCCTCGGAAGCCTTGCTTCCGGAATGATGGGTGAACTCTACCAAACACCACTTGAACTCGAAGACGAGCCGGTGGTTCAACAGAACTCCCAAGCCACCAGTCCCGGGCACGTTGTCTTCGGTCAGTACATCTCCTCGGACAACTGCGGCCACTGCTCCAAGACGGGCGGTGGTTCGGATGCTCATCACTCCATCAAGCAGAACCACCCCGATGAGTATGTCTACGTCACCTACATGTCGGCCTCCTTCGGCCAAACCAACACCGCTCGTGCCGGCAACGTCGCTCCTTACAACTGGGCGTGGACCACCGGCGGTGCACCGGACGCCTACTTCGGCGACCGAACCGACAAGCGCCAGAGCGGCGCCAACAGCCAGTACACCACCTACGATAGCCTGTTCTCAAGCGGCGGCGGCATGCACAGCACCGTCAACGATTACGGTATGTCGGCAGCGATCTCACAAAACGGAGGCTCCTACGACATCAGCATCTCTTACAAGTACAAGGGCTCGGGAACCCCAGCCTCCAACATGAAACTCTATGCCGCCCTTGTGGACAAGGACTGCACGGGTTATTCCTATTCCTCGGGTATCCCCCACGGCTACAACTGCTGGATGGCTTGGTTGACCACCGGTGATACCTACAAGTCGAAGAGCGGTGGCACTGGAACCGCCTTCCACAGCGTTTCCGTTTCCTCAACTGAAGCCACAGAGTCGTGGACCTCTGTTCCCACCTCCGTCGTTCCTGGCGGCATCAACAAAGCCATTGTCGTTGCTGCTTTGATGAGCGGCAACCAAGTTTCCGTTGGCGGCAGCAGCCCCCACGTCTACCACGCCATCGACTCAACGATGGGCCCCAAGATGGACATCGGTGTGTCGGGCATGATGGTCACCAACGACCAAGGCACCCCCTCCTACGTCCGTGGCGACACAGTGACACTGCAGGCGGATGTGAAGAACACCGGCGACTTGGACTACACCAACGGTGGCTCGCTCGAATTCTATTACAAGAACGGCGCCACCACCACGGCGATTGACACCGTTTCCATCCCGACCTTGAACGTGGCTCCTGGCTCTCCGTTCCTCACGGGCACGGCCACGTTCGACACCTCCAACTTGCCAAGCAACGTTTGGTCCACCAACTTCGGTGCTCGCCTCGTCGGCGTCACCGGCGACATGACCGGGAGCAACAACGTGGCTGAAATCGGTGTGGACCACGACCGTGTCCCGCTCGTGAAAACCCCGCAGGTGATCGGCTCTGATGTCGTTCAGCGTGGGGACTATGTCACCGTTCTTGCCAAGGGTGATGCCAACGACAATGTCGACACCATCGACAGCATGAATTTCGAGGTTGAAGTTTCTGCTGCTGGTGCCAACCTGTGGGACGGAAGCATCGTCTCCGGCGGTAACATCCTCTACCGGGACACGGCCCAGGAAGGACGAGAATACATCGTCACGCCCAGCATGGCCATGAGCGCCGGTGACTACGACGTGCGCGTTCGCACCGTTGACAGCCGCGGCCAAACCAGCGACTGGACGGTCTCCGAAGACATGTTCGAACTGGCTAACGGTCGCCCCATCATCGTGGCTGATCCCGTGCCGACCGTCATGTGCGACTTGAGCACCAAGGTCAGCATGGACGGCCACGTGAGCGACCCGGAAACGCCTTTGGGCGACCTCATCATCTCGTCGACCAGCGATAACTTCGTCGCATGGCACCCAGCCACCGAAGAAATCGAGGTTCTCTTCCCGTACGACAACGGTTGCCCGCTCGGCCAGAAGGGCATCGAAATCCGTGTGGATGACGGTGGCGACTACTCCGACAGCGGCGAACTTCCCTACGGTACGCTCCTGTTCAATGTCATTGAGAACGGTCAGCCTCGCTGGGGCGGTCTGCCCATTCAGATGGTCGACGAAGGCAGCAGCGGCATCCTTTCCCTCGCCGAGTACCTCTCCGACACCGACGACACCGGTCAACCCGTTGACATCTCGACGCTCTCGCTTCAGATCATGGACAATTCAAACCCCGAACTCGTCACCGTTGAGCTCCGAGGCAACACCCTCGGCTACGAAACGGTTGACGACGACGTCAACGGCGAAACGGTGGTCACCCTCCGTGCCAGCGACGGTGAGCAATACTCCGACCAAACGGTCACCATCCGCATCAACCCCATCAACGACGCACCTCGCCTCGACATGACGGACATCGAGGAATTCTCCTTGAAGACGAACCGCCAGAAGGTCATCAACCTCAACAGCCGCTTGACGGACGTTGACAGCCCGCAGGGCACATACTGGGTCAACAACCCACAGTCGACCGAGACAGGCTCTGCTCGTTTGGTCACCGGGGACTTGATCTTGAACTTCGAGGAAGTTGGCATCCACACAGTCACGATTTCCACGACCGACGGCTACGCCACGAACAGCTACGAAATCACCGTCAACGTCTTTGACGCCCTCCCATTCTACATCTCGAAGATCGATGATGGCTCCGGCCACCTCTATGTTGACATGGTGAACTACACCTACGAGACCCAAACGCCAACCGCATCGTTTGCCTTGACCGATGGTGCGCCATCCTTCACTGTCATCTCGGTGACCTGGTCCCTGTGCAACGAGTTGTCCGGTACCTGCGACGGTTTCTGGGAATACGATTTGGACATGTCCCGATCCAGCACCGGCTGGATCCAAGAGATGAACATCCCATCTTCCTACGGTGATGGTGGCTTTGCTCGCACCAACGGTATGCGGGACATGGATTACATCGGCCTCACCGTCCGTGCCGTTGATGACCTCGGCCAGGAGTACAAGACCAGCGACACCACGAAGTGGATGACGACCGAGGAACTTCCAACGCCTACTGACATGGAAGAGGAACTCCTTGACTGGCACGTGGCCAAACTCGTGGCTGAAATCGCCGAAGTTGAGGCACAATTGGCTGATGACGCCAACCAAGCGGACAAGGTGTCCCTCGAAGCACGGTTGGCTGAACTCAACACCGACTTTGACCTCGCCTGCGACGACCCACGTGCAGATTGCCCGACCGAAGAAGTCCAGAGCAACGGCGCAGATGACGCTGAAGGCGGCCTCAACATGAACATCATCCTCATCGTGATTGGTGTCCTCATCGTGGCAGCCCTCCTTGGTTTGATGTTCATGCGTGGAGGCGGTGGCCAGCCCGAGGAAATGAAGTGGAACGCCGAAGCTCTTCCCATCCATGACACCGTGGCCAACTCCATGTACGGTGGCGCTGGTGAGATCTTCCAGCAACCCGTGGCGCCCGTGGCGCCCGCACCGGCTCCTGCCGTTGCACCGGTTCCTGTTGCCGCTCCTGCTCCCGTGGTGGCGCCTGCTGCTCCACCCTTGCCCCCCGGTGGCCTGCCCGCTGGCTGGACCATGGAACAGTGGAACTACTACGGTCAGCAATACCTTGACCAACTGAACCAACAGTGATGGAGTCTTTTTGACCCCTCGCCGGATTTGTTCGAAAAGCATACCCCTAAAGGGGAGTGAGGAGAGGAAGTATCGTGGCCGAAGAAACCGTGACCCCTTCCGATGAAGCCCTTGATGAGGGCCAACCCGGTGTTGAGGAGGTTACCGATGTGGCCGAGGAACCCACCACCACGGTGTGGTCTCCCGAGCCCACAGGTGCGGATGAAGTTCTCAATCAATCGGTTGAGGATTGGATTGCCGAGGTCGCGTTTGAGTCCACCGCCGATGTTCCCATTCCCGACCGTCTGGTCGACCAGGTCATCGGACAGGAAGCCGGTTCTGTCGTCATCAAGAAGGCGGCCGAACAGCGACGCCACATGCTGATGATCGGCGACCCTGGAACGGGCAAGTCCATGCTTGCTCGGTCCATGACCGACCTGCTTCCTAAGGACGCCCTCGAAGACGTGCTCGTCTATCCTAACGAGGATGACGAGAACGTGCCTCGGGTCCGTACCGTTCCCGCCGGTCGAGCCGAACGCATCGTCAAGGTACAGAAGGAGGCCATTCGCCAGCAGCGAGAGAAATCCCAGCGCATGTTGTTCATCGCGTTTGCCGCCATCGGTTTTCTCTTGCTCATTGCCGCCCTCCAGTCCGGTGATCTGTTCACCCTTCTCTTCGGTGGTTTCCTCCTCGTCTTCGGTTACATGTTCATTCGAAGTCGTCTCGGTGCCGTGGATGACAGCCGCATTCCTAAGGTGCTGGTGAAGCACGATCTCAACGAGCTGCCGCCCTTCGTGGACGCTACTGCTACGCTGTCTGGTTCACTGCTTGGCGACGTTCGCCACGATCCCTTCCAGTCAGGTGGCATGGAAACACCTGCCCACGACCGTGTTGAGCCCGGTGCCATCCACCGAGCCCACAAGGGTGTTCTCTACATCGACGAAATCAACCTGCTTCGCCTTGAGGAGCAACAAGCGCTGCTCACGGCCATGCAAGACCGTGCCTTCCCCATCTCAGGTCGGTCGGAGCGTTCCTCCGGTGCCCTGACCAAGACCGAGCCTGTGCCGTGTGATTTCATTCTCATCGCTGCAGGGAACCTCGACGCCATTCAAGGCATGCACCCCGCACTGCGAAGCCGTATCCGTGGGTACGGCTACGAGGTCTACGTGAACTCTGAGATGCCCGACACCTCTCGCAACCGCCGCCGACTCATTCGTTTCATCGCACAAGAGGTGCTGAGAGATCAAGACACGGTTCGTGAAATCCCTCACTTCGACAAGAGTGCCGTGGCCATCATCCTTCGAGAAGCACAACGCCGTGCTGGTCGCCGAGGCAAACTTTCCTTGCGCCTCCGTGAACTCGGTGGATTGGTTCGCATCGCTGGTGATCTGGCCGTGGAAGCCGGTGCTCCGTTGACATCTGCCGAACACGTGCTCGGTGCACGCAACATCGCCAAGCCACTTGAGCAGCAAGTCGCTGATCGCATGATCGAACGTCGCCAGGACTACGCCATGCTGGTCAACAGCGGTCAGCGCGTGGGCCGCGTGAACGGCCTGGCTGTGCTCGGTGCCAACTCCGGGCTTTCGGATTTCAGTGGCATCATGCTTCCCGTCGAAGCCCTCGTCACCCCGTCGCAAGGCGGTGGTGGAAAGATTCACGCCACCGGCGGCCTTTCCGATCTGGCCAAAGAAAGCGTGACCAACGTCAGCGCCGTCATCAAGAAACTCACGGGCAAGGACATCTCGGACTACGATATTCACATTCAGTTCGTGGACACCCACGGTGTTGACGGCGATTCAGCGTCCATCACCATCGCCACCGCTATCATCTCTGCGCTGGAAAACATCCCCATCCGCCAAGACCTTGCGATGACTGGTTCTCTTTCCGTGCGAGGCGAAGTGTTGCCCATCGGTGGTGTCACGGCCAAGATCGAGGCCGCTGCTCGTTCCGGCGTCAAGACCATCGTCGTGCCCAGGGCGAACATGCAGGACGTGCTCCTTGACGACCGCTTCGAGGACATGGTGGAGGTCGTCGCTGTTGACACGCTTGACGAAGTCATGCAGTATGCTCTTATCAAGCACGAACAAAAGGCAGGTCTCGTTGAGCGTCTTGAAGCCGTCATTGACCGCTTGACCCCTGAAGTTCAGAGCAAGATTTCACTGGTCTGAGAAACACCTCTCCCTGCGGGATTATTGGGGTCGCTTACTAATACCATCCGGGCCTTGGAACGAACAATGTCCGATGCAAATCATCGCGATGCGGGGAAGGGTGCCTTGGTGGTGCTGTTCCTTGTCACGATGATCGATATGATCGGTTTTGGCATCATCATTCCCTTCCTCACCTATCTCGTTCAAGACCTTGCAGCCGAGCAAGGCGTCGCTCGAATCGGGTTGTGGGTCGGCCTTCTGATGACGGGCTATTCCTTTGGTCAGTTCCTGTTCTCACCGATCTGGGGCTCGCTTTCTGACCGCATCGGACGACGTCCTGTGCTGATGATCGGCTTGGTGGGCAACACGGTGTTCTTCACCGCCTTCGGACTCTCCTCAACCTTGCTTTTTGCCCTCGCCATGCGATTCCTCGCAGGGGTGTCCAACGGCAACATCGCCGTTGCACGTGCCTACATTGGGGATGTGAGCACCCCCAAGCAGCTCGCCACTCGAATGGGGCTCATCGGAGCAGCCTTTGGTTTGGGCTTCACCATTGGACCGTTCATCGGCGGCGAATTCTCCAGCCCGGCTGACCGTTGGGGTGTCTTTGCCGATACCGTGTTCGAGACCTTCCCCTACCTGTTGCCGTGCGTCATCGCCAGTGTTCTTTCCACCGGCTCCTTGGTGCTGGCGTACTTCAAACTGCCAGAATCCATTGATGTTGAAGCAGCACAACCCACAGAGAGCGTTTCGTGGGGTCGCCAGTTCATTGACATGACCCGTAATTCCGTGGCGATGTTGGGTAAACCCGGCATTGGTGCCATGATTTGGGTGGCCACACTGTTCATTCTCGGATTCACCATCATGCACTCGGTGTTCATTCTCTACACGGAGATGGACGCTGCATCAGGAGGTCTCGGTTTCTCCGAACAAGACAACGGCCGCATGTTTGCCATGATCGGTTTGTTGGGCATCTTCACCCAAGGTGCACTGATCGGTCCGCTCACCCGGCGATTTGGAACCCGTCGCTTGATTCCGATGTCCATTCTCCTCACCGGTCTTGGCTTGACCTTGATTCCCTACACGCAGGCCAGCATGGCATGGCTCCAACTGTTCTTTGTCGTCACCTGCATCGCCATCGGTAACGGGGTGTTCCAACCGTCCACGAGCACCTACCTCACGCGACTGGCAAGGAAAGACGGATACGATTTGGGTGTCGTGATGGGCGCTCAAGAGTCCCTGAGTGCGTTTGCGAGAATCTTTGGTCCCCTCGGGGGCGGTATCGTTTGGGAATTGACCGTGGGTCGTGAATTTCCTTGGGACTACCATACGGTCTTCCACGTGTGCGGTTTGTTGATGGTGATCTCTGCCGTGCTGACCCTCCGTATCCCTCGCTTGCCAGAGATTAACGAGGCGGAATCCATGCCATCTGCCCCTGAGATGAATTGAAGACCCCACCGGTGGTCGCCCATTTATGGAAACCACCACGCCAGCGTGGACAAGTGAGAATTTTCGTCAGCGGGTAACCCTGCTATCTCACGCTGCGGTCATCATGACCCTCGTTACCGTTTGGCTGATACAACTGGTCGATGTGTTGCAACCATTGTTCATTGCCTTGGGCATTTATTTTGTTCTCAAACCGGGTGCAGACTACCTTTCTGCCAAAGGATTCCCCATCATGTTGTCGTACATCACGATGCTCATGTTGGCCATCCTTATCGTGCTTTCAGCCGGTTTCTTCGCCTACCAGCAGGCGGATACACTGCTCAGCGACGAGGAGCGAATGGACGAATACACCGAGTTGTTGGACGAGCGATGGAACGACGTCAAAGGCATGCCCCTCATCGGAAAATCCATTCTTGATTCGGGAGCAACGCTCGACGGTACGTTGGATGAGGACCTCGCCAGCATGGGATTGCTCGAAGGCGACTCGGGGGTATCGGAGGCCATCAGCGGGTTGCTGTCAAGCGTGGGGATGTTCTTCGTTACCGGTGTGACGGTGCTGTTCTTCTTGCTCTTCATCATCTTCGAAGCCAGTCTGTTGCCCGGACGAATTGAGCGTGCTTATCCAGGAGGTGCAAGCGAACGTGTCCACATGATCCGGGATCAAATCGAAGCCAGCGTCAACACCTACGTGGTCGTCAAGACCGGTGTTGGTTTTGGAACCGGTGTGTGTGCAGGACTGGTCATGCTGCTCTTTGGGATTGACCTATGGTTCACGTGGGCCTTGCTCACCTTCTTGCTGAACTACGTTCCCTACATTGGTTCATTGTTGGCCACCATCCCACCGTTGATTCTTGGGTTCATCCTCCTCGATCCCACCATGTTGCTGATCCTAACCGTCCTTTTGTTGACCAATCAGCAACTGTGGGGCAACGTCATTGAGACCCGTTGGGCCGGTCGAGCCCTTGACATCTCTCCCGTGTTGTTGTTGGTCGTCACCGCCTTTTCGTTCTGGGTCTGGGGCATCATCGGCATGATTCTCTCCATTCCGCTCGTCGTCATTCTCAAGATCGTTCTCGAGAACATCGATGCCACCCGTCCGCTGGCCATCTTGCTCTCCGAGCGGGCGCCGACCCTCGAGGAGGCGTGGCGTGAGGCAATCAAAGACGGTCGTATCACGGCCTATGAGGAGCGCATGTTGAACGAACTTCAAACCGTCCTTGGCTACACGGACGGTCAGGTGAAACTCATTTCGGCCCGCATTGCGGCGGAGTACGCCTTGCGCAGAGGCCGCTTGAGCGTGGATCAAATCGAGTTGATCCGTGTTGGTATCGACCACATGCCGCTCCCGCAGAAATGGAGCGACCAGCTCGAAGAAATCGTTACGGAGGGGAAGCTCTCCGTGAAAGAGCGGTTGTTCCTCGGACGTCTCGTGTTTGCCTTCGACGACGACAAAACCGAAGAAGAGTGAATCAAAGCACTTCGGTCAAGATTCGCTCGAGTTCGGTGTTGATGGTCAAAATCAGTGTGCCAAACTCAGGTGGAATGTTGGGGTCCTCGTAGAGTTCCTCCAGTTTTGACTGGGCCATAGCAATGCGGACATCGAGTTTCTTGCCTTTGTTCAGGAGCCATTGTTCACAGGCTTCTTTCGCTTGACGGCGAATGTTTCGTGGGACTTTGGGGTCATCGATTTGGTTGATGACCGTGGCAACTTGTTCTAATCGTTCTTCGATGTTCATGTCGGTCACCTTGTTTCACGCATCTTTTCGCTGGTCGGCGGCCGTCTTTAAGTTGATGGCCGCCTTGGTTGAACCATGGAGGCGACCAACGAGGCCATCTTGGGATGGACAAGGGTCGCCGTCCTGTTGCTCGGTATGGGTTGGGCTGCATGGATGGATCACCGAGAGCGGAGGGTGGCCAACGAACACTGGATTGTTTGGGCCAAACCTGCCATTTTCATTTGGGCCCTCGATTTAATGGTCCAGGGTGCCGACTGGACGATTTACCTCACGGCTGCGGCCGTCGTGGCTTACGCCAGCGTGTCGGTGTTTGGTCGCCCGACCATCAAGGACGCCCTCAACGGTTCATGGATGGATCGCACGTTCCTGTTTTGGTACGCAGCCGGTGCAGTGGGTGTGGTCGCTGGCGCCCTTCGCTATCAGGCCACCACCCCGGTGGAGGTGTTGCTTGACAACGGTGATGCCCTCGGGATGCTTTGGTGGCGAACAGCCGCCCTGTTCCTGGTCATCTTCTTCATCGACATGGCGTGGAGATTGCGGTTGCTGCACGGCGGGGCTGACGCCAAAGCACTGATGTGGGTGAGTTTGGTGTTTCCCACATGGGCTTCGGTGCCGTTGCCCTTCGGCTCGGTCGGTGAAACCACTGTGGTGGCGCTTCCTGTGAGCATCTCGCTGCTGATTTGGGGCGGTCTCGCTTTCCTGTTCATCCCGTTCATCATGCTGGTGCTCAACACCAGTCGCGGCGATGTCAAGCGCCTCGGTGATCTCCGCATGGCCTGGCACGCCTCGATGATGGCCGTTGATGAGGTGGCCAAGCGACACGTGTGGTTGCTCACCGATACGATGGAAATGCCCACGGGTGAACATCGAGTGGTTCACGCTGCGAGGGCGCCACGAACCACCCCCTCCACAGAGGAACTGGAAGAACGTCTGCAGTCACTCAAGGGCCATGGCGTGGACCGTGTCTGGGTCAGCCACAAAATGCCGTTGCTGGTGTTCTTGTTCCCTGCGGTGCTTCCGCTGGTGTTGATTGGCGACCCGACCACACTGCTGTTGCAGTGGATTGGATGAAACGATCAGTTGCCCTTGCGCTCGATGTTCTTCGGACGAAGCCCTTTGTAGCCGCACTTTCGGCAGCGAGTGGCACGAACGGCATTACGAGCATTGCAGCGCATGCAAATCTTGCGGTGAAGCAAGCGGGCTTCTGCTTCGGGGAATCGTGCCATGGTCGGGCGACCGAATCCCCCTATTTAACCGCAACCACCCGGTTTGGGTATGTTCAAGACGGGCCGCACGATGGGCGAACCATGAACGTCGTGAGGTTGCCCGGCATCCATCACGATGGCAACGTGGTGTTGGTCGCGGGCTCGTTGGGCAACTTGCTCATCAACGCAGGGACGTCGTGGTACCAGGCCCTCCAGGTGGAGCGCATCACAGGCCAACTCGGACAGCGCCCCCTTGACCGCATCTTGCTCACCTCGCGTCGCTTCCCCGTTTCGGGCGGGGCCTCTCATGTGTCGGCTGCTTTTGGCGATGCCCCGGTCCACATTCACAGCGACGGTCAAGCCGCCCTCGAAACAGGGGATTTTTTCACCACCTGGGCCAATCGATATGACTCGGACATGCCCCGTACCCTTACCGAACCGTTGTCTGAAGAGGACGTGTTTCCCATGGGCGACGGGGAGGTGGTCCCCCTGCATCTTCCCGGACACACCAGCGACGGCATGGGGTTCCATATTCCGCATCTCTCCACCCTCGTGGTCGGTGCATTGCTGCCGCGGGCCGACCGGCCCACCCGCTGGGACATGCCCGGTGGTTCGCTGGTTGATGTGGTGGCGAGCTTGAAGCGCATCAAGCGAATGAACCTCACCTCCATAGTGCCCTTGCAGGGGCCGGCCATCCGTGGCCTCGGGCATGTTGCCGAAGTCCTTGACCGTCACTTGGCGTTCTTTGAGGAGGCTGTGGCCAACGACGGCCGTCCACCGGCTTCATGGGACCGACCGGCACCAACAGCGGTGTGGCTCACGCCCCGCTCACCCTGGCCGCTTGAGGAACATGAGTCGGTTTAGGCGGGGTAGGGCAAGTAGTAGGTGTCGCTGAGGCGTCGCTGGCGTCGTACTGGGTAGGCCTCCGCCGTGTTCTTGACGTCGTGGGAAGTTCCATCCCAGGCTCGTACATGGTGAATCCACCCACTACGGACGTGAACGAGTTCGCCTTCAAGATGGAGGCTCGAAACAGGACCGTCGATGGAAAAGACGTGCTCGCATCGTTCCGTGCGGGTGTCGCACAGCGACCATACCGCACCGTGTTGGGTTCCAACCAGGAAGTGAAAGGCGCCGTTTTCAACGAGCGTGATGGCACGAATGCCACCAGACTGCAGGGTGAATTTGGCCACCACCTCCAGTCTCGGGAGCGTGAGCACGAGAACGTCGCCAGCAGCGGTGCCCACGGCAGCAGCATCCACGGGGCCCATGGGGCCGCGAAGGGCCAACAGGACGGTGGGCAGGTCATCCAGCGTCGTCCGCGTCGGTCGGCCTTCGAGGGGTTTCCAAGCGACGCTCCCGTCGTTCATTGCAATGAGCGTACCGTCATTGGTGGTGAGGCTGCGGACGATGGTTCGTTGTTGCATGACACACAGGAACCGCTGAAGGTACACCTTGGTTTTGCACACCCTTCACAAAAGAAGTGAAAGTGAAAACAACGGTCGCTTGGAGTGTAGCTCGGGTTGGAGTTGATGTTCGTGGGCGAAGGGAAACGGCAACATCAGTACATGTCGTCGTTCTTGTTTTCCTTCTTCCACTTGCGGTAGCAGGACTTGCAGACTCGAACGCGACCCTTGCGCATTTCGTAGCCGCTCGAGCCCCACATGTCGATGGCATCGTCCACCGAGAGGGAACGTCCACCGTGCGATTTGTCGGCAAAGTTCTCGCAGCCTTTGACGCCGCAGGGGATCTCCCCTTCCTTCTTGGTGGTCTTGGCTTTGGTGTCTTCTTCGCCGGCGTCTTTGCGGTGCTTTCTCGCCTTGGCTTTGAATCCCATGTCACGGGGTCGTTGGCCCCGTTCATCAAGGTTCGCTCACTGAAGGTTCTGGTACTGACGAATCTTGTCAAGCAACCCATCGATGAGGCGTAGCAATCCACGGAGGGTGACCTCCGAGACGTTTGCAACAGCGCAGACCTCGGATTGGGTTCGTGGCGTGCCGGCTGCCGTGGCTGCCTTGTAGATGAGGGCCGCTGCGACACCCATCGGTTTCTTCCCCTGCCACACGTCGTCGTGTGGCTTGATGGTGTTCCAGAGGTCATCGAGCGGCGTACGAATGGACGGTTCAAGGCCCAGGTCGGACATGAACTTGTCAAAGTACTCGTCGGGCGCCGTGATCTTGTGCATGTTCAAGCGGCGTGAGACTTGGCGGATCAAGCGAGAGAGGTCCTTTTCCGTGATGTCAAAGGCTTCGGCGACCTCGGGAATTTGTCGGGGCAGGCCTTCTTGGCGAGCCACGAGGTAGGTGCAGGCTGCGGTGACACCGGCGATGGAGCGACCGGTAACGAATCCTTCACCGGATAGGCGACGGTAGAGGCGAGCCGCCTCTTCTTGCAAGGGCGCTGGCAGTCCAGAGCGGTCCCGAATGAACTGGTTGGCCTTCACGAGGTTGCGCTCGCGGCTCTTGCGGGTCTTGGAGCGCTCGTCGATGACACGGCGCCGCCGCCAGTCTCGTCGAGCCTGCGAGCTCATGCCGTGGCGTGAGGCGATGCCGGTGTTGAGGTCTCGAACGTCGATGGTGGTGTTGAGGCCCTTGTCGGCGAGAGTGTAGGTCATGGGGCGACCGACACGGGACCGGTCTTCGCCGTTGTCTCGGTTGGTCCACTCTGCGCCGGGGTCAGGAACGTTCTCTTCAGCTACGAGGCCGCAGTCGCCGCAGGTGATCTCGCCGCGAGTAATGTCAAAATCCCAGTTGACAGCACCGCACTCCTCGCAGGGACGGGTGTGGCCGTCGAGGGTTCGTCGACCGCTACGGTCGTTGTTCAATCCAGGGAGGGCTGAACCTGGTGCAGCGGTGGTTTGAGTGGCGCGGGTGTTTTGCTTCATCTTCTCAACTCCTTGTTTAGTAGTGGTGGCCGATGTTATATAAATTCGTGGTTTCCTTGCAGATACTTAATCACGCTCAGTGCACCGCTTTCCGAACATCTTCCTCCGGTTTTCACATGGAAGGTTTACCTGTGAGAATATAAATGGTCGTTCACCTTCACGCCGACTTTTTTCTCACCAGCGTGGCTGAGGTTGACGCGTGGACATCACAGGGTTCAAAGGCGGCCCGCGGTGCCGTGACAGTGGAGAACATCATGCCAGCCACCGTGATTTTGGGGGCCCAGTGGGGCGATGAAGGCAAGGGAAAACTGGTCGACCGCTTGGCTGAACAAGCCACGTGGGTGGCCCGTTTTCAGGGTGGAAACAACGCCGGACACACCGTCGTGCTCGGTGAACAGGTGCTGAAGTTTCACCTGCTCCCCTCCGGCATCACCCGCAAGGAATGCCACCTCGTGCTCGGCGATGGGATGGTCATCGACCCGTGGGTGCTCCACAAAGAACTGACCGACTGGCAGGCCACGGCTGGTGAAGACCCACGCGGCGACCGCCTCTACGTCAGCGAGCGAGCCCACATCATTCTCCCTTACCACCGCTACATGGACAGCCTTGACACCAA
>DAET01000078.1 GCA_002497765.1 Euryarchaeota archaeon UBA486
GCGCACCACCCAATACCCCCTGCGTCACCTCGAACGAGGCGTTGTGCACGACCCCTTGTGGGCGGCCTGCCAACGGTCGCTCCTGCGCCACGGCGAGCTGCACAACAACGTCCGCATGACGTGGGGCAAAGCGCTCCCGTTTTGGACCGCAGACCTTGAGCAGTCCGTGGCTTGGGGCCAGCATCTCAACGACAAGTACGCCCTGGACGGTCGCGATCCCTCCTCGGTGGTCGGCGTGCAGTGGTGCCACGGCTTGTTTGACCGACCCTTCCATCCGCCCGCTCCGATCCTTGGCTTGGTCCGACAGCGCGATCCTCGCACCCACATGAGCCGCCTCGACATGGACCGCTACCGGGCCTTCACCGACCAGCCGGCCTCCTCCACCGAGCATCCCATCGTGGTGATCGGAGCGGGTCTTGCCGGCGCCACGGCTGCTCGCCTGCTGGCTGACCACGGCTTTGACGTGGTCGTGCTCGACAAAGGCCGGCGTGTGGGCGGTCGCAGTTCACGGCGCCGCCTCGACGACGTGGTCATCACCCACGGCGCCGCACATCTTCACGCGTGGCCTACCTGGATGGAAGCGTGGGCCGAGGTGGAACGAAACGAAGGCCGTGCCGTCGCTGGTGATGGACACCGCCTCGTGGACGGCCCGGACACCATCGTCGGCTGGCTCGAGGGCATCGACGTGCTCACCAGCACAACGGTCACCCGCCTTGAGCGAGACGGTGAGGTGTGGAACATTCACGACGAAGAAGGCAATCGATGGCAGGCCTCGGGCGTGGTCGTCACCGCCCCGCTGCCCCAACTTCATCGGATGATGGAGCAAGCCCCCGAGGCGTGGTCGAGCCACCCCTACGAAGCCACGTGGACGGTCGTGCTCGCCCATCAGGCACCAGCGCCCGAAGGCCTTGCGCAGGCGCTCCATGAACTCGGCATGACGACCGAAACCGGTGGCGACGGTCTCGGTCTCGTCGTCCACCTGCCGGCCGACTGGAGTCGCGAGCATCTCGAGATGGAGCGCACCGACGTGCTCCAAGCCTTCATCGGCCTGACCGAACGTTTGGACGAGGGCCATGCCTCATGGTTGACCACTGCGAGCAGCCAAGCCCACCGCTGGCGCTACGGACGGTCCACCAGCCCCGGTGTGCGCGCCAACCTGCCACGGCTGGTGGAAGCCGGCGACGCATGGGGTGAGCCCGTGGGAACCGGAGGAGCAGCGCTACGCTCGGGAGCATGGGCTGCTGCGAACATCGCCTGGCAGTGCAGTCAACACCTCCAACCCAAACCGACCGCCGTTCAGCAAACCCTCTTCTAAATCAACAGAACATGAGCGATATCGGAACAAGGGCTAAACCAAACACCACCAGTTCCAAGCCATGGGGAAAGAAACCGAAGGCGACGGCCCCCCTCAACCCATCCTCATTCAGGGAAGCTCCATCATCCAGCCGGCCGAAGACCCTACCACTGGCTCCTCCACGCCGTCGGCCGCAACAATGCCCGGTCAAGACCCCTCCACGGTCGAGGAAGCCCTCGCCAAGGTGCAATTCCTTCAGGACAGCAAGCCCAACACGAACGCCTTGCTTGCGTTTGGACTCCTGTTCTTTTTTGCTGTCCCCATGGTGTTGTTCATTGGAACCGATGCGGACATCATTTTTGATGATGGAATCTTTGTCTGCTGCTTTTCAATCATCCTTGGCATCGTGTTGATTTTGCTCGCAGAAACAAGGCAGAACGAATGGAAAAAATCTGTCCGGATCGCCAAGGCGGAAGCGCTTCGATTGACCAATGCTCCCGTGGCAGAAGCCACCAAGTATCGAGTCACCTATGTGATGGGTGGGGTCATCATTGTTGTTGGTCTGGCGGTTGACATTTTTCCCATCGTACTCGTTGGCGTCTTGTTCATGCTCCCATCCGGCCTTGCAACCATGAACCACAACACCAAAGTGAACCAGGCCTTTACTCGCATGCAAGAGGGTTTCAAGAAACCCTGAGGTAACCGGCGGCCACTGAAAAGTGGCTGAAGCGGAAAAAAACCTATATTTCCGTGAATCAATTCATCCTCATGGAATCTGATGAGGGCAGGGCTGCTCCGCCCCAACCCATTGTGATCCATCCCGGTTATTCCTCAACAGCGGCACTGCCAGAGCTTGCCCAAACGGTGGAACAGGTCGACCTCGACGATGAGGGCTTGCCTCCTCCCGTCAAAGCGGTGAGCACGCCAACCAGTCCGGCGGTCGAACCTAAGAATCAACGCCACGGCCTGTTCCTTCGCAGTGGATTGCTCGCCCTGTTTTTCGCGCCGTTTGGTTTCCTAGCCTACCCGTTCATGCCCGACGTTGACACGTCGTCCATCACCACGTTCATTCTTGTCTTGATGGCGGTGGGTGTTCTGTTCATCGCCATCGGCGCGAGCAACGGGGAGCCTCGACCTCCGCCTCGTCCACGCAACCTGAACATCCACACCGAGAAGGAAACATCCAGCATCTACGACCTGGCCGCCCTCGAACAGCAGGCAGACGACGTGGGCAACCAAAGCATGAGCGCCCCGCCCACAACGGCGGCCCAGCCAACGAAACCACCCAGCAACGACATCGGGATCAAGGCTGACGATTATGCGATGTTGATGGTTCTGGCCGGGTTCGTTTTTGTCCCCTTGATTGTGATTGGTCTGGCTTTTGGTAATCCATTCATAGCGTTTTATTGTTGTTGCTTCTTCCCCGAAATTTTTCTCTACGGAATAGGTGGAAAATCAAACAAAAAAGGAGGATTGGGTAGCGAAATCCATGGCCTTTGGGTGGTGCTCTTCATCGCCGTGATATGCATCCTCATCATTGTCTCGTTCTGACAACGCCGTCAACGGAAAAAGGCCTAAATCTCAATCGCCATGGTTCCCTTCATGACGGGTGAAGAAACCTCATCGCCACCGCCATCCGTCATCGTTCAAGCGGAGCTTGAACCGCCGGCCGTGGAGCGCTCCGAGAACCGAGGTTCAACCAACAACCTAACCCTCAAACGTTTCAATTTCGATGTATGGGCCGTTCCAACGGGGCTGTTCCTTCTCGTTGGCGTCCCGATGCTGATGCTGTTTGCAGAACTGTTCCGTTCGGAGGTTCCCCAGCGACTGAACGAGGTTTGGGAGGACATCTGCACCGGGAGCATGTTGGTTGGCGTCCTTCTCATCGGGTACGGTATCGTTCGCCGAAATGCAGGCCGTGGACTGATTCTTCTCGGTCTCACGTTGGTGTTGGTGGTTCCGTTGTTGGTGCTCACCTCCTGGCGAACCGGCGATGGATACAATGGACTGGCTGACGGAGGAGCAGGCTTGTGCTTCTTGAGTTTCATTGCCGGCTTGTTCATCGTGGCCAAAGGTAACCGACGGGAAGAGCCCGACGTTGTCCCAAGACAACACCAAGCCAATGTCAACACCCAGAACCCTTGGGCGGTGCTGCTCACCGTGTTTTTCCTCGCCCTCACTCTGCTCATCTTGGAGGGCGGCAGCACCTCGGCCATGCTGTTCGTTGGCTTGGTCGGCGCCGCCTCCCTCATGCTGTTCAGCACGATGAAACGGCGGAACGGTTGAGACGAGTACGCGAATGATTCTGCCATTGCTCAGCTTTGCAGGCGGAAATCTCAACTCCTCCACGGACAACCAAAGTCGTGGTCTCCATGGATGAATCCCCCGCACCCGTTGAAGCTGGTTCGCTTCCTCAAGAGAGCACGACGTTTTGGAGCGAGGGCACAGAATCCGGTGAATCGGGCGCCGCTGCATCACTCGATCATGGAACATCGACGGCGTCGTCAGCAGAGCTTGAAGCGGCAGTCCTGCACGACAAGGCGATGGTAGCCCACGTTCCAGGAACGTCGGGCTGGTGTTGTTGGGATTGTTGTTGTTGATTGGAGGCCCTGTTCTTGCTGTTTTGAGCGTCTATGACGCTTTTATGAACTCGGGCAGTGGTGACGACGCAGCGATTGCGTTCACGTGCTTTGGTGGGATTGGGTTTGGCTTTCTCCTGATCATCGCAGGCACGGCTGGAGGCAAGAGCCATGAAAAAGCAACCAGCGAAGCGTTTCAGCGGATGGTCAGCCTCAGCACCACCGTCAAGCAAGAGGAGCCAGCCCCAACCAAGAACCGCTGGTTGGCCTCCGTGGTGGGCCTCGTGTTCCTCGTCGTGTTCTTCGCCATGCTCGACATGGTCCTGATGTTGGTCTGGGTCGTTCCACTTGTTTTTGTGGCGTATTCTCACCACTCAGACAAGCAAAAAAAAGCGCACTGCAGCGAAGCAGGCTGAGGTGCTGAGTGCCATTGAGCAAGAACTCAACCGTCAGTGACCACGCACAAACACTGCTTGGCGTGAATGCATCACTCGCCGACGCGCTCGATGACACGGACGTGGTCGCCGCGCATGTTGAGCGTCATCGGGATGATCTGCTCGTAGAGTTCCATGCTGACCTCTTCCTTGGATTCGGACACGCTGGTGATACGTGCCTTCTCGCCCTTGAAGGCGCCC
>DAET01000055.1:0-7333 GCA_002497765.1 Euryarchaeota archaeon UBA486
GTTAATTTTCATGTTTGAATACAACGTACGCCACGGTACCGTCATCGGTATTGTTGGGGCTGGTGGTATTGGCTACCACATCAACAACTACCTCAAATTTCTGCAGTACGACAAGGTCTTTGCACTGTTGATACTGATTTTCGTGGTTGTTATTCTCATTGATTTGATCTCGTTCTTCGCTCGCTCGTTTGTCAACGAACAGGGGGACGTGCGACGTCCAACTTGGATGAACATGCTTCTACGGAAAGCCGAAGACCAATCTTCGGTTGAGACACCGGAGTAGTTCAATCGGCGGCGATGTGAACAGCGCCGTCCTTGTAGAAAATTTGGATCTGGTCGGCGGCTTTCTTGGAGAGGGCGGCAACGGCGTCGTACACCTCATCTTCCGAGACCTTGAACGCCTTGGCAGCGTCCTTGGTGGACCACGGTTGAATGTGGAAATCGCTCTTGATGAGCCACTTCAGCAGTTTGCCTTCAAACTCCGTTAACTCGTCGGCCATGCCTTGAGCACGGGCGCTCGCCTCAAAATGTCACCGATGGCCATCATCCAAGCGCCACCATACGGCGGCAGCATTCTTCGGCGTCGATGTCGCCGTTAAGCAGGGTGTTCAGGGCTTTGGTGAACGGGATGTTGAGTCCAGCATCCTCCGCTCGTTCGACAAACATTCGCGTCGCACGAACACCTTCAGCGACCATGTGCATCTCCTCCAGTGCTTGGTCGAGGGTTCGGCCGGTGCCAAGTTTTTCACCCATCGACCGGTTTCGACCGTGAGGCGAGGTCGCCGTGACATACATGTCGCCAAGTCCAGCAGGGCCAAAGGCCACTTCGGCTCTCGCACCCAATTCGGCCAAGAGCAGGCAACCTTCCTTGAAGCCTGACATGAAGATGGCGGCCTTGAGGTTGTCACCGCCCAAGTCACCGACCTGCTTGAGTCCATCAACGAGGCCACAGGCCAGGGCGACGACGTTCTTGTAGGCGCCCCATAATTCAGCGCCGACCGGATCGCTGGCCGGATGGAGGATGAAGCTGGGTGTGCTAAGGGTTTGGGCGAGACGCTGTGCGATGGCCTGATCTTCGCTCGCTACCAACGCCGTGGTCATGACACCACCGGCGGCTTCGGGCGCAATGGTCGGGCCCGTCAAGACGGCCAAGGGGTTGTTCTTCCCTTCCTCTTTGAGGCGGGTGTGGATGGCTTCGGAAATGAGTCGCTTGCCAGGGGCGAGTCCCTTGGCCAGGTCGAGCAACACGTGGCCCGGTTGGAGATGAGGGAGCACGTCTTCCATGACGTCAAGAATCACCGATGAAGGCACGGCGAGGACGACAATTTCAGCACCCTCCACGGCTTCAGCAAGATGCATCGTGGCGTCAAGGCCGGGAACAGGGTGATGTGGCAGGTACTTTTCGTTCGTCTCGTTCATGGTGATGGACTCGTACACTTCCTGCTCGATGGTCCAACCCGTCACCTTGTGCCCTTCCAACAGCCACAGTCGTGCGATGGCTGTCCCCCAGTTTCCCAATCCCAAAACAGCGATGTGTGCCATGTCAATCGTCAAAGTCGCCTCTTCGGGTGTTTATACCATTTCGGGCACGACCACCGTGGAAAAGAGGGATTTGACGGGTGAGCCAAACGGGCCACTCAGAACAAATCGTCGTCTTCCTCATCGAAATCAAAGACGTCGTCTTCGGCCTTCTCCTCAACCTTGGTCTCTTTCTTGGGGGCCTTGGCAGGCTTGGCAGCCGGCTCTTCCTTTGGCGCAGGCGCTGCTTCAGGTTCGGCAGGCGTTGCTGCTGCCGATGCGGTGGTGCCACGGGCGGCAGCGATTTGTGACTCCTTGGTCCGGAGTTCTTCCTCGCTCTTGCCCGTTTGCAACGAAAGGGCTCGCCGTCGGTCTTCTCGGGCTTTGCGCTCGAGTTGCTTGT
This sequence comes from Euryarchaeota archaeon UBA486, assembly GCA_002497765.1. Lineage (GTDB taxonomy): Archaea > Thermoplasmatota > Poseidoniia > Poseidoniales > Poseidoniaceae > Poseidonia. Next base: position 1,922 of record DAET01000055.1, read on the forward strand.
GTCGGGATTTTTCGATGTTCTGCATCATGTACATGGCGTCGTGCTCGAGCAAGGGGGAGTCCGAGATCAGGGTGATGTCAAGCCATCCGCCGTCTTCTACGATGAATTCAGCCAGCGGCTCAAAATTCAGGTCAGACTTCTTGATTTGGGTGTAGTGCATGGCGTTCCCGGTTCGGTGTTCAACCCCCGAGAAGTGGCAGTAGAATTCCTTCGTACCGATGCTTTCCCTCACCATGTCGAACAGTTCGCCGTAATCTTCCGACGTTCGCATCTGGCCGTGGCCGCGAGCGTGGATGTGGGCGATGTTGAGCACGGGGATGGTGCCTTCAACGTGGTTGACCACCTCAAGCACTTCCTCGAGACTGCCCCAGAGTTCCTGTCGGCCAGAGGTTTCAACGCCAATCTTGGAGGGCGTTCCGTTTTTGATCCAAGGGAACACGGGGAATTCATCCTCATCGTCGTGCCAGATTTCGTGCACGCGGTCGACGATCCCCGAGAAGACGTTGGCAACCTGTTGGTTGGCAGCCTGGCCACGACCAAAATCACCGTAGTGGCCGGTGTGCAGGGTAATGTGGCGAGCGTTGATGGTACGTGCTGCCTGGAGGGTCGCTTCGATTTTTGCAAGGGAACGTCCACGTTCGACCTTCCCTCCAAGGAGTTCGGAATAGTACGGGCCGTGGATGTTCATCTCAAAGTCGGTCTTGTTGGCGAGCACACCGGCTTGCCAGTACTGCTCGAAGTGTTGGGGAGCGACCATTCGAACGGTTTGAACTTCCATGGTTTCAAGACCGAGGGAAATGATGTCGTCCATCCCTTCGACGATGGTGCGGCCTTTGCAAGAGAGTGGGACGCCTGCTGGACCAAGTTTGACTGCCATCTGTTCCCCTCCCCCGAAATAGACCCAAGGGCCATCACATGATAATCCCTTTCTGTTGGCTGTCCGCTGAATCAGCCATGCCGGGTCGTTTTCGAGACTGAAAGCATACGACTCTTCATGAAGGTGAGTCCGAAGCGCAACCCATGGAGCCCCACGTCCAGCGCGCCATCGCAGCGTTTCAATCGGGCCAACCCGTCTGCTTGTTCGATTCAGAAAAGCGTGAGGGGGAAACCGACCTGCTCTTTCCCGGTGCCTCCGCTGTTCCAGCCACGATGCGTCAACTTCGCCAGGACTGCGGCGGGCTTCTGTTCTTGGCCATCGGCGATGAGGTTGGCGAATGTTTCGGCTTACCGTTCCTCCAAGACCTGCACACCACCGAGGACGCCGTTGAGCGAAACCCGGTGCTTTCCCACTTGATCACCAATGACCTTCGCTACGATGCACGCTCAGCCTTCACCCTCTCACTGAACCACCGAGACACCTACACCGGCATCACCGACCACGACCGAGCGTTGACCACCCGGAGATTTGCTGAGTTAGCAACCGCTTGTTTGGAGGCTGGCGAGTCGGGTGAGCTGGCCATGAAGCGCCTCGGAGAGGAGTTCCGAACCCCCGGCCACATCCCTGTATGCCGTGAGGCGAAAGGCGGTCTCGGCGTTCGCCAAGGCCACACCGAACTCGCCGTTGGCCTCGCACGCCTCGCTGGAACGGCGCCGGTGGTCATCGGAGCGGAGATGCTTCAACCCGACGGCGACCTTGCCCTATCCGTGGCCGATGCTCGGGCATGGGCAGCGGCGAACAACATTCCGTTCCTCGAAGGCGCGGATGTGATCGCCGCTCTGGGCCTTTGAACGGGACCGTCATCCTCATGAAGCAACAGCCCAACCCAAACTCGGTGGTCCAATGAAGCGCATCCTTGCCGTTGGTGTCTTTGACCTGCTCCATGCAGGCCATCTCCACTACCTCGAACAGGCCAAATCGTTGGGCGACCATCTCACCGTGGTCGTGGCACATGATGACACGGTGCGCAAGCGAAAACACGAACCGGTCACCAACCAGGATTTGCGCAGGCGTATGGTGGCTGGCCTCAAACCCGTGGACGAGGTCGTGGTCGGCAACCCCCCGGAGGTGCCCATTTTCGATATCCTCCCGCACATTCAACCAAACGTGATCGCACTTGGGTACGATCAGGAGCACGCAGAGGACAACATTCGCAAAGCACTGCACGAGCGAGGCCACGACGACATCGAGGTGGTTCGTGTTGAGGGCCTGAGCGACGACCTGGACGGGACTCGAAAAATCATCGCACGCATCCTCGAACGTGCTGAGAAAAAGGGGGCATGAACATGTTCACAGGTATCGTCCAAGGATTGGCTAACGTCCATTCTATAGAAAAGGGCGAAGCAGTGTGGACCTTTGCCATTGACCTGCCCAACACCGCTGGATTGGAGCGCGGTGCGAGCGTGGCCGTCAACGGCGTTTGCTTAACGGCGACCGAAATGGATGGCGACCGTGTCTGGTTTGACGTGATCAACGAGACCCTCGAACGCACCAACCTTTCCAGCGTGCAAGAAGGTGACGATGTCAACGTCGAACGCTCGCTCAAAATGGGCGACGAGATCGGCGGCCATTTGCTGTCCGGCCACATCATGGGCTTGGGTCAGTTGACCCGACGGACGGAGGTCGGCGAGGGGTTCGACTTCACGGTGGAAGCCCCTGCTACGATGATGAAGTACATTCACGAAAAGGGCTACATCGGCCTCAACGGGGCTTCGTTGACCATCGGTGCCGTTGAGGGCAACCGATTTCACATCCATCTCATTCCAGAAACGCTTCGCTTGACCACCTTCGGGACCCTTCAGGAAGGTGAACAGGTCAACATCGAAATCGACGCCATGACCCAAACCATCGTGGCGACGGTGGAACGAATAATGAAACAGGAGAACCCGGAGGGCCACGCATGAGCAAGCGAGTTGGATTGGTGTGCGGTTCGTTCCACCGGGACGAGGTTGAGCGGATGCTGGCCTTTGCCACGGATGAAGCGGAACAGCACGGGCTCACGATTGGCGATGTCGTCTGGGTGCCGGGTTCAATGGAAGTCCCACTGGCACTCGACCGCCTCCTCATCTCTCACGATGCAGCGGCCTGCCTCGGTATCATCGAGAAGGGCGAAACGCAACACGGACTCGCCATGGGTCAAGCCGTCATCAAAACCATCCTTGATCTCCAACTCAAGCACGACAAGCCCATTGGCCTCGGCATCATTGGACCAGGTGCCAAACCCAAGCACATCGAACCGCGTTTGGAGCCGCACGCCCGTGCTGCGATCACTGCTGTGCTTGACAGGTGATGTTCTTCTGCCATCAAGGCGAGTGAACGTCCAGTTCGAAAATCGTCCCACCCCACGTAAAGATGAGCAATTCACCTTCCAGTCCTTGCCCAAACCCTACGAGCAGGTTGTCGGTGTCCACGAGATGCTGGGTCTGTGCTGTTCCGTTTTCAGAGGGTGAAGCGAGCCAAATGTCTCCGCTGCAGAAGTCGCCGTAAATGAAGCCGTTTCGCCAAGCTTCGGGCCCATAATCCGTGTACATCCCACCGGTAATTGAGCACCGCCCCTCTTCATGTGTGTACACGAGCACAGGGTCTGTCATCCCTTCGGGCGGGTCGGTCGCAGGTTTGCTGCAATCGTCGGGATCGGTGAATTCTCGGTTTCCCTCTCGGTCAGACCAACCAAAATTACTCGGTTGAAGCACGGGAACCATGCTTATCTCCTCGAAGCAGTTCTGGCCTACATCGGCAATCCACAAACGCCCTTGCGGGTCGACGTCAAACTTCCACGGGTTGCGGAGGCCTCGATGGAGTGTGTAATCCTGCACAGTGCCTGTGGTGTTGTGCAGGGGGGCCATCGTGCCGTTGGAATAATGGAAGTGTTGGATGGTTCCGAGCGGCGACGTTGTGTTTTGCCCGTGATTGAGGGGGTCGTTGGATCCTCCGCCGTCACCAACACCCCAGAGGTAGGACCGGTTGCCGAGGCCAAGAAGGTGCCCACCGTTGTGGTTGCGGTACGGTTGCTCTATTTCTCTGAGCGTTTGGATGGATGTGGGCTCGAGGCTCCCATTGACCACATCGCCAACTGCAAGGAAGAGGTTGGTCACTTCCTTGGTTTCACAGTTCGCTGTGCCGATGTAGGTGAACAAAACCTGAGGGTTCATCGTGTAATCAGACACGAACGTGAAGCCCAGAAGGCCGGCCTCAGTATGGCAGTTTGAAATCAGTTCACTGATGTTGCCAACCTCACGGGTGTTTTGGCCGTTGAACGCCACGATTCGACCGTCCAAATCGGAAATCCAAATTTCGTCTTCCGTCGGATGATGCAGTGCATTCGTTGGGGTTGTAAGTCCGCTGAGGTACTCTTTGCAGGTGATGTTGATGTCCACCGGGTTGCAATCTGGCTGACTTCGATTTTCCCACTCAAACCCCGGTCGCTCGTCTGGCTCCTCAGCATTGAGGCATCCAGCGAGGGTGCAGCAGACCATGGCCGTCGCCATCAATACAGCAAGCACTCGGGGTCGTTTCATCGATGATTACTCCTCAGATGAGGGCGCTTGGTTCACAGGAAGTTTGGGTTCATCCTTTCGATTCTTTACCACGTAAATCACTGCCCCGATGGCGCCGATGACCAAGAGGGGTACGAACAAGGGAATGCCGTCATCGGATGAAGCGACCTTCACTTTGTTGACCTTCTCACCGAAATAGGCCACGATGCCGGGTACGTCCTCGATCGAGTCTCCGTATCCACCAAGGTGGTCTTCCGTCCCAATGATGGTCATTCCTGGTGTGCTCAGCACGTCATCGAGGATGGTCAAATCTGCATCGTTGCCGTTCATGGTGGTAAAGGCATCCCGCAAGGATTGCACTTCCTCTGGTGTAAACACATCGGGGTTGTACATCACCGGGTGGCTGGGGGCCCTTCCAAAGCCTTCAGGGGCCATGATGGGGTGGAAGTCGCTGGTCTGCGTGAAATCACCTTCAAAGCACCATGATTCTGGGTCCTCCCCGCAATAATCGGGGACGGTTGGGTCCTTTGCGAACGAGATGTAATCGGTTGCATCACCGAGTGCATGTTCTGCAAGGCAACGCAGGGAACCGATGTAGCGATAGTAGGGGGTGCCGCTGTCGGGGATGCTGGAGTCGGCAGAGAAGTGGTTGGTGACAGTTGCATGAAGGGAATCAATTTCATCGGGGTCACCCACAACATCAACGTAGCCGTTGTTGATCAAGTACCCCATTGGTAGGAGCATGCCGGAACTACCCAATGCTGAGGTGTGGCAGGAAATTTTCCCCTCCATCAAGGCGAGTGGATCGGTTGCTGGGTCGTCGTCAAGGTCAGCTTGCGCCATGTCAGAATCGATGTGAACCCATGCAATGGCGTTGTAGTAGGCGCGACCGTCGCCCTTCTGTTCGGCGGCAGCGACCTGAAGGCCGTATTCTTGCCAACTCAACCAGGCGGCACCGCCGTCGAGGAAGCCGATGTC
>DAET01000055.1:7669-53092 GCA_002497765.1 Euryarchaeota archaeon UBA486
GCGTTTCCAAACCGAAGTGCTTCAATGGTCGCTGCTTGGCTGTTGACGGGGTAGATTTCAACTTCTTGGCCCATCAACTCGCCGAGACGGTCGGCAAGTTTCTGCGGGTTTTCATCGATGTTTTGGTATTCTTCTTTCACTTCAAAGGCGATTTTCAGACAATTATCGTCATCTGAGCAGGTAGAGTAGCTGGTTTCCGTTGTGAACAAGCACCCTGGAACGGTGGCTGCAAGCAAGGTGACAATCAAGATTGTGGCAGTCATTTGGCGCGTCATTTCGTATCTCCTAAACCAACGGACCCGAAGCCCATATATGATATTTCGTCTGCCCTAAACTGAAAGGGGGCCCACCGTTCGGCGATTTCGATGAACGGTCAGTCCTTGGGTTGTCCAAACGGGGAAGGTGAATCAAATGGCCACGGTGAACATCGGTCTACGAGGTTGGCTCCTCGTCCTGTTGCTCCTGACCCTCGCTCCGTTATCCATTACCGCACCTTATGTCCTGCTCGAGCCGGAACAACCCGAAGGTTTGGTCTCTTTTCCAACAAGTCTGGAAGTCCGACCAGAGGGGTACCTGTTGGTGGTGTTGGATGGCGTGGGAGAAAACATCATGCGGGACCCTTCAATGATGCCGAAACTGGTTGAAAGGTTGAACGAGCAAGCAGTCTTGTCAGTCACAACCGGTCCACTGACGCTTTCAGCAACATGCGTCCGTGAAATGATGACGGGTGTGCCAAATGCCCCCATTGACGGGTTGAAGAATTTCAACATGGAACATCCCGGAGGCATGGATCCTTGGCTGTTGGCGGCGGATTCCGAACGATACTCGGTGGGAATGATTGGGAGCTATGTGATGGGGAACATGTACGGTAGCCATCCAGACATTGAGTTTGTCAACACCTTTGAGGGGCATGCCGATTACTACGAAGGGGATGAAGCGACGGCTGAACTCCTTGAACGCTGGTTGTTAGACTCCCGTCATAACGTGGTCGCTGCTCATTTTTCAGGACCCGACAAAGTAGGCCACAAATGGGGAACGGTTTCCGAAGAATACCGGAACAAAATGCTTGACATGGACCAACAACTGTCCAGCCTGTTGAGATTTGTCCCTTCAAATTGGACGGTGGTCGTCACCGCAGACCACGGGATGACGGCCTCGGGTTCTCACGGTTCAGCGGAGGCGGACACACGCAACGTGCTGGCGTTGGTATCGGGGCCAGGGATTGTTCCCGATGCCCGCGCAGATGCGAATCAGCTGGATCTTGCAGCACTGATGTTGTTTGAACTGGGTCTGGATTTCCCCACGCAGGTGAACGGGCGAGTTCCCCTGGAAATTCTCGACATCCCAAGCGGCGAACGCAGCGCAGTTGAGGTTTGGAACTGGGAAGCCGCCCTTGAGCGGCATTTGTTCTTCCATCCTGACGACGAACCAATTTTTGAGACATCATCCGTCGATTGGAGCGGCATCGCAAGCGACCCAGTTTCCATCCGAACCGTTGATGTCTTGATCTCAACCGGCGTCCTTGTTTCGGCATTCTCGTTGGCATATGCTGTGCTGCAGGGCCGCAAGCAACCGAACAAGAAGGAACAACAGTACCTCGCAATTCTGGGTGGTGTCGTCGTTGCTTCGGTGTGGTTTCACGCTAACTTATCTTATTCAGCCATGATCCCACGAGCTATCGGGGCCGCAAGTGTTGTTTGGCTCATCTCAACTTCGTTTGGACGGGTGCCAACGTTGCAATTGCACCGTTCATTGGTTTTGTTCAAACCCACCCCGTGGCTGTTGCTCGCATTGTCGTTGTCGTTGTTGGTGGGCGACCTTTCCCGTGGCTTGCTGCTGATGTTAATCTTCTGGGTGGGCTTTTGGTCCACTACATGCATGACGGGTGAGGCTAAAACCAATGCTCCTTCTTCGAAATTGATCTATTCACTTGCTGTCCTGTGTTCCCTGTTGTTGGGGTCATTGCGCCTCTGGTATGCATTGATTCCGATGTTCATGCTCCTCACCGGATTGGTATTGGACCCAAAAACTCGTGCGCTATCCCGACAGGAGCGCACCTCAATGTGGACGATGTGGACGTTGTTGGTGCTTGGTTTGTCCTATGTTCATCGCCGCATTGCAGGTACTCATCATCTTCTCGATTTGGTGAACCTCACGCCGACAAATGGCGGGAGCATCGTTGTGGTGATGTTGATCTTCGTCGCTTTTTCCACGTTGTATGCTACGTTCTCAGAACATGATCAGTTCGGTAACTCCGGCACGGCTTGTTTTGGTGTGTTGATGGTGTCTTGGTTGCTCTCGCTGTCTGAATGGACATGGGTTCAGCGCACCGTGCTGGCCATTGTCTTCGTCCTGTACGTACTCGCTTGGTCTCACCGCTCCGGTGAGTCGAACCGCAGTCGATTCTACCTTCACCTCGCTCTTGGCCTTCATTTGATGGTGTCGTGGGGCCCATGGGTCGCCGTTGCAAGTCTTGCATTGCTGATGTGTCTTCCAACGGTGGTGGAACACATCAACCTCCAGCGTGGGTCCGACATTGTATGGTCCATCCACCCCCGTGCGACCGTGGCGATAGCGATGTTTCCGTGGGTCGTTTGGATCCTATGGTGGACCTTGCTGGGTCAAGTGAACGGGGTGCAATTTTGCTACGAGGGCATGTGCCCCCACCCAAGAGAACTGGACCCGGGGGCTGTGAAGGTGCAGGGTGGTTATTTCGCTGGCGGTGACCAACCCAGCACGTTGTGGATGGCAGGTATGGTGGTCAGTCCAATCATCTCAGCGTCCGTGGCGTTGATGCACCAACTCCTCAAACTAGGCATCGATCTTCGGCCTTACATGCTTGCTCAGGGCCTCATCGTGTTTGGTTGCCTTGCCTTGTACGCTTACACACCAATCTACCCGCGTTTGGTGTTTTCATTGACGTGGAATATTCTCTTCGCAGTGGCCCAAGCATGTTTTGCATTCGTGGCATTGATGGTGTTCCAGCTCAACGAAAAAAGAGGTTTCTGGGGCTTGCGTACGCCGAAACGTTGGGTGAAAGATCCCATTTTTAGGGGCTACGAAACTATTTAGGGTGGCCGAAATTAGCTGCATGTGGTGGCCGCATGAACATGTGCAACGGTTGCGAAATGACGATGCAAACTGGCTGGATTGCGTGCCCCTACTGCGGGCAACAAGTGGACAACGTGTTCAACTCATCACTCTCGGTGATTGAGATTGTCGAAAACCATTGCAGTTCCTCGTGCGCAACCCCTTGCAAAAAATCGAAACGCAAAGTGAAATCCAGTTGTTGTGGAAAACACGAGCGGAAAAAGAAGTATTGCAAGTCGTGCCCGTCCCACCCTTCGAGACTGCAGAGCTGTTCCGAGTCCTGACGTTGCTTCTGCAAGGATCCATCATGCAGCCAAGCCGATGGTTGCCAATGGTTGATTCGCTGGTCACTCGGGCGAAGGAGCCAACCGATGCTGATGGGTATGACCAAGGAATACAGCACCCAACACCATGGTCAATGCTCCAAACATGTATTGTTATTTGTTCACGGCAATGAAGATTGATGTATGAATCTGAGAGGTTCAAACCTCACTCAGACATCGAAATGGAAACTCCTTCGTTTCGAAGATGTTCGATAACACTGTGGATTACTTCTGTCGGCAATTCCTCAGGGGGGTGAATGCCATCTGCAAACAGGTTATGTTGTGTCCATGCCAAGACGCAGGCAACGGTCACCAAGCCGGTGGTTCTTGCCATGCTGGAGTCACCGTTTTTCCCGTGGTCTTCAACCGTCCACACCCGCTTTTGCCCGGCCGCCTCAACTGCCACTTCCATCCACGTAAATTCGGGACGCTGTGCGTCGTAATGCCACGCCTCCACCAGTTCATCGGGGTTCAAGTCCGTTGCTTGATAGCGCTGAATGTGGCCTGGCCAACGCACGGTGTATTCTCCCATGGATGTGGTTGGTATCTTAATCAGCGAACGCAAGCCGTCGGTCAGGAAGGCCTCCATGGTCCGTCCGTTGGCGTCAATGGTGTGAAGGCCATCCATGGCCGGCACCACGGTCATGCTTCCGCTCCGCACAATACGAGCGGGGCGCGTGTACTCAGCAATGACGTCGTGAGGTGAGAACGGTGCCATGTAGGACCATTCATCGTCGGGTTCCGCTGGATTCCCACCCACTTTGATGGTCACTTCGTCGAGATGACCGAACTCACGCTGGGCGAGGGCCACGAGCATGTTTGACAGTCCTGGTGCAATACCGACGTCCCAGAGCACCACGCCGGGACCATCGGGAAGGGCATCGGGCGTGGTCTCACTGAACGAGAGGTCAACGATACGGTGGCCGTCAGCGTGCAGGGCTTTCAGCACCTTGTGTCCGATGGAGCCTGGAACCATGTTGACAATGAAATCGGCTTGTCGGTGATCGGCTGCCAGAGCGTCTCCAAGATGGAACGAAGCTGGCGTTTCGCGAGGTACAACATCGTAGAGATGAACATCCAATCCGGCTTCGTGAAGGTTTCGTACAACGAACGAGCCGACCAGTCCTCCGCCCAAACAGTGAATCCTCATGGGCAGGGTTTGGGCCACCGGGCCTCAAAGGTTCCTGCACCTCATTCTGCTGCATCGATTGGGGAGGAAGTGGTTATGTGCTACGAGGTTGAGCGGGAGCCATGAGCATCCTTGCAACGTACGAAGCAGCCTTCGAATCCGGAGACAAAGAACAGTTGGACGCCGTGATCCACGATGACTGCAAATTCTACCCTCATGTTGGTGGTGCCGTGATGACCAAAGGCGACATCATGGCCTTTGCCGGCACCGGTGCTGTTCGCACCGAATCCCATCGTATACTGTTTGAGAACGACGAGGTCGGTGTTGGTCACTCCATCGCCCACTTCGCCAACGGTTCCACCTCCGAGGCCGTCTTGGCGTTCTACCGGTTCCAAGACGGGAAGATCGTCCACGTCGAGACCGGGGCCACGCCACTGAGCGATGACTACCAACTCATCGGTCAGTAAACACAAGCCGACACCCGTCGGCACGCCCATTCACTCGTTCTATAGAATTGGTCCAAGCTGGACACCCAGCAACAACACGGCCGTTGCACACACCGTGATCAGGATGTTGTCGTCGATGGGTCCGTACTCGTAGCGCTCAACAAAAGTGGCCACCGTGGCGGCGATGAGACCCCAAACGGGAAGGCTGGGGTCGCCTGCACCGGCGGCGAACCAACCGAGCGGTGCACTGACGATGAACATGAACACGTTCCCAATGGGACTTTTCGACCGCTTGCGCACGACGGCGTTTCTCACCACACCGGTCACTCCATCGCCAAACGCCATGAACAACGAGGGAACAATGGCCAACCATGGGTCCCCCACCAGCCACCAAATCAGCGTGATGGACGTCCACCACATCAGCCCGAATTTGACATCGTTTTGGTTTTGTTCGGTTTGGAACCAATGCATAACGATGCCTGCACGGTGGGAGGCAAACAGAAGGGCGGTCAGCAGCATTCCCGATACCATCGGGTACCATACATCGGTGAATAAGAAGGGGACACTGAGGGAGCCAACACCACCCGCAAACATGTGGACGATTTTTCGGTTGTAATACACCGCTCGGATGTGCTCCATGCCCCGATTCACCATCATGGTGTAGGGGATTTTCGTAGCGTACAACACCGCCATCACGTAAACGCCCATGCCAACGGCGGCGACGAGTTGATTCACCATGCCGGGGCTTCTTGCCGGTGCTTCTCTATCTTTTGGCTCCACTTGGGGCTTGTGGGCGAATCTTCAAACACCCCCGTTCGCTCCCAATCGTCAGTGAGTTACATGTCTGAAGTGCGAAACGTCATCATCATCGGTTCAGGACCTGCAGGCTACACCGCTGGGCTTTATGCGGGCCGCGCCATGCTCAATCCGCTCATGTTCGCCGGCTACATGTCGGGTGGACAGCTCATGCTGACCAGCGACATCGAGAACTTCCCTGGCTACCCCGAGGGTATCGGAGGACCTGAGATGATGATGCAGCTTCGAGAGCAAGCAGAGCGGTTTGGTCTTGAAGTCGAAGACCGAAACGTCGACGAGGTTGACCTTAGCGAACGCCCGTTCAAGGTCACGGTTGAAGGCGAAACCTTCCTGACGCACTCCATCATTGTCTGCACCGGGGCAGAATCCCTCTGGCTTGACGCACCGGGAGAAGCCGAGCAGAAGGGTCGCGGCATCTCGACCTGCGCCACCTGTGATGGGGCGTTCTTCCGCGACGAGCACGTGCTCGTCATCGGTGGCGGTGACTCTGCTTGCGAAGAGGCCACGTTCCTGACCCGATTTGCCAGCAAGGTGACCCTCATTCACCGTCGGGACGTGTTCAAAGCGTCCACCATCATGTACGAGCGAGCGGCCAACAATCCCAAAATTGAGATCAAAACCTTCCGCCAAATCAAGGAGTGGCTCTCCGATGACAAAGGCCTCTCCGGGGCCGTGCTTGAAAACACGCAGGACGGCAGCACCGAGACCATCGAGGCCACGGGTGCCTTCATCGCCATTGGCCACACGCCCATCACGAATTTCTTGGGTGGCCAAGTCGAAACCGATGAGAACGGCTACATCATTCACAAGGCGCACACCATGACGTCGGTTCCCGGCGTGTTTGCAGCAGGCGACGTCGTCGACACCCGCTACAAGCAAGCCATCACGGCTGCCGGCATGGGTTGCTCGGCTGCCATCGATGTCGAGAAGTGGCTCGAAGAGAACGTCCATTGACGCCGCTTCCTTGATGTGGGGCAGGGATGTCGCCCTGTCATGGTTGATGCCGCCCGCCACGCTCGGCACCTCAGCCTCCCCGATGTTGGTATCGAGGGCCAACGACGCCTCGGCCAGTCCAGCGTCCTCATCATCGGTGCCGGCGGCTTGGGCTCACCTGCCGCCCTCTACCTGGCTGCAGCCGGTGTCGGGCGAATCGGTCTCATCGACAACGACGCTGTGGAATTGAGCAACCTCCAACGCCAAGTCATCCACGCCACATCAGATGTTGGCACGCCAAAAGTGCACTCAGCCAAAGCGGCCCTCAACGCCATCGACCCCAACGTGGCGGTTGAGGTGTTCCACGAGCGGCTCAACCCCACGAACATCTTGGAGCGCTTCGAGGGTTGGGATGTAATCATTGACGGCACCGATAACCTCCCGACCCGATACTTGGTCGATGATGCCTGCTCACTTCTCGGGCTGCCGTGGGTGTACGGTTCCGTGTTCAGGTTTGAGGGTCAGGTGTCGCTGTTCAATTTCCAGAACGGGCCATGCTACCGGGACTTGTTTCCAGAAGCACCGCCCGCAGCGGCCGTCCCGTCCTGTGCTGAGGCCGGCGTTTTGGGCGTTCTCCCGGGTTTGATCGGTGTGCTCCAGGCCACAGAGGCGCTCAAAGTGCTGCTGGGCATGCCGCCATCGCTGTCGGGAACATTGCTTCTGTACGATGCGAAAACCATGGATTTCGACAAGCTTTCGTTTGCAGCAGATCCTACCCGAATGCCGGTTTCTGACCTCTCCGAAGCAGCGGCGATGCTCTCCGACGACGATTGGTGCCTCGTGCCGTCAGATGGGAAGGCGGCGCCGGAAGAACAAAAATCCGTGGAGGATGGCCAAGGTGGTATGTTTCACCACATCTCAATGACCGAATTTCTCCAGCGCCGGGGCGAAGGATGGGCCCCATTCATCTTTGATGTCCGTTCGGCCGCCGAACACGCTGAGGTCAGTGTGAGCACTTGCAACCTTCACGCACCCCACACCGAGATGGTGAGTGCGCTCCCGTCCTTACCCGAGGAAGGCGACATCGTCATCCACTGCAAGAGCGGTATGCGCTCCCAACTGGCTGCCATCGAACTCATCAAACTCGGCGTCGCTGCTGACCGCCTGTACAACCTTGATGGTGGCATTTTAGGGTGGATGGCGGCGGCTCCGGACGAGATCGTTCGTTGAGTGGGGCCGAATTGACCTCATCCAAACGCCGGTCTCATCTCTTGCTTTCAGGGTGAGGTTCAAAGCCGCCGTGGCCTTGCTTAATGTACGGAGGGGATGAACGTGGCCAGCATCATCATCGCCGACGAAAACGAGGGTCGCCGAAACCTGTTGGCGAACACCTTTGAGCGAGAGGGATACGATGTCACGCGACTCAGCACCCTCGCTCAAACCGAAGCCACGGCGAGTGCCGTCCTTCCTGACGTGCTGTTGATGGAAGGTGAATGGTCTCAAGGCAGTGCGTTGGATGTCTGTCAGAACCTCTCGAGTCAACCGCGATTTCGTACCGGAACACGAACCGTCCTGCTTTCACGAACCACGGCACCGGATTTTCTCTCATCTGCAGCCATGGCAGGTGTGGCGGAAGTCATCGGAAAGCCGGTGGACATGAACCAGCTCATCGGCCAGGTCGGGCGCCATGCAGCCAAGCAATTCGTTCCCCCACCGGCGGATGTCTCGGCGCCTCAAGGCGGGGGCTTTGGGGGAGGTCAACGCTTTGATGTGTCCATGACGATGAACGATAGTCAGTGGGCGCTGCCCATGTTGCGACGATTGGTGGAGGCAGGTAACATTGACGATGACTTTGTTCGTTCCATTCGTGAAGAAATGGGTGTCGAGGAAGACCAAGAAAATGCGCTTTCAGCAGACGCCATGACCACCATGGTGCGGTTGGCATTGAACAGGTTGGTGGGCGCAGAGGGGGCGGCCGTTGAGGAGGGGACTGCTTCTCCGCCGGCTGGAGCGCCGCCTCAGGGTGCGAACGAAGATGAAGGGGCTTCGCCGACAACAACAACCTCCGTCCCTTCCTTCAAGACCATCAACAAAGGGGCAACCCTGGGTGAGGGTGCGGCACCAAGCATCGGTTCAACCGGGGTTGGCTCCTCCATGGAGGACATCCTCGAGAAGCAAGCCGAAGATATTGCAAAGACCGTTGAGTCGGCGATGGACGGTATTCTTGACGAGGAACCCGAGTACGTCGCCCTTCTTGACCAAGACGAGCAAGTGGGCATCGACCCGGAGACCTTGTCGCTGACCCGGCTCACGGCTGAAGTCCTCACGGAATTGATGCAGGCCTTGAAGCGACCAGGGGCTCTTTCGGATTTGACCCTCCTCACGCAGGTGGAAGACGCCAGTGTCTTGGCCGCTGACATGTTGGACGCCCTCCCTCATGTGGAGGAAGAGGAGTGAGCGTCCTCCACAGTGAACAGCAACTCCGACGAGCCTTTGCTGCGTTGCTCGCTGCCTTTTTTGTCAACTTCCTCGGGTATGCATTCATCGTTCCTATCCTACCGTCCTGGCAATCACAATTCGGACTCAACGCCACGCAGGCCACGATGTTGGTTTCGCTTTGGGCGGTGCCGCTTCTGATCCTCGGGCCGTTCACGGGTCGCATCACCGACCGATTTGGGGCTGGCCGGACCATACTGGTGAGCCTGGTGTTGCTCACCTTTTCCAGCGGTCTTTACCTCGTGGCGACCAACGAACTGGTCGGTCGTCCCTTTTTGTTGCTGGCGGCCGCTCGCATGCTGCACGGGGCTTCTGGCGCCACCATCATGACGGCTGGTTTGGCTTCGGCCTCCGTCCTCTGGCCAACGCGGTTTGGTGAACAGTCCGGCAAGTTGCTCGGCATGGCGGCCATCGGCGGATTGTTGGGACCGGTTCTCGGCGGGTTGCTGTTCAGCTGGGGTGAAGCCTCTGCGTTTGGTGTTCTCGCCCTCATCACGCTGGTGGTTTGCCCGGTGATGGCCACATCAACGGCGGTCATCGGCGGTGCGAACGAACACACCAGTTCCACCGTTTCCATCGGTGTCTTTTTCTCCGACAAAATTCTGTTCCGTGTCGGTGTCTTGTTGGCCATTACGACCCTGGCCACCGGGGCTCTTGAGGCTGGTGTTCCACTTTTCCTCGACGATGCGTTGGGGTTGAGTGCAGCACAGATTGGGGGCGTTTTGCTGGTGATGGTCTTGATGCAAGGGTTAGGGTCGGTCATTTGGGGCCGTTGGGTTGACCGAAGGGGCCCCACCCGCTACATGCTCATCGGGTGGGGCTGCGTCACGCTCGCCCTCCTCGGTGTGGGCCTTGTCGGGTTGGTACTCACGGGCACGATGGCCGTCATGGCGATGATTGTCATGCTTGGCACGTTCCAGTTTTTCATCGCCGCCGCTCAAATTCCCATGCTCCCCATGATCGACACCGCCACCAACCGAGCACTCGGCGAGGGCAATCCAGGGTTGGCCTTCGGCGTGTTTGGAGCGGCATGGGCTGCAGGCACCATCCTCGGGCCGCTGGTCGTTGGCCCGATGTTTGATGTGTTCGGGTCGTGGGCCATCGCCTTAGGTTGCCTGTGTTTGCCGACGTTCGGGGCGTTGATGTTAACGTACGGAAATCAAGACATCCTGCATGATTGCTATCAGACAGAAATCGAGAAACGCAAACAAACCAGTGAAGAACCACTGGCTTGATGTCAATTCATCCAAGAAGAGGATTGAAACCAACCATCGCTTGGGAGAGCCGGGGACCGACCGTGTCACAAGGCGACCTTCCGGAAATCTTCGGCCTCAATTGGCGCCCTGCTGCACCGTTGGAATTTTTCCAACCGCTGCCAAAAGACGCCGCCCGTGCCGAAGTTCTCACCTTCCTCGCTCAACAACATGATGCGCATTTGTTCCTCGTTGCGAACATTTGGGACCACATCATCGGGGCCGAACCCGAGACCTTCGAGGGGGCCTCTTGGCATGCCTTCTCCGAGCGATTCATCGACGCGCTTGAACGTGGCCTCAAGAAGCAGATGGAAAGCACCCTCGGCGAGGATCTCGAAAACGAGGTGATTCCACGCCGAAGCATGGCCATGATGCTTGAGCGGCGCCGTTCTCACTTCCTTGTTGACATGCGGCTGATGATGCGCAGGCTCGCCCACTACATGGCCGTCTCCATGCCGCACCGTATGGAATGGCAACGCATGATGACCCGCACGCGATGCCTTGACGGGGCCTTGAAAGAGATCTTCACCGAAGGTGTTGAGACACCTGATGGCGGCCGATTTGGCGGGAAAGGCTTCCGTTCGACCTGGCAGGAGGGCGTGGTTGCCGTCGCCACGGCGCTTGAACGCCAGCCCGACGCTCCACGAGACGCCCGCCCCGGCCAAGGTTACGACGGCGACCTCGTCGCCCCCATGATTCGTGATATTGGCCTTGGCTTGGCCATGGGTGATACATCGCTTGACGTGATGGCGGCCAACCTTGGAAAGGTCGGTTCGAATCAAAACGGCGGATGGGACGACGCCGGTGGACGAGATTTGCACGTTGGTGCGTGGCATGTCGGGGTGCTCCCGCCCACCGCACCGTTGCCGATCGCCGCGGCGACCATGACCGGACTGGCCTTCGCTGCATGGCGTCAATCCCTCGACCGATTTCACGTGGCCTGCATTGGCGAGGGTGCTTCTTCCTCCGGGGAGTTTTGGGAAGCCATGAACCTCGCCGGCGCCCGCGGTCTTCCCATCACCTACATTCTCCAGAACAACCAAATCGCCCTTGATACGCCGCCTGCGAAGCAATCGGGTGTCGAGGTGTGGGCGGACAAGGCAGCCGCCATGGGCTTTCCAGCATGGACCATCGATGGCTCTGACCCGGCAGCATGGCACGCTTCCGCAGCCGTGGCTCGAGAATTTTCGATGGCCGGTGGTGGCCCTACCTTGATTCACGTTGAGACGATGCGTGGTTGTGGGCATGCTCACCACCA
This sequence comes from Euryarchaeota archaeon UBA486, assembly GCA_002497765.1. Lineage (GTDB taxonomy): Archaea > Thermoplasmatota > Poseidoniia > Poseidoniales > Poseidoniaceae > Poseidonia. The sequence continues at coordinate 19,414 of DAET01000055.1, forward strand.
CGACGATCTCTATCTCGGCAATCCCAGCGGCACCCCAGCAGGCTATGTCGACCGTGAGCTGTTGGACTATTGGGCGGCCAAAGACCCGATTCCCACACATCGCTCGTTGTTGCTGGACATGGGCGTTGACGAGGCCGACCTTGAAGCCATGGAAGCGGAGGAAGCCGCCGCTGTCGAGCAGGCCAAGGCATCGCTGTTGGCGATGGAATGGCCAGAACCTGAAACTGTCACCAAGGGTGTCACCACGCTCCACGATGCTGACACCCATGCCGACCACCTGAACCGCTACACAGGCACAAGCCGTTCCGAACTCACGGACGCACCGCTCGATGTGGGTCAAGTGGCCTGGGAGTATGTCGAGAAGGGCGGTTGGACGTACGCTCGCGCCATCCAGCAGGCCATGGCTGACATTGCCACGATGCACGGCGAAGACTGCGTCTTCATCGGTGAGGACATGGAAGTTGCTGGTGCGTTTGGCATGAACATGGCGCTGAAGAACGCAGGACACACGGACAAACTCATCGACATGCCCCTGTGCGAAGCCGTGATTGTTCACACCGGCGTTGGTGCCGCGCTCTCGGGCATGAAACCCATGGTTGAGATTCAGTTTGGCGGGTTCGCCGCCCTTGGATTCAACGCTTTGGTGAACAACGCAGCGATGCTTCGCTGGCGTTGGGGTGCAGACTGCCCGATGACCATTCGCATTCCCTTGGGTGCACGAACCCGCTCAGGTCCGTTCCACGCGAACATGATCGAATCCTGGTTTGCCAACGATCCCGGACTCGTCGTCATGGCCCCGGGAACGCCGCAGGATGCCTACGACTTGCTCATGGAAGGCGCTCAACTTCCCGATCCAGTCTTGATGCTCGAACACATCGGCCTTTACGGCTTGCGAGGCGGCTTGACCGGGTGGGGCATGAACATCAACCAGAAGGTGGACACCGACACGGTCAATCAGCACATCACCGAAGGTCGACCCTACAAATTGGGGCGGGCCGAAGTGATTCGCGGCGGTCGAGACATCACCCTCGTCACCTGGGGCGCCATGGTCCACATCGCCTTGCAGGCCGCCGAAGTTCTCGCTGCTGAAGACATCGAAGTTGAGGTGGTGGACCTGCGGACGTTGATTCCTTTCGATTCAGCCACGTGTGTTGCTTCGGTTCAGCGCACGGGCCGCCTTGTGGTCCTGCAAGAAGGTCAATGGTCAGGCGGCCTCGGCCATACCGTGCAATCTCGAATCATGGAGGAGTGCTTCTACGAACTCGAGTCCGCTCCAACCGTCATCGGTGCCCTGGACACACCCGTGCCGTTTGCACCGCCGTTGGAGAACCACACCATTCCTTCCCTCGAGCACGTGGTCGAGATGCTTCGTGCCTCGTTCAAGGCTTGACGGTGTCAGGAAAGAATCGGTGCTTGACATCAACGGCCAACCACGCACCCAGCGTGGTTGAGACGACGTAAAACGGCAGGCTGGCCCACATGGCGTTGAGGGCGTTGGGACCGAAGGTGCGAGCCGGGTTCATGCTGGCGCCCGTGAGCGGGCCAGCCATCAGCGCCAACAAGGCGACGGTTGCACCGACCCAAACGGCCACCATCGGGCGAGAATCCGTCCTTTGTACGATGTACAGGATGCTCACCATCAGCCCGCAGGTGATGGCGATTTCAATCGAGAATCCGGTCACCAGTGAAAGGCTCGGAATGACGTTGGTGGGTGCAGCACCGGCCACTAAACTCGCTCCCGTCAGCGCACCAAGGTATTGGGCGACCATGTACGTCGGCAGAAGGCGCCCCTCAAGTTGTCCATCCCTCCAAAACGCCACGCTGACGGCGGGGTTGATGTGAGCACCACTCAAGGGTCCGAACAGGAGAATGGCGAGGGTAACCACCGCCCCGAAGGTCAGGGACACCAACCCGTGACTGGCGCCCCAAGCCACGCTGCCACAGCCCACAGCGACCATGAGGGCAGTGCCGAAGAACTCTCCCGTTGCCTCTCGCTTCACAAACATTCCAGCGCCACTCGGTTCAAAGGCTCTGTGAACTCATCACCACCGTGGCATTCGGTGGCAACCGTCAAGAAGTGGGGGTCGTTCCAAGACGCATGGGAGACGACGCTGTTGCCTCCCCAACGGGCATTCCCCAACTTTTGATGAGTAACACGCTTGTGCTCAACGGCGCTCTGTTTCTCGGGATTTTGGCCCTCCACACGCTGCTTGAGGATTCGAGCATCAACAACAACTACGTCTCGCTCGTCCTGCTTGCGATGGCCCTCGCCCTCCTCATCAAATCCGCCGACTTCTTCATCGAAGGAGCCAAAGGGCTCGCTTACCGTGCCGGCCTTCCCGAAGTTGTCATCGGGTTGACCATCGTGTCCATCGGCACCTCGCTTCCCGAAATTCTGGTCACCTCCACCGCAGCCGCCGATGTCGCTACCAACCCAGAAATCGGCGACCTCGCCATTGGTGGCATCTACGGCTCCATTTTGGTTCAAATCACCTTGATTTTGGGTGTGGTCGTTGCCTTCCGTGGAGTCAAGGTTCGCCCTTCGTGGCTGAAGCGGGACGGGATGATCATGTTCTCCTCGATCGGTCTCTTGACCGTGTTTTTGTTCACCGGCGATGGATTGAGTCGAATCGAGGGCGCCATCTTGATGTCCCTCTACATCGCCTACATCTACTGGCTTCTTTCCCACCGAGATGAGATTCTCGAAGAGGAACTTAGCGGCGGTGAACAGGTTGAACGAAAGTTGGACCGCACCACCGCTGCCTACGGTTTCATGGTCACCTCCGGTCTGTTGTTGGCCCTCTTCGCCGCACACCATTTGGTCAACGTCGCCAGCGACATGGCGTACGCCCTCAACGTCCCCCACGCTGTCATTGGCACCACCGTGTCTGGCCTTGGGACGTCGCTTCCTGAACTCACCATCGCCTTCTTGGCCGCCAAGCGCAGTCAAGGCGTCGCCATTGGTACCCTGATTGGCTCCAACATCACCGACCCGCTCCTCTCCATCGGTTTCGCTTCGGTCGTCTATCCGCTGGCGTTGACCGAGGCGAGTTTTGCGCTCACGGCTTATGTCATCATCCCCGCCACCTTTGTCGGCACCGGTGTCGCTCTGCTCATGATGCGTTCCGAGTACGAATTCAAGCGATGGGAAGGCGTGGTGTTGATTTTCATCTACGTTCTGTTTTTGGCAGCGCTCGCAGCAGAACGGCTCGGCTACCTTGTGCTCTGAGGCCACCTGCGAAGCGTCTCATCTAATCGCTCTTAAGGGACCGATGCTTGGCCTGTTCATGGTGGACTTCCAACTCGACGAGATGCAAGCCATGCTCAAGGAACTCGCTAACGAGTTTGCTCGCGACGAAATCCGTCCCCATGCTGAACACTGGGATGAAACGGCGCATTACCCCAAAGAAACCATCCAGGCAGCGCACGAGATGGGCCTGCTCAACCTCCACATTCCGGAGGCTTATGGGGGGGCCGGTTTGGGTTCGTTTGAGGAAGTCTTGGTCAACGAAGAACTCGCTTGGGGCGATCCTGGTTTCGCTACGGCAGCTTACGCCACGGCCTTGGCCAGCGCGCCCATCATCACCGGGGCGACCGAGGAGCAGAAAGAGCACTGGCTACGAAAGATTGCTGAAGAGGGGGCGCTTGCTTCCTACGCCGTCACGGAACCAGGCGCCGGTTCCGACGTGGCTGCTTGCAAAACCACGGCCATTCGTGAGGGCGACGAATACGTCATCAACGGTTCAAAGATGTGGATCACAGGCGCCGGCCACGCTGACTTCTTCTTCGTGCTCGCCAAGACCGACCCGGACGCAGGGTACCGCGGCATGTCGGGTTTCGTCGTCGAAAAGGATGCGGCCGGCTTCTCACTGGGCAAGAAAGAGACCAACATGGGGCAGCGATGTTCCGACACGCGGTCCATCACGTTCGATGACGTTCGCGTGCCGGCCGACCATCTCATCGGTGGCTCAGAGTCAGGCGGTTGGATGAACGCCATGAAGGCGTTTGACATGAGCCGACCGAACATCGCCGCTCATGCCACGGGCCTTGCCCGTGCAGCCTACGAGCACGCCCTTCAGTACTCCAGCGAACGCCAGACGTTCGGCAAGCCCCTCCACCAACATCAGGCCATCCAGTTCATGCTCGCTGACATGAAGACCAACATCGAAGCGGCTCGCATGCTCACATGGAAATCCGCAGCAGAGTACGATGCAGGCGTGAGAAACACCGAGTCGGCGGCTCATGCCAAGCGGTTTGCGGCCGACATGGCCATGCAGGTAACCACCGATGCCGTCCAGGTGTACGGTGGCTACGGCTATTCAGAAGAATACCCCGTCGCTCGCCTCATGCGTGGCGCTAAGGTCATGCAAATTTACGAGGGCTCGTCCCAAGTGCAGCGCATGATCATCGGCCGCGAAATCACCAAGGGACTTTGATCAGCGACGACCTTTCCTGAGGTTGTCCTCGAGTTGCCAGACCTGTTGGTCGTCGTGATGCCAAGGGGTTGGCTCACTCGTCGCCCGCCGTTCCTGTCGTTCCATCCAATCGTCCAACTGGCGGTGTTCGATTTCATCGGCCTCGTCCTCAAAGGGTAAGGGGGCGAAGAGTTCGGTGAGCGCCCAGAGTGCAGGGTCCACGATCGGCTCGCTGAACTCATCAAACTCGTCGTACATGTAAGCGGCTTCGTCGTCTTCGTCGTAGACCTCCTCCTCCATGATGACCCCTTCCTCGCTGAACTGATACACGCCTTCGAGGGCTTCTCGGGGTGAGACGATGAACTGGGCCAAGAGGGGAATTCGCATGGCCGTGGTTTTGTCGTTTTGAAGGGCCAACGCAAGGGCAGCGATTTGGTCGCCGATGGGGAGGTTAAGGGAACGTTGCGTCGGGTGCATGCACAGGGCGACCATGAACGGCGTCGGCTCGGTGATGTCTTGTTTCCATGCACCCGCATCGATGCTGGTCCGCCAGTGGACTTCTTTCACTTCTCTGTACTCGCCCTCAACGTCAACGTAATCTTCGACATAATGTGCGTGCAATCCGACCCTGTACCACCTGCGTGAAGCACCCCGAATGACCACCCTTGGCAACCCTTGCTGGTCCAATGCAAGGGTCATTGCGCTGGAACCTTCTACAATGGAATCGAGAAAACGCATGGATTTCACGTGCGCATCACGCGCAGCCCTCGGCCAGTGTCCAGGTGGGTTCCAAGCAGTCATGCGAGGGAAGTTCCCCGAGCCTATATCAAGGCCCATTCAGCAAACAACCAAAACACAGCCCAGCCTGTCCAAACCATGGGACCCTCCCCCGTGGCCGCCGTCGTGCTCGCTGCGGGTCTGAGCAGGCGGCTTGGCCGCCCGAAGGCCCTTGTTTCCATCAACGGCTCAACGTTGGTCGAGTGGGCCCATCAACGGCTCAACGATGCCGGATGCGAGACCGTGGTGGTGGTCAACAACGACCTTGCCGAACAGGTCGCACGCTTGCTTCCGAAGGCAACGTTGGTCGTCAACGACGACCCTGATGCTGGTCGCACGCGTTCGCTTCAATTGGGGTGCGCTGCCTTGGTTGACCAGCGGGGTTCAATCCCCGAACGCCTCTTGCTGGCGCCGGTGGACCGGCCGGCGTGGGACATCGAGATTCTCGAAGCGTTGCTCAACACTTCCACCAGCAGCGCACCTGCACACGAGGGTCGCCGTGGCCATCCGGTGTTGCTGGACCAGGCGGCCATTGAGGCGGTGGTTTCGGCGAAAGCCGATGCCTCGCTCAGAGCTTTGGTTTCGTTTGCTCCAGTTCCCGTCGAGGCACCGTGGTTGCACCACAACATCGACACGGAAGCGGACGTAGACAGGTTGCTTGAGGACGAGTCGGCTCTTTTGGCGTGTTTCTCCAGAGGCGAAGGGATATGAGGGCCGCCCGTTGAGGCGTGTCCATGACCGCTCACGTCCTCCAGTGGGTACTGAGCGAGTTGGCCTCCCAACGATGCGTTGTCATGGCCACGGTGCTGAACACCTCGGGGAGCGTGCCTGGAAAGACCGGCGCTCGATTGGCGATGTCCTCCCACGAACATACATGGGTCGGAACCGTTGGGGGTGCGGGCCTTGAACACCGTGTCCTTCAACGCTGCAGGGAACTGCTTGACGATGCCTCACAACCCTTTGCTGAGGTGCTGACCTACGGGTTGAACAAAGGTGCGAAGGGCTATGAGGTGACCCCCCTTGATTCACTGTGCGGCGGTCGGGTGTCGATCGCCGTTGAGGTGATGATTCCCATGCCACACGTGCACATCATGGGCGGCGGACATTGCGGGGAAGCTTTGGCCACCACCCTTCACGGCTTGGGATGGGATTACTCGGTGCACGACACCAGAGAAGCCTACGTCTCGGAGGACAAGTTTCCGCACGCAGTGGAGCGCTCCTCAGCTTCCGTGGCAGGCGTGCTTGATGGGGAGACGGCGTCAACGCTGGGTCGCTTCTCGGACATCTTGCTTCTCGGACACGACTGGGCAGAGGACCAAGAACGCCTGCTCGGCCTGCTTCAATTGCTCAATCAAACAGATGTTGCATTGGACGGCAAGCACCACCCTCGTATCGGTGTGATTGGGAGTCGTTCGAAATGGCAGGCCTTTGAGGAGGCGGCGAGGGAACAGGGTGTGCCGCAAGCCTTGCTCGACCAAGTCATCTGCCCCATCGGGTTGAACATCGGAGCGCAATCACCTGAGGAGATTGCCGTTGCGGTGGCCGCTCAAATCATGTCGCTCCACAAATCCGTGGACCCTGCGTCCGCAACGTGGCGTCAGGCTTGAGGTCTGAACACGTGTTCTCGGAAGTATCTCAGTTCCTCAATGGATTCAAGGATGTCATCGAGGGCGAGGTGGGCTCCTTTTTTGTTGAAGCGAGGAACGTCCCTGTACCATCGCCTGGCCAACGCCTTGATGGTTGATACGTCCACCATGCGGTAGTGGAGGTAGTCGAGGAGTTCGGGCATTTCCTTGGCCATGAATTGCCGGTCATTCCATACACTGTTTCCACACAACGGCGCCGTGTTTTCGTCCACCCATTCCCTCAGGAAGGCAAGGGTGGCTTGTTCTGCCTCACGAACGCTGACGCCCTCAGAGCGAATCCGGTCCACGAGGCCACTGCGGTGGTGGTGGCGGGTGTTCCAATCGTCCATCCCGGCGAGCAGGTCTTCATCCACGCTGATGGCGAGGTTGGGGCCGGTGGCCAAGACGTTGAGATCGCCGTCGGTCACCACTGTCGCAATCTCAATGATGGACTCCTTGGTGATGTCAAGGCCGGTCATCTCGAGGTCAATCCATACCATGCGGTGGTGACGCTTGTCCATGGACGCCCTGCGCCGGCGAGGGGTCTTGATTCTTCGTTCACGATCGAACGAGCTCAAGCACCGTTGTTTCCTGCCTCAAAGGTCAGCATGATCTGCCCGTTCGGGCCAAACGCTACCACGGGAACATAGCCGTCGTGGGGCGTCGTTTCGAGGGAGGCGAGGATGTTGTCAACAGCGTCCTTTGGCAAGCGCAACGCGAACCCTTCGCCCGTATCGAGCAGGCCATTGTGTCCGGCACGCGTTGGCTCTTGGACAATCTTCTGGGCAACCTTGCCGTCCCACGAAAGGAACTCCTCGCAGTGAGGGCAGACAAATTCACCAACCTCACCGTGGTCCAATCCAAAGGGTTCACCGCAGTGTGGGCACGAAACTTCGACCATGTCCTCCTCCTCTGCAACCTCAGCAACAACGGCTTCGGTGGAGGCTGAAACCGGCTCGGGTTCGTCCTCATCGTCAAGGTCAAGGATGTCATCCTCCTCGTCATCAGGAATCACCAGAACATCAACCTCATCTTCAACCTCAACCATTGGCTCAGGGGTCGTTTCCTTGGGTGTTGGTTCGACAGGTACTGCGACAGTTGGAGTGGGAGCGACCTTTCCGCCCATTGAGCCCGGTTGGGGCACAGCAGCGACCTCTTGGTAGATGCCGTCGTCTTCGTTCATACGTTGCATGAAGAGGAAACCAAAGCCAAGGGCCACCATGCCGCTCATCACCGTGGCGATGGCGCTGAACAGGTCGCTGTTGAGTGAATTCGCAAACAGGAAGGCCGTGAGGATAGCGCCATAGCCCCCTACGCCTCTTCGCCAGCGAGCATCGGCTTCTTCGCTGAAGCCCTGGATGCCGAGGATCACAAGGTAGACCGTTGTCAGCAAGTAGGCCATGGATTCGAGGTTCAAGCTGTCAAACATGATGAATAAACCAATGATGGAGTAGAGCACACCGCTCATACCCAAGCGGTCCATGTAAGCAAAGAAGGCCTCGTCGTTGTCCCAATCAAAGGATTCGTAGTCGTAGATGAGGTCGTCTTTGGCGGACATCAGGGTCAAGATGATGCCTTGCACGGCAAGGGTCAGCCCGGTCATGGTTTGACGTTGCTCTTCCGTACCAATTTCGGCTTGTGACATCATGTTGACGATGCTGAAGGTGAGCAAAATAGGAAGCGCAATCATGCTGTTGGGTCGTCCATCCAGCAGCGATGAGCGTCCGAGCAACAACAACCCAATAACAGGGCCAATGCCGAAAAACACGGAGTAGCCGGCGACGAAAGCCAAGGCTGCGATTTGCGTGGCCAGCGCAGCGGTCGAATCCGCCATCTTGATCTCGTCCTCGGTCTCGGGGGGCGTTCGGAACAAGGTCCCGTAGTGGTGCATGACGGCCATTGTGGTGCCGACAAAGCCGGTGAGGACACCGCTCCATCCCCATGCATCAGCATCGGTGATCGGTTGGAAGGTGGAACTCAAAGCAAACCCGATGTAGAGCGAGATAAACAAGGCGCCAAGCATGTAGGGCAGCACCTTGCTGTTATCGGTGTACCAGAAGTATGGGATAAGGAACAAACAGCCCAAGGCGGGAGCCCAGTAGCCGTCAGGGATGGCAGAGAACAAACCGAACATGAGCCAGACGCCCATGGCCAGCAAGACCAGCGTGGATTCGGTTTCGTCGCTTTTATGGGTGAGAACACCCGAGAGGCCGAGGCTCATCTGCCCGAGAACAATCAAGCCAATGAAGGCGGGGTAAGGCCCGTTGTGGTCATCCATCAGGTAATTTGCAATGCTTTCTGGGGCGGTGTTCAGCAGTTCGAAGAAGACACCATGGGTAAACCATCCATCACCTTGGAACACGTAGACGATGGGGAGCAGCGCCAAGATCCAGTAGAATCGATATTGCATCGTGCGCCAAGTCACGAGGACCAAGATGGGCAGGTAGAGCACACCGCCCGAGGTGTCCATCATGCCGAGCAAAATGAGCATCAGGTAGGTCACGGCGTCGCTGGACCTGTTCAAACCGTCCGTGTCAAGTCCTCTGCGGGCGATGACGACGTTGGCGATAAGCGGTGCGCTGACCAGGATAAGGTCAAGCAGAAGGGTGGTCGTGTTGGTGCCCTCTCCGCTGCCCCAAAGGTCAGGGCCAAGCGAAAGGGAAAGTGGCGCAGCAATGAAGACCAGCAGGGTCACGGCCGAGGCTCGTGTGGCGGAACTGATGGTTTCCATGTTGACCACTTCGCGAATGAGCATGCCGACGGGCAGAGCCATGAGCAGGACGAGGTAGGGCTGGTCCGACCACGTCGCTGTTTTGACGCCGCTCACGGTGAAGGTGAACAGCATCAATGAGGTCAGGAGGCTGAATCGTGCCAGCGGCGTCAAGGCTCCATTGAGGATTCGTTGTTCGTGGTCGATAAGGTCGGTCGATTGGACCTCCCACGTGTTGGTTTGCATGTTGTAGGTCATCTCGCCTTCCCCGCCCTGGCCTAACCAAGCGTAGATGGAACCAGCGTCCAACTCGATGTTCGCTGCCTTGGTAGCGAGGGCGTACATGGCCACACTCAAGACCAAGAATTGGGGTCGGAAACCCATGTCGACCAAGCCATCAAACGCTCCATTGGGCGGGAGTTTGAGGTTGTCGAGAAGGGCCAACAGCAGAATGGTGATGGCGGTGAACGCCAATGCAAGGGTCAGGTCCTTGCGCTCCTTGAGCGAGGGGGTCTTGATGGACGCCATCATGCTGTAGTTCATGGTGCACATGTAGGCGATGAGGAGCCAGGGGAGGATCCACTCGGGGTCAAGGACGGCCCGTGAAAGGATGACAGCGCCCAACATGGCGAGGCTGGTGCTCGTCTCGAGTTTCTTTTGTCGTCGACCCATCTCGGACACGGCCACCAAAAAGATGGGGATGAGCACGTGCAACCAGGTGCCTCCGTACGTGGCTTGGGCCGAGAGCCCCTCTTCGATGCCAATCCAATCGCTGAGCAGGTACGATGCACTGAACGCCAGCAGGGTGATGTTGATGACCCAAGATCGTGCAACCTTGGAGATGAACACCATGTAGGGTATGACGATCATGCTCAACACCCACGGCAGTGTTGAGGCTTCTTGCGGGAGCGCCATCAAGGCCACGGCCAACCCGATGGGCATCCATGGCACTCGCTGCTGGAGAACAGCTGGGAAGTAAGCGAGGAGCACGGTCACCCAAAGGGCCACGGGGATGTTGATGTAAGCGGCCAACTCAGGGTAGTCGCTGGCCCTGAAAGGCCCCAAGATGAGGTTGAATTCGGGTGCTGTTCGAGCCAGAGCAATGGCCACGACGACCATGCCGATGAGCACCACTGAGGCGCGTTCCATGACCTCTTTGCGCAGGTCGGGGCGCGCTGCATAATAACCCTGCATGGCGATGACGAAGACCATCAGAGAAAGGGCGCCGCCCGCTCCGTCGACAGGAGCATTGTCGTTCAGCATCTCGTAGATGATGGGAACCACGCCGGCGGCCACGGCCACCACCACGAAATTCAAAGCACGATTGGACCGCAGGGCCATCTCCATCGAAACGAAACAGATCAGGACGATGGCAAGACCCAATTCCCAGCTCACGACATCGCCAGACCAGCGAATCCACGGTCCAACGCCCGCCAAGAGCACGGCCATAGGGGCATAGGTGGCGACACCCCACCCGAAACTGGTGTCACCGCTGTATCGGCGAAGAAGTCGGTAGTGGCCGAAGGTCAGCAGCAGACAGGTCACGGTTTGCGCATAGATGCCGTTGGCATTGGGCGACCAATCGGAGTCGGTGTAGGCGCTGGGCTCACCAAACCAATCCAGTTCCATCGTTCCCGTGGCGTACCCCATCAAGAATCGTGTACCCCAAAGTGTTCCTACGGTGGAAAAGAAGAAGGCAATGCCGAGGAAATAATTCTGGATGTCATGGAGCCGATACCCGTTTTTCTTGCTTTGAAGCTCAATGAGCATCATTGAGACGGCGAAGGATAAGAGGCCCCCGACGAAGAGAACGAGGAAATTCTGGTTGGTGGCCTCTTCATCGAAGGCAACGGCGAACACGCCGTACCAAATGGACAGGAAACCGATGCCCATCATCACGATTTGAGAGAGTTTCATCAGGAACATGTCGTCCTTGCTGAGTCTGGCGTTGGGGCGAACCATCGTGATGGTGCCCGCTTCTGGGGCGCTATCGGCCATGACGCCGCCCGAGAGGGCGGGTCCGCTTGGTGCAGGGGTGGCTTTCATTCGGACGGGTGCGGCTTTTCTCCTTGGCGCTGCCATGGTAATCAGTGGTTGGAGAGGAAAATGAGGATTTAATCGTTCACCCTGCGCTTCTCGTAAAGTTCCCATTTTGGAAATGAACACTCGCGTCCGAGGACGGATGCTTCTTTCCAATCAATTGAAATCCTTCCTTCGGGTGGATAGGTTTGGAGAGATTTCCATGAAGCGTCCACTCCTTAGCGTGCTTTGCTTTTTCCTCATGCTTACGCCCCTGCTGGCTTCGGCCGTCCCGGTCCACTCCACGTCAACGACCGAGGTAGAAGATGCATGGTGGCAAACCACCAACATGGACAAAAACGACAACAAGATTGCCGATATGGTGGAGAAATATCACGACCACCCGTTGTTCTTGGACGAAGCCAACACCCTTCCGCTGATCGTCGACTTTGACCACACACCGACCGAACAAGACGTGGCCATGCTTGAGCGAGAGGTTGGCTACGTCCATGAATGGGACTTGCCGCTCATCGACGCCGTGGCTGGACGAATTCCTCACAGCATGATTCTCGAGACCACCACCCTTCCCGGCATCGTGATGTTGGAACTAGACGGTATTCTTCAGGTACAGAACGGGGATGCGGCCGTTGTCCACGAGGTCGATCTTGCGCAACAGCAAACGGGCTACGACGGTGCGGGTGTTACGGTCGCCGTCATCGACACCGGTATTGACAGCCTTCACGTCGGCCTTGACGACCATGACGACGACAACACCACGGACGACCCGAAGGTGATTGCCTTCTACGACCCCGTGAACAACCCGGACAAAACCAACGGTACCGAAATTCAGGCCTACGACGACCAAGGCCACGGAACCCACTGCGCCGGCACCGTTGCTGGCACGGGCGCTCCAACCTACGAACACCCAGGGATGGCTCCACAGGCCAATCTCGTAGGTGTGAAGGTGCTGGACGCCGGCGGCTCGGGGAGTTTCTCCGTGGTCATGGCCGGTATGCAGTGGACCGTTGAAAACCGATTCAAGTTCAACATCCGTGCTGCCTCCATGAGCCTTGGCGGCCCCGGTCCCATCGAGTGGACCTCGGACGAAGAGGACAGCGTCAACCGCTACGCCAACGAAATGGTTCGGGCGGGCATCAGCATGCTCATCGCTGCAGGAAATTCTGCTGGCACCGCTACCATCGGGACTCCCGGTGGTGCAGAGGATGTCATCACGGTTGGTGCGTTGGACAAGGACACCTCCATTGCCGTCTACAGCAGTCAAGGCCCCACTGAAGAAGGCCGCGTGAAGCCCAACGTCGCCTTCGTTGGTTCCGACGTGATGTCGGCCCAGCACAACTCCGGCGACGGTTATGTCGCTTTCAGCGGTACGAGCATGGCCACGCCTGGCGTAGCGGGGACCGTCGCCCTGATGCTTCAGGCCAACCCGGATCTATCGCCCTTCGACGTGCGAAACATTCTGCAGGAAACGGCAACATACCGCCAGTGCCACTACATGTTTGCCAACGAACCGTGCCTTGAGGATCAAATTCCCAAGAACCGTCAGAACAATGTCTACGGCCACGGCCACGTTGAGGCACTGGCCGCCGTGATGGAAGCTGCACAGCGCGACTATCAACTTGACATGTCCGTGTCGGTCATCGTCGAAACCGAAGTCGGTAAGGACGACCGAATCCACCTTTCACCGGGTGATGGCATTGAGATTGAACTCAGCGGCTACGTCGACTCGCTGCAGTGGCGAAGCAATCACCTGCGTGACGACTGGGCGAACCTCCATTCCTTCACCGAAGGCGACCGTTCAGCAACCTTGGACCTCACCACCGTCGTGAACCAACTTGAACACCTCCCCGGAATTGATGTTGAAGGCAACCACACCCTTTCGCTCCGAGCCCTCATCGCCAACGAAAGCGATGGGCACTCTGCCACCTCCCTTGTTTCCGTCAACGTGATGCTGATGGACACGGCCAACGCCAAGACCTTCGGAGAAAGCGAACAGGGCCTGCTCGGCGATCTCCCCGGTTGGGTTGCACCTGCTTTGCTTCTGTTCCTCGTTTCACTGGTCATCATGGGCATGATTGTCCTCAACAAAGCCGAGGGCGCCATCGAAGTTGAGACCCTGAACTGGGCGCCCCTCGACCAAGACATTGAAGCTGTCGTGGACGAGGCTGCCTTGTTGGATTGAGTTGCCACGCCACCCTCAGGCGGTGCCCGAGGCCTCGTTCCACTTTTCCAGAATCGTCGCTGTATCGTCAAGGCGTCCTTCGTGAAGGTAGGTGATGTCGCCATTTCCGTTGACAAAGGCCAGCGAGCCGGGGCGCGTGATGCCCAAAGCTTCGGCCGTTTCGACTCCTTTCATGAAGGCGTAGGTTGTCAGTTCAACACCCGTATCTCCCTCTTCATCGTCGTGAGCGTTGGCTGATTCATGCCATTCACTGAGCGTCACACCGCTGGCGTTCTCTGCGGGGTCGGTGGACATCACAAGCACAGGCAATTCAGGCTGCGCATTCCAGATTGCGTGCATCGTGGTGTAGCATGGGCTGTTACACCACTCGGCCGAGAACACAACGATGTAGGCTCCACCGTTCATCCGAGCATTGTTGTAGGTTTCGCCATTGTCTGCAACAGTTGAGAACGAGGGAAATGACTGGAGGGCTTCCTCTTCTTGGGCGGTGCAACCCGTCAATGGAAAAAGGAGGACGACCAACACGAGGAGGAGTTTGATTCTGCTCATGAAATATTCCCGGTGCTGTTTGGTTTTTGTAGTATTGCTTTCGGGTCGGTTGCTTTGACCAATTTCGTTTCATCAAGAACGAGGCGAAAAAAGCCATTAGGAGGGTGCGTTGAGCATGGTCCATGAACAAGCAGGTCGTTGGAACGGTCTTGCTGTGTTGTCTTGTGCTTCTCTCCGTTGTTTCCGCTCAAGAAGCATCGCAAGCTGGCTGTGAACCGGGGACCTCGACCGAGGACCGGGAAGGTTGTCTTGACTCGGACGGCGACGGCTGGTCCGATCCCGACGAGGCTTGGAACACCAGCATGGGAGCTGATGCCTTCCCAAACAATGCATCCGAGCACCGCGACCTTGACGGCGACGGAGTTGGTGACACCGCTGACCCTGACATGGATGGGGACGGAGCGAACGACGACGTCGATGTTTGGCCTGAGGACGCCATCATCTGGTCCGATACCGACGGTGATGGGTACGCCGATCAAGGCCGCCATGCGCTGAGCGACAATTGTCCGAACATCTACGGAAAGAGCAAAATTCGTCTGATGGGATGTTCCGACATTGACGGTGATTTCATGCCCGACGAATACGATGACGACGCCGATGGTGACGGAATTCGAAACGAGATGGAGCGTTCGGCCTCTTCGGGTACCATCCTCTATGACCCATACAACGCAAATTCCGTCCCTCCCGATGCCGACCAGGATACGATTCCGGACGTGCTGGACCCTGACAACGACAACGACGGATGGCCCGACGATGTGGAACTTGACCGAGGCTCCGACATTTTTGACGACCAAAGCACACCGTTCACGATGTACTTTGGAGCGAACACCGGTATTTTCTACACCGGTGGTCTCGGTGCAGGCTCGTTTAGCTTTGATTACGATACTGATTACGTGGAGATTTCTCTCTCCTTTGTGGCAGAAATCGTGTTTGAGGAATTGGTCATTCCGCTCTTGTTGGTCCCGATTTATTTTGCGCTGTTCTTTGCTCGGCGAAACGAGTTCAGGCGTTTGCTGGGCGAAATTGAAGAAGCAGAATCCTGCGATGTGCTTCGAAAAATCGAGACCGAGGTGAACGAGGCGGTCAAGGAACGCAACATCAAGGTCTACCACGGGCTGGTGCTTCGAAACGCCATTGAACTGGCTGAAGGTGATATATCTGGAGCCAATTCTGAACAGGAATAAGTGGCCACTGACCCCCAATCATCAAGAAGTTCTTCCGCTACGGCAAGGCGGGGACGACCATGGTTGGCGAAGAGCATGTCTCAATGATTCCTGCTCCGGAAGGAAAGCGATGGGCTGCAACCGTGAACGGACGTCCATTTGAGGTGTTGGCGCCAAGCAACGCTGTCTTGCTGGATGTGCTTCGAGATAAGGTCGGCACGCTCGGTGTCAAGCGTGGATGCGACCTTGGAACCTGTGGGTGCTGCACGGTCATGATCGATGGTGTTCCAAAACTGTCGTGCCTCACCTTGGCCGGCCAGGTTCAAGGTGCCGCCATCATCACGGTTGAGGGCCTTTCCGACGGTGCTCATTTGGCGCCCATTCAAACCTGCTTTGCGACCCACGGTGGCTCCCAATGCGGGTTCTGTACGCCCGGGTTCCTCATCGCTTCTCAAGCGCTTCTCAACGAGAATGAGAATCCGACCCGAGATGAGATTGCGTGCGCCATCGAAGGAAACCTGTGTCGCTGCACGGGCTATCAACAAATCATCGACTCCATTGAGGCTGCCGCTGCCATTCACCGAGGCGATGCTGAAGCCGCTGCACCTGCCAGCGACCCGCATCCAGACCCTCACCCCTCCGGGCCCGAGGAGCCCACCATGCCGCCCGGCCATGCGAAGTGATCACCATGGGAAGTTATCGTCAACAACCGGGCGCCTCCAAATCGGAGGTTCGTAAAGACGGCAAGCGGGTCGCAGGAAAGCAAGTGTTCCCGCCTCCGGGTTCCGGCGGAAGCGAGCCCACGATGCGCCCCCGCGACCTTGATTTCATTCCTGAAACCGTGGGAGGGAAAGAGCCCAAACCCGCTGGCGACCACATTCACGACCGCGACCGTACAGGGACGATTGTTGGGAAACCCATTCCACTGGTGGATTCCAATGCGAAGGTCACCGGCCAAGCATGGTACGGCGACGACGTCCGCTTGCCGGGCGAACTGATTGGTAAAATTCTGCGCTCCCCGCATCACTACGCTCGCATCAAATCCATCGACACCTCAAGGGTGGAAGCCCTTCCCGGTGTCGTGGCCGTGTCCACCGGTCAGGATGCACCCAACCGATTTGGCGTTCTCCCGGTGACCAAGGATGAGCATGCCATGGCCGTTGAGAAAGTCCGACACGTGGGCGACTTGGTGGCCTGCGTTGCGGCGGTCGACGAAGCCACGGCCATCGAAGCCCTGTCGCTGTTCGACATTGAATGGGAAGAACTCGAACCGGTGTTTGACCCCAAGAAGGGATTGGAAGACCATGACGAACCCATCCACTGGCGCGGCAAGTACCACCTGGCTCGCACCAACGTTCAGAAGCGTGTCTTCCAAGAGTTCGGCGACCGTTCGCTCGTAAACTCACCCCACGCCTCTTCCCACGGCTCGTGGACGATGTTGGGCGTCCACCACGGGTTCACCGAACCCCACGCTGTCGTGGCACACTGGGACCCCAACGGGCGCCTCCAACTCTACACCCCCCAGCAGGTCCCGCATTACACGCACCGTGCCCTTTCAACCGTCCTCGATGTCCCCATGCACCAAATCAACGTGGTTCGCACCTTTGTCGGCGGCGGTTTCGGTGGTAAATCCGACCCGTTCCCGCACGAGATGTGCGCCGCTATTTTGGCGCGGAAATCCGGCCGGCCCGTTCGTATCACCTTTGATCGAGAAGAGGTCTATTGGATCAACCGTGGACGGCACCCAAGCCACATCGATGTCAAGATGACCGCCGACACCGAAGGTCGGATTTCGAGTTTCGACATCGACGCGCTCATCGACGGCGGTGGTTTCGCTTCCTTCGGGCACGTCACTTCCTACTACAACGGTGTGCTGGCCACAGCACCCTACGAACTCGGTTCGTTCCACTACACCGGGGCTCGCGTCTGGACCAACAAACCGGCTTCGGGCGCCATGCGTGGTCACGGCGCCGTCAACACACGGTGTGCCGTTGAGGTCGGATTGGATGAGATGGCCGAATCGATGAATGTCGACCCCATCGACCTTCGTCTCGCCAACCTTTTGCCGCCGCACAGTCGAACCATCAGCGGTTTCCGCATCACCTCCAATGGCATGCGAGAAGCGCTTGAGCGGGTGCGTGAAGGCTCGAATTGGGATGAGAAATTCCGTCAGATGCCGCTGGGCAAAGGGATTGGCATCGGGTGTGGTTTCTTCATTTCAGGTTCTGGGTTGCCCATTCATTGGGATCCGAAGAATTTCCCACACGCCACCGTTCACATCCAAGTTGACATGGACGGTGGCGTAACCGTTCACACCGGTGCTGCAGACATCGGCCAGGGTTCGACAACCGCTGTGGCTCAGGTGGTGGCTGAGGTCTTGGCGTTGCCCATCGAAATGGTCCACGTCCGAAGCCACGAGAGCGATACCAGCCCTGTTGACCTTGGCTCCTATTCCAGCCGTGTCACGTTCATGAACGCCAACGCCGCCATTCGTGCGGCCATCGGCATTCGAGACCAACTGCTCAAGGCCGCTTGGGAAATGCTGGGCTACCACCCCAATGTCCTGGTCCTGAACGACCGTCGGATCTACTACAAACACGATCCCGCCATCGGCGTGTCTTATCTTGAAGCACTTCACAAGGCTCAGGCCGACACCGGGGCCCTCATCGCCCGAGGGGCCTACCGCTCGCCGCCCATGGGTGGCGTTCACAAAGGTGCCGCTGCTGGCCTTGCTCCGGCATATTCGTTCTCGGCCTACGTGGCCGAGGTTGATGTCGATGTCGAGACCGGCCTGGTATCCTGCACCAATGTGTGGGCTGCTCACGATTGTGGCAAAGCGCTCAACCCGCTGGCCGTGAAAGGACAGATCATCGGATCGTGCCATATGGGTCTCGGGCAGGTGCTGACCGAGAAGATGGTCTATGGACGCACAGGGCACCTCCAGAATGCGAACCTGTTGGAGTACAAGATTCCCTCCGTTCACGAAATGCCTCACGTCGAGGCCATTATCGTGGAATCCAGCGACCCCGAGGGGCCGTTTGGCGCCAAGGAAGCCGGCGAAGGACCCCTCCTTCCCATCTTGCCGGCCGTCGTGAACGCTGTCTACGATGCCATCGGTGTTCGTCTACGAGACTTGCCACTGACGCCGGATGTTGTACATGCTGGCATCCAAAAACACCTCAAGAAGAGCGGACTGGATGACGAAGAACAGATGGAACCCCCTCGTTTGACGCATGGTCCGTTGCAATCGGTGTTGGTCGCTCGAGGCGATGAGCACCGAGAACGCGACCGTCTAAGGCAACGCAGTGAAGACACTTCTGCTTATGTCAACGGCGTTCTGTTTGGGTTTGATCCCGACCGACCGCTCTCCGAACAGGTCGACGGATGGCGAGAAGCAGACGAACCCCTGCCAGAGCAACTGGCCGAGCTTGGATTCGCTGGTCGTGCTTGGCTCAAAAAAGAGCAACGTCATATGGAGGATGATGCCTGATGCTGATGCCTCCGTTTGAACTGCACCACCCCACCACGGTGGCCGAGGCGGTTGAACTCGCCGCTTCACTGATGGAACAGAACGAAGCCTTTGATTGGGTTGCAGGAGGCACGGATGTGCTTCCAAACTACAAGTGGCGCATCAATCCTAAGCCCCATGTGATTTCCCTCGCAGGCATCGAAGAGGCTCACCACCTCTCTGCCAGTGAAATCGGTTGCATGGTCCCGCTGTCCTCATTGACGGCTGCCAACGGCGTTCATCCCCTGCTCGTCGAAGCAGCAGCCAAGATCGCCTCCTCGTTGATTCGAAAGAGCGCCACCGTTGGCGGAAACTTGTGCCTGGACACCCGTTGTTTCTGGTACAATCAAAGCGAGGACTGGCGCCGTTCAATTGATTGGTGTCACAAAGCAGATTGTGGTACCGGCGCCGATTGCCGTGTGATTCCCAACCAGAACACCTTGTGCGTCGCCACCTACCAGGGAGACCTTGCGCCCAACTTCATGGTGCTGGATGCCTCTGTCGTGCTTATCGGTCCCGAAGGTCAACGCACGCTTCCCCTCTCAGAGTTTTACGAACTTGACGGGATGAAGAAAAACGTGCTCCAACCGGGAGAATTCCTGCTCAAGGTGGAACTTCCCTCAGATGCGAAGAAGCGAAGAGGGTGCTACCAGAAATTGCGCGTCCGTGAGTCGTGGGATTTCCCCGAAGCTGGCATTGCCGCCTCGTGGCTCCCCGGCGATGCCACGACACTGAAAGTAGCCAGCACGGCGCTTGAATCCATACCACGACTTCATGACGAACAGGTGGAAGTACACCTCGCCGAAGGTGAACTTGACCCGGTCGGATTGGCTGTGCTCGTCCAAAAATCGGTCAAGCCTGTGAACAACACGGCGTTACCGCCTCGGTACCGTCGTTCCATGGTGAAGACCTTGACCAAGCGAGCTCTTCGAGGAATTCTGGATTGAGGCGGTTTCGTGAAGCAAGTTGCCCCGCTCATCCTTGCTCTCTCGCTGGTGTTGATGCTGCCTGTCGGGCATGCTCAAGACATGCAGGGTCCTTCGTGGGAGATGGGTTGGGTCACGGACGTTGACCCCAAGTACATCGTGGACCTTGAGGACGATTGGGATGTGACCGGAGAGTTGGTGGTGTACGTGGCCAACGAGGGTCCAGCGGCGCTGAACCTCGCCCTCACCTACGACTATGACGAGGAAGGCCCCTTCATGTTGGACGGCCCGGAAAGCATTGAGGTGGCGGGCAACACCAACGACACCTTCCGGATCACCATCACGGGTGCAGCAGCCGATGTCGTGCGGGCATTCTCTCCTTCTTCGAGCGTTGAACTCGTCGTTGTTGGCGAGGAAAAAGTGGGCGATTCAACCTTGAGGACACAAGAACTCGAAGCCGACATCACGGTGCCGAGGATGTATCGCCTGGTGCCCAATGCAGTGGACCCGACCGACGTGTTGTTTGCAGGCTCGTGGGTTGACTTTACCCTTGAGGTGAGCAACCTCGGCAACACGCAAGACGCCATTACGACGGGAGAAGCCACGGTCAGGAGTTGTCCTCATCTCACGGTCACCGGCATGGAACAACTTGACAACACCGTCGTGCAGGTCACCAATGCCAACGGCGACAACAAAGCGATCTTCACGCTCCGGCTTGAAGCGAGTTCGAGCCATCAGGAGCGAACCTGCGAGGTGTCCATCGCAGTCGAGTCCGAAGGCGATGGCAACCAGCGTTCGAGCACCTTTAATGTGGACGTCAGTGCGCCTGCAGCCGACGATCCAATGCTCCCTGACGACGACGTTGACGATGACGATACCGGCTCACTGAGCACCTCCGATTCGTTGCCTTGGCCGCCGGTGGGCCAACTCCTCTTGGCTTGTGCGGTCGCCGTTCTCTTCGCCGGTAGAAACCGCTCATCGAAGTCAGTGGAAAAATGATGTAATTTTCTCCCGTTTGGGTGGTTCTCTTCCAACCGATAACCGAAGGACTGTGGGAACGAAACCTCAGAATTTTCCTGCCCATCCTTGAGCAACTATTATGTGTGGAATGTGTCTCCGAAGGTTGTAAATCTATGGATTTCATCATAGATGAGGGGGAAGCAAATTGGCAGAAGCAGAGCGAACCAATTTGAGCCTCGAAGCATGGCTCATGATTGGTCTGCTGGTCTCTGTCCTCCTTTCCACGGTTGTGATTGCGGTGGTTTCCGCTGGAAAAACCACCGTGTTTTCTCCTTACGAGAACGACTCCGACTACGAAGAGCAACAACTCACCTTCATGCGAGACAGCCTTGACGACTTCACCGTCGCCAACACGATGTCCACACCCATGCTCGTGAACGACTGGCAGAACCCACACCGAACCTTGCTGGTCATCGCCGCCCCCGAGAAACCCTTTGACGCCGCTGAGGCTGCCGCCATTCACGACTTCGTCACCGAGCGAGCCGGCAAGGTCATCCTCGCCTCCAACTCAACCAACGCCCAACAGGTGGCTGAAGAGTTTGGCGTGAAGTACTTCGACGCACCCGTCCGTGATGACATCAACACCGGCCGCTACTACGAGGTCACCGACGAGAACGACGATCGAATTTCTCCAGACACCAAGAAACTCTGGTCGGTCGCCAGCGTCAAGCGCGATGTGGCCACCATGGGCGATGAGAAGGCCGTTCCTTGCTCTGAAGACGACGTCCGTCAGGAGAATGTCAACAACTGCCGCATGCCGGTCTTGTTCCACCGCCCCACTGCCATTCAGGTGCTGGATGAACAAGCCGACACCGATCGTGAAGTGCATGTGTTGGCCGCCGCCTCAACCTCTGCCGAAATCGACGCCGGCAAGGGCGATTCCAATCCAACCCTGGGTGAGGGTGAAACAGGGCTCATCATTCGCATAGATTATCCCGGCCAAACCGTCCTCGACCAACGCTCGCTTGACAAAGGCGGCGACATCGGTGAAATCAGCGCCACTGGCAGCATCGTCTTCGTCTCTGACCACTCCGTGCTGGCCAACCACCTTTGGGACCAAGCCTACGCCGAAGAAACCGGAAAGCAACAATGCGATTCTGAACTTTACATCCAATTCGGCCACATGTGCTGGGACACGGATTCAGAGGGCCTGAACAAGGGTCTTGGTGACACCACTTGGCGAGGCAACGAGGCCTTCTTCACGGCGCTCATCAACGACATGATGGAGTTCGACAACGACGAGCTTTCGGCCACCATCGCTCGTGATACCTCGGCCTTCAACGTGGTCTTCGACGAAAGCCGCCACGTGTCTGGCAGCCTTTCCATGCCGTTCACCGAAGCCATGGGCGCCATCGTCTTGCTCACGAGCGACGGCGTGCTGAAGTGGCTCATCATTCTCAACCTCTTTGCGCTCTTGGCCATCGCTATCATGGTGGTCCCAGAGAAGGAAAACTGGCGTCACGTCTTCGACTTGACGCGATTCAGGGAGCGTCCATCGAAGTTGGACCCGACCCAATACCAACGGCGAACCCGAGAGGCCTTCCTCACGAAGGTTCGCAACTTCAACGACCTGACGCGAGACGAATTTGCTCGCAAGTCCCCAGCGGAAGTCATGCAGATGATCCGCGAACCCCGATTGGTCGAACTGGTGAGTTCGAACCGTGCCTACTCCAACGAAGAATTGAGGGAGCTCATCCCGCACATCCGTCGTTGGGGAAATTGAAACAAGGAGGATAAGACATGCAACCCCCAGCCCCCCCAGCAGCCCCGCCCGCGCCTGTTCCTGCAGCGCCAGCAGCACCGGTGGCCCCTGCCGCACCCGCCCCACCAATGGCGCCTGCAGCACCCGCCGCACCTGTTGCACCTGCAGCACCGGCCGCTCCGGCCCAGCCGAAGCACCAGAGTACCCCTGAAGTCCGAGAGCGCCTCAAGGCCGTCGGTGCGATTGCTCAAGCAATCTCTGCCGAAGTCCAGAAGGTCATCATCGGTAAGTCGCACGTCATCGACAACGTGTTGATCAACATCCTGTCCAACGGGAACCTTCTCTTCGAAGATTACCCCGGTCTGGCCAAGACGCTGATGACCAACACCTTCGCCGATGCACTTGGTTGCGACTTCAAGCGTGTTCAATTCACGCCTGACTTGCTCCCCGCTGACATCACCGGTACCAACATTTACGACGCCAAGAAAGGCGAGTTTACGTTCAAGCCCGGTCCACTGTTCTGCAATCTCCTCCTCGCTGACGAGATTAACCGTGCACCGCCCAAGACCCAAGCAGCCCTGCTTGAGGCCATGCAGGAAAAGCAAGTGACCATCGGTACGGTGACCCACAAGTTGCCAGCCCCGTTCATCGTTATGGCCACGCAGAACCCAGTGGAGCAGGAAGGTACCTACCCGCTCCCCGAAGCACAGCTTGACCGTTTCATGTTCAAGATGTCCGTCGGCTACCCAGACCGTGCAGACGAGGACGAGATCCTCGCCCGCCGTATCAGCCGTGGTAAGGACGCAGTTGACGTTGACGTCATCACCGACCCTGCCCGTGTCATCGCCATGCAGCAAGCCTGTGAGGACGTCTACGTCGACCCCGCGCTTCGCATGTACATGGTCGAGATCGTGTCCCGCACCCGTGAGGACCCCCGTGTTCTCGTCGGCGCTTCGCCTCGTGGTTCTCAGGCCCTCCTGAAGACCTCTCGAGCCGCTGCCGCCCTCCGAGGTCGCGATTTCGTGACCCCCGACGACGTGAAGGCCATCGCTGAGCTCGCCATCGCCCACCGTATCATCTTGAAGCCTGAGCACCAAATCAAGGGTCTCGAATCCGGAGAGGTCATCCAGTCCATCCTCCGTGAAGTCCCTGTGCCCACGGTTTGAAGCTGAACGTTTGCACAACGAGGTGAATCAAACATGTGGAGTCGTAAGTCAGCCATGCTTGGCAGCCTAGCTGTTGCCATGTACTTGCTCGGCTTGACGCTCCGAAACACCCAACTCGTCACGATCGCCGTGGTTATCTTCGTGTTCCTTACGTGGGCTGCACTCCTTGGGAACCATGCGGATGTTGCATCGAGCGGCCGTCGTGCCGACGAGTGGAGTGGAGAGGAAGGCATTGCCCTTGGCAACGTCGTTGCCATGCGAAAACTGTCCAGCGCTCGCATGTTTGAAGATGGAGAATTGAACGTCACCCTCAGGATGCAGAACACGTCATCCCTGCCGAAGATTTTGGAAGTTCGCGACCGCGTTCCCGAAGTCATGCGCATCAAGGAAGGCGCCAACTACATTTTGATGGAACTCGGCCCACGCCGTGAGACCTTCATCGAATACACCGTCGAATGTCCCCTCCGTGGCTTCTACAGCCTCGGGCCTGTGGCCGTTCGAATTCAGGACGCTTTCGGGTTGTTCCACAAGGAAAAGGAATTGCATGTCTACAACGACTTCCTTGTGTTCCCGAAGATGGAAGACCTCAAGGAAACCTTCGTCAAGTCGCGAGTTCCCAAGATCTTCACCGGTGCTGTCAACATTCGACAACCCGGCCCTGGTTCGGAATTTTACTCGCTTCGTGAGTACTTCGAAGGTGATTCCTTCCGAGCCATCAACTGGTCGGCGTACGCTCGCTCTGGTAAGTTGATGGTCAACGAGCGTGAGCGAGACGCTGTTTCTGACGTGATCATCATCGTCGATTCCCGTGCCGTCGCTGAAACCGGACCGGTCTCAAGAAACGCCCTGGTCTATTCGACACGAGCCGCCGCTTCCCTGGCAAAGTACTTCCTTGGCCGCCGTGATTCGGTGGGCGTCATCGTGTACGGTGACGAAGTGGTCAGCGTTGACCGAGACACCGGAAAGAAGCAACTCTACGTGATCCTGACCAAGCTTGCCGGCGCTGTTGCACGTGGAAACATTCCGCTGCAAGTCGTTGTGAACCGTATTTTGCCCCACATCAACAAGGGAAGCCCGATCATCTTCCTGTCCAACCTTGAAGACGACCCGACCATCGTGAATGCACTTCGAGATTTCCGTGCTCGAGACTTTGATGTCACCGTGCTCTCACCATCGTCCCTTGAGTTCGAATTCGATGCCAAGCGCATTGACCGAACCGGATACGAGGTCATGAAGACCGAGCGCGACGTGCTCATCGGCGAACTTCGTGGACTCGGTGTCAATATCATGGACTGGGAGCCTGACATGCTCCTTTCTACCGCTCTGGCAGGAGCACGAGGATTCTGAGGTGAAACGATGACCATCAACAAGCCATCCGCTGATACCTCTCACCTGTACGACGGGAAGACCGTTCGCTCATCTGCTCCTTCCCGCAAGAAGGCAGCCGGCCAGGTCGGCACGGGCAGCGCCATTCCGGAAGATGCGATTCCCACCGTGGAAATCCCCGGTTTCATCGAAAGCCTCCTCGGCGGGCCTTTGGTTCCGAAAATGAAGTTCTTGCCTCCTGACAAGATGGTGCAAAACCTCCAGATCGCCGTTTACGGTGTCTTGGTCGGTTTGGCCTTCCTGACCTACATCATCTCCCCTCCTCAGGGCACCATGTGGTACATCCTCACGGGCAGCCTCGGACTGGCCAACATCATGCAGTTGACCATCATTGCCGCCGCAACGGTCCTCGGTTTCATGGGCACGTTCCGTCGGGATGCACGCCTTTCTCTCGGTAGTAACCTGTTGTTCATCCTCGCCATTCTCCGGTTTGCTTCGTCCAAGACGTCGCTGGCGCTCGATGTTGACATCGGCCCGACGATGCTCTCGGTTCTCGTGGTCGTCTACGCCGTGCTTCTCATCATGTATTTCGAGCTCAGCAACGGTGTCATTCGATATTCCATGCTGGACACCAGCATTCGTACCAACGAAGTTTACGTCATGAACCCCAAGAAGATCGTTGGCAAGTACCACCGTTCGCTGGTCACCAATCCCATTCTCGCCACCTTGTTGGCATGGTTCGTCCTCTCGGCCAACACCATTCTTCCAGCCTTCGTGAGCATTTTTTCTGAAGACACGGGCCAGCGTATGCGTGAATCGGTTGAGTTGACCTCGGTCTACGGTGTCGCTCTTGGAACGCTGTTTGTGTTCATCACCGTTGGCATCCTGTTTGGCCTGAACCTTCCCACCCACCTTCAGCGATTCCGCGAACGTCAGGCCGACTGATGGTTCTCAAGCCGAAATCAACGTCATGATTTCATCGAGCATCCGTGAGATGTCCACTCGATTTGACAGCATGTGGATCGAAGCCACTGATTCGTACAGCAGGGCGGGCGTAGGTTCCTCGGTCTCGAGGAGGTTGTGAAGGTAATCGATGTCCCTGCATCCAATGAACGACAGCATGGAGGCATAGTACTCGTACGACACCGAGGATGCGTGCTGTTGGACGATCTGAACGCCTCTGGTTACGTCGTGCTGCCGGAACACGAATCGCCACTGCGTGTTTGTGGTGTCAAAAGAGCAGATACGAACATCAGCTTCTTTGAGGGCTTGGAGCAAATCGCTGAGGGCCATGGCTGCGTCCTGGGAATACCGAACTTCGGCGTTCACACAAGCAACACGGGGAATGCATGCGATGCCCTTGATGCTCGGCTCTGCCTCAATGTCAGGGCCAATGACGGTCTTCATTCCGTTTTCTTTGTAGCTCATGAGGTGTCGTATCTCAATTGGAATCCCCATTTCGTACACGGGCTCAACGGTAGCAGGATGCAAGATGGTAGCGTCTGCGTTGGCAAACTCAATCGCTTCGCCGTAGCCCAGGTAAGGAATCGGCGAGGTTTGGACGCCCCAGCGTGGGTTTACCGGGTAAATACCGAGCACGTCCTTCCATAATACCACGCGTTGTGCCTGGAGAAGTGCTGCGAGCGCCGTGGCCGTGTGGTCGCTTCCACCTCGGCCGAGCAAGGCGATGTCGCCGTCGGAGCCTTCGCCAAACCACCCCGTGACCACCGGGACACCGTGGAAGGCGCTTCGGTCTAGTTTGGCTTGGGACGCCTTGAGGTCCACCCTTGCCGCCGTTCCAGAACCGTCGAGTTGCAGTCCGATGTCTTCCGCGCCGACCGGGTGGGCGTCCAGTCCTCGGAGGGAAAGGCCGTGAGCGATGACCAAGGCTGAGAGGCGTTCGCCAGAGGCGAGGAGTCGGTTGTAGGCTCGCAGGTCGTCGCGGTCCGTGGCCAAGGCATTCAGCGATTCTTCAATCCCGTCCAGTACACGTTGAAACACGTCATAGAGGGGTGAATCAACGAGCGTGGGTGAAAAACGAAGATGGTGCTTAGCGAGGTCGTACACCAGTCGCCCCGCATACCGTGGTTCTTGGGCGGCACGCATCAACCGGTCAGTGGTTCCCCACAGTGCCGAGACGACAACGATGACCGGTTGTTCAGCTTCGAGCAAGATGTTCGCGATGCGTTCCAGGTCCGTACCATCACGAAGGCATGAGCCACCGAATTTGTGGACCTCCAAATCCTCATGCATCGTGGAACCCTCCTCTCACCATCAAATCACCAACGACCAACAACGCCATGGCCTCAACGACGGCAACCGCCCTTGGTCCGAGGACGGGGTCGTGGCGACCCTTGACGAGCAACGGTTCCTGTTGGTTGGTGCTGAGGTTCAACGTGTGTTGCTCTTGTGGGATGCTGGATGGCGGCTTGAACGCCACGCGGACTTTGACCGGTGCACCTGTTGACAGACCGGCCAAAGCACCGTCGGGTTGTTCACCCAGCAACACGGGCTCATCGGCTGAACCTCCCCATGGGCTGTTGTGTTCGCTGCCATGCATGGTTTGGACGGCAAAGCCGTGGCCAAATTCCACGCCTCGAGCGGCAGGAATCGCCATCATGGCTCGAGCCAGCGCAGGCTCCAATCCATCAAACCATGGTTCACCCAGGCCCAATGGAAGGCCCTGAACGGTCAGGTCGACACGGGAACCGATGGAATTGCGTTGCTTTTTCGTGGATTCGACCAGTTCTGCCATGGATGCTGCAGCCTGCGGATCTCGGCATCGGAGCGCCTCGCACGTTTCGTTGGCCCAGCGAGGTGGACAGTCCTCAACAGGGGCGGCCTCCACGTTTCCAATCGCACCGAGGTGGGCTTCGACACGGATGCCGTGCTCCTCGAGCCACGGACGTACCACGGCGGCAACAGCCACCAAGGGGGCGGTCATGCGGGCGCTTGATGTTCCGCCCCCCCGCAGGTCGGCTTCTCCCTTGGTGCGTTTCAGCATGACCATGTCTTGATGGCCGGGGCGAGGATGGTTGGGCAGAAAGCTGTAATCGCTTGAACGAGCGTCTTGGTTGGCGATGTGAACCTCAATCGGTTCACCTGTCGTGATGCCGTTCACGACGCCTGTGCGCCATTCGACACGGTCCGCTTCCTTTCGCTTGCTGCTGTAGGTACCACCTGTTTTTCGGAGTTTCATGGCCGATTGAACCCGTTCTTCATCCACCTTCAGGCCTTCTGGTAACCCCTCAACCAGCGCCCCCACAAAGGGACCGTGGCTTGAGCCACGCAGGGTAACTCGCAAAGCCTCACCAAGACCCATGTTCATGGTTGAACAGGAAGAGGACTCGCTGGCCCTTTTAGAAGGTGTTCACTCGGTTTCGAGAGCGTCGCCCCGAGAAAGAAATCGAGTTTCGATCAATTCTGCCTGCGGATAGCGCATGGTGTACCATGTTTTGATGCGCTCAAGCGTGGGGCCTTGCTGGCTGGGGACCACGATGACCAAGGCTGGTCCGGAACCCGAAACGCCCGCCGCTCGAGCACTGTTCATGAACGAGTCGTTCGCCATTTTCCGGCCCTCAATGTCGCGTAAAGCGGCGACCGTTCCTCGCCCGTTCCATGTCATTGCCACGAGCGGATTGTTGGCTTGAAGTGCACTGAGGGCTTCTTGGAAGGCGGTCAATTGGGAGGCAAAATCTTCCAGACCAGGCTGGGATTTCCGGGGGCCACGGAGCACCAGAAGCACAATCCAGTCCTCTGGTGGAAGGCCTGGTTCATCCATCAAGACGCCTTCGGAAACCGGAGCTTGTACGTCGATCAATTTCCAACCGGGGTGGAGACAAGCCCATGCATCATCGATGGACCCGGTGAGGGAGATTCCTGCGGCAATTTGCGCGTTCGCTGCCAAGGCCACGAGTTCATGGTCGCTGAGGCTCGTGTCCGTTGCATTGCACAAGGCTCGTAACGCAGCGATACAAACGGCGGCTGAGGACTTCAGACCCTGCTTTTTGGGGACATCGGATTTGATACCCCAGTGGAGGTCATTTTCGGCGTGTCCATCCGGAAGTGGATGGCCTTCAGCAATCCATGCCTCAAGAAGTGCCGTGAGCACGCCATCGCCGTCGAGGACCTCCCGCTTGCTTGGTTTGTCGAGCAGTCGCACGGTGACGTGCAGGTCAAGCGCCATGGCTGCACCGTAGCCGAGGGCGGCGGCGTGGAGAAGGCTGCACGCGCCGTGAGCTTGCCCCTTCCCCAGTACGGCCATGTATCATCGCTCCTCGATGCCTCCTTGGATCGGAACACCGACATGTCGTGCGTCGTGACCCTCCCATCCCAGGATGCGTTGACCGGGTTGGAGTTCGGTGACGGCTACGGCGTGCAAATGTTCTGATACGAGGCGGACTGTTTCCGCTTGTTGCATGAAAACATGAGAGGTATTATCGTTTTGCTGCAATATGTTGATTTTTCTGCCTGTAATCTTAACCATCGGACGTTGTTCAATTTTCACACGTCCCAGCACGACCTTTCGTGTTTCTCCGGAGGTGGATACACCAAGGATGCTGTCGCCGGCCTCAAGTTCTGCGATGTACTTCGTTGTACCGTCGCCCATCATCACGTAGGTATGAGGTGCCCCAGCATTGACGCGAAACGGACGCGTTGGCACAAACGTGGAGGGGATGGTTTCGCTGTGAACGAGAAAGAGGGTGCGTGCACTTGAGCCGACGAGGATTCCCTCGCCTTGCGAAAACGATGAGAGGAAATCCAGGCAATACCGGTCGCCAAGGCCTGCTTGTTCGACAGATTCGACCGACAGTGGTGCGAGCTGTAGGCTGTCCACGGCTGCTGTTTCGAACGATTGGTCTGGCTCGTGGCGTTCCAGACGCTGGGCTTTGACACTCAGGGCTGCTTCAAGCATGGCCGGTTCGGATGAAATCACCAATGCATCCACGCCCTGTTCAAGCGCAAATCCCGCTCCTTGTGCTTCCAGTGGGGTGTTGATGACGGCAGCGATTTTCGTGTGGCTGCCGCTTCGATGTGCGATGAGGTTTTCCAGCGGAATCATCGACCAGGTCTCGCATTCGACCATGATCCAATCCACGGTACCCATATGGGCAATACCATCGTTTTGAGTCGCCCCGTCATTGATGATCACGTGCGCACCAAGCACGCGTTCACCCTGGTAGAGAACACCATCCACGGCACGCAGATGATCCTGCGTGGCGCCTTCGGAAAAGACACGGTCAACCTTACCCGTCTCGGCGTCTTTCTCTCCATCGTTTGGACGAAGCCAGATTTCCATGACATCAACTCACAAGCCACCGGCTTCCATCGCTTCAGCGGCCGAAGCACCTTCGTGGACCATGAGGACGAGGGCCTTTGCCATGGCGCCAGGATTGCTGTGGGCGAAGACTTGGCGACCCATGCAGACACCACTGGCACCAGCGTTCAGGGCCTGTTCGACCATGGAGAGCACGTCGGCGGTGTTCCCGCTCGCAGGTCCACCGGCGAGCAGCAGTGGGATGGGCGCACTGGCCGCGACGCGCTCAAACGAGGTAGCATCCCCTGTCCAGACACATTTTGCTGCGTCGCAGCCCAACTCGAAAGCTAACCTGACGGCATGGGCTTGGGATCGTGTGATGTCATCGTCCTGGTGATTCAAGTGCGGGCCCCGTGCGTAGACCATACCGAAGGCTGGCAGGCCGGCGTGGAGGGCTTGACGGTTCAGTTCACCCATTCGCTGAACCATATCAGCTTCGTGTTCGCTGCCCATGTTGACTTGGCTTGACACGCCGATGCCACCACGCAGCAAGGTCTCGTCGGCGTGGCCGACCAGGACTTTGTTGTTCATGTCGGGGCCTGCATGCCGAGTGGAGACTGAATAATGGACGACCATGCTGGTCTTGGTTCCTTCACAGAGGTGAGCGAAGGCGCTGACCAGCCCTTTTTGGGCGACAATAACGTCGACGCTGGCGTTGATGAGGGATTGAATCAGCCCCTCAAGGTCTTCGAGACCGTCCGTGGGGTAATCGGATGCGCCGTGGTCGATGGGGATCCAAACACCTCGCCCGTTGGGCAGCAAGCGATTGAGGCGTTCAGCCTTGTCCATGGACCTGCGAGGTTGCCGCCTTCATCAAAGGTTTGTTTGGTCCGGTTGTGCATCAGAGTTGGCTGCCAGCCCATACAAGGACGGCTTGTTCTGCTGATTGCAGGTGTTCTTGATAGGTTGAGCGAGCGATCCCGAGGATGTCAGCGAGGGCCTGCATGGTGATGGCTTTCGGCTCGTTGTAGAAACCATGCTTGACCGCCAATTCATAGCACTCGTACTGACGAGGCGTAAGGGCGTTTTGGAGTCCATTCTGGTCTGAGTGGATTTCTGTGACCCGAACGTTGGCCGGTGGGAAGAAGGCCTTGCTCATTTTGACGAACGCAGCGATGGCGTCAGGCAACCCTCTCACCGTCAAATACAGTTTCCCGTTTTCAAGAATGGTTGGTGACATGACGTGGATGCTCGTGGATTTTGCCGCCAAGCAAACGAGGGGATGGGTGTTCCAAACCACGAGCCCCTCGCCATTTCGATCATCCAGATGTTGTTCAACCTCCACATAGGGAATTTGGTCTAAATCGTCGACGGTTTTTCCTTCCTTGTAGGAGGGAAGAACGACTTGGCGCACGCCCTCTGGTGTAATGTGGAGGTTGGCGACGAAGGTTAGGCCATCCACCACGTCGGTCAGTTCGACCAGGTCAGTCTTCGCCAACGAAGCCTCCTCCCACGTCAAGGTGACCTCCCGCATGCACGACCCTTCATTCCACTTGTTGTTATGACCTTTGCATGGCTGGTGATACAACGTGGAGGGTAAATCGCATGTTTCAAGTGGTAGTTCGTTGTGGGAAAGTCATGCCTTTGGCGGACTATGTGCTCACGATTGCTCTCGGAGGCGCCTTTGCTCTCGGCCTGATGTTCATCGTGATGCGACGGGAAGCTCAAGTGAACCTCCAAAGCGGAATGAGCGCCGAAGGTCTGCTTCAGCAACACTCTGGCATGGGTTTCGGAAAAGCCAAGAAAAATTTGGATCGAAAACTCGCCACGATACAGGATCTCCTCCGACAGCAGAATCAAGGCGACCGACAACTGGCCGAGGAGCGCTTCAATCAGCGTCGTCAGGAGCAGTCAGCGTCCGAAGAAGCTGCTCGGCGTCAACGGGAACTCGACGAAGCGCAACGCCAATCTGAACTTGAGGCTGCACGGCAGCGACAAGAGGAAGAGGCTGCGCGCAGAGCCGCCGAGCGAGACGCTGAGGAGGCACGCCTTGCCGCCGAGCAAGAAGCCCAGCGCCAAGCGGAACTCGCCGAGGCTGAGCAGGAACGCCAAGCAGAAATTGAGGCTGCGCGGGAACAGGAGAAATTGGAATCACGCGAGGCAGCTCAACGAGCCATGTCCGAACTTCGTGCACGACTTGAGCGTGAAGGTGCGCAATCGTCCGACGTCCAGATTTCATTGATGTGGAACAACTACAACGATCTGGACCTCCACGTCCTCTGTCCTTCGGGCGAGCGAATCCATGGCGGCCACAAAACCTCCGCCTGCGGTGGTGAACTCGACGTTGATGCCAACGTGCGAGCAGAGACGCGTAAGCCGGTCGAGAATGTGTTCTGGGAAGACGGCAAGGCACCTGCAGGGCGCTACCAAGTCTACGTCCACTACTACAAGAAGCACAAGAAGCGACGCAGCAAGGACCCCACGAAATTCCAGGTCATCATCAACGAAGGCGGCGACATGCGAGAATACAACGGCGAACTCACCGCTGGTGACCCCATCATGCTCGTGGCGGAATTCAACCTGCCCTCACCTGAGGAGCGGGCCGCCAAGCGACGCGAACTCGAAGCCGAACTGCGTGCAGCAGGCATGGACGTGCCTGAATCGCAGGCTGCCATCGCCGAGGTGGAGGAACACCGCCAGGCTGAAATTGAGGCGGCTGAGGCTGAGCGACTGGCCGAAATTGAGGCTGCGAGAGAACATGAGGTGCTCGAAGCCAAAGAAGCCGCTCAACGTGCCATGTCGGAGCTTCAAGCACGTTTGGAACGCGAAGGCGCTCAATCCTCGGACGTACAAATCTCGTTGATGTGGAACAACTACAACGACCTCGACCTTCACGTCGTATGTCCGTCAGGCGAGCGCATTCACGGCGGGCACAAGACCTCGGCTTGTGGAGGGGAATTGGACGTTGATGCCAACGTTCGTGCCGAAACACGCAAGCCCGTCGAAAACGTGTTCTGGGAAGAGGGCAAAGCACCGGCAGGCACCTACCAAGTCTATGTTCACCACTACAAGAAACACCAGAAGCGAAAGAGCAAGGATCCCACCAAGTTCCAGGTCATCGTCACACCTGGTGGCGAGCCCTTGGAGTACAACGGCGAATTGTCAGCCGGCGACCCGATCATGCTCGTGGCTGAATTCACCCTCCCGTCGCCCGAAGAGCGAGAGGCCCGCAAGCGAGAACTTGAGGCTGAGCTTGAGGCTGCTTCCAGGTCCTACGACGGCATTGGCGTCGAGGCCAAGAACGACGATGATGTGG
>DAET01000055.1:53463-59318 GCA_002497765.1 Euryarchaeota archaeon UBA486
TGCCAGGTGCTCCCGACCTTGACGCGCTGATGAACGACGAATGAGTTCAGGAGATGATGTCTTCGAGGCGGTCGGCCTCAACGGCTTTTCGGATGGAGCGTGCGATGCGTCGTCCTGTGGACATGAACCGTTCGTTGATGTCGGAGTAAGGTGAACCGCCGATAAAGGGGTTGGAGCCGGCCACGATGCGTGCGCTGATTTCGAACACCTTGAATTCAAGCTGGTCCGTGACGATGGTCTCCAAGCAGAACGGCCCGAGCATGCCTCGAGATCCCTCTTCAAGGTTGTAGGAGGCGGCCACCGTCCCCTCGGCCATCTCAAAGGCTCGGGGCAGGAGGGATTCTCGAATCACGACCGGTTGGTTGCCCGTCACGACAAAGGACGGTTCCAACGCCATTTCACGAAGGTCTCGCAGCGAACCGAGTTTGTAGAATTCGTCGACGTTGCTCTCGTCCCGTCGGTCCATGGAGAGCAGTTCGAGGCGTCCGAGATTCTTTCCAGCGTGGGGGCCACGACCTTGCACCTGGTAGCCGTCCTCGGCCGTCGGGTCAAAGAAGAAGTGGAGGTAATATCGGCAGCCAAGGACGTATTCCTGGATGGTGAATTCTTCTTCAATGTCCACGTTTCGGCGGAAATCACGGTAATCTCGGGCGATGAAGTAGCCTCGGCCGCCTTTCGCACCTGCGTATTTCACGATGACAGGTCCGTCGATGTTGTGCGGGTCTTCAACCACTTTGGGCATCGTGCATCCACCGTCTTCGAGCCACTGTCGCTGGAGGGCTCGGCTGCTCTCCCAGTGCAGGATGTTTCGGTTGCCGAACGTGGGGACCTCAAGGTTCCTGAAATTGTTCGCCCCGAGGTATTCGACCAACGATCCGTGGGGGACGATGATGACGTTCTTTTCTCGGAACCATTCGGCGTAGTCAAGCATTTCTCGATAATCCTCGAGCATCAACCACTCATCGGGGTCTGCTCCGGGAAAGGCCTTGTAGAACCGACGACGGTTTTCGCCAACAGCAATGCCGAGGGTGCGGAATCCTTCTTGGCGTGCGCCGTGAAGGATTTGAAGCGATGAATGGGAGGCGACGACGCCAACGGTGATGGCCTCCTTGTCGTAGCCTTGGAGCCATTCTTGCACCGTAGTGTGTGGTACGCCCATATGGAGGGGTTTCGTAATCGCTCTATGAGTATTATGTCCGGGAAACCTGTCCGCCGGCCATCGTGTCACCCGTGATGGTTGCTCGTGATGCGAGAAATCCTGCTGAAACGGGTGAAGGTTTCATGGGGTTGTTTCGCACCGTTCGGTGCATGGACGAAACGTCAAGCCCAGCTCGAATCACCTACGGGGGCTACCTGCGACTCGAGGAACTTCTGACGTTGCAAGACGGCCCGGAAGGCTACACGCCGCCGCCGTCCAACGACGAACTCCACTTCATCATCGTTCACCAAACCTTCGAGTTGTGGTTCAAACTGATCCTTCGGGAGTTGAAAGAAGCCCGAGCTTTGATGGATGTTGAGCGAATTGATGAGGCGAGCATCCCTCGCGTGGTTCACCATTTGGAGCGTGTGAGTGAGATTTTCCGATTGCTGGCCGACCAGTGGAAGGTCATGGAGACCCTCTCGCCACAGGACTTCCTGGCGTTCAGGGACCGGCTGGGCACTTCATCCGGCTTTGAGTCATGGCAGATGCGTGAACTTGAGGTGCTGATGGGTTTGGACAACGAGCAACGAATGGGCGGCATGGACCCGCTCGCTCACATGCAACGGTTGGCCAAGGAAGGCAAAGTTCCAGCCGCAGCTTTGGCCGATCTTGAGGCCACCTCAAGGGCGCCTTCGCTCAACGATGTGCTCACCACTTGGCTGTCCCGCACCCCGATTCATGGTTCGTCTCCCCAAGACCAAGGGGATGACGCCGTGGTTCAGGCCTACATCGATGAGCATCTCAAGGCCATGCGGGTGCACGGGGAACAGGTCATCGCTCACATGACCGCCATTGGACACGGGGAGGAGGCCACGCTACGACCGAGAATTGAAGCCGGCGTACAGGCTGCGGAAACCTTCCTCACCCCCGAAGGCAAGGCCGTGCGGCATCGAGCGGGGTTGCTCTTCATCGAATCCTACCGGGACCTCCCGCTGTTGTCGTGGCCACGCCGACTGATTGACAGTTTTGTCGACCTTGAGCAGTCCATGCTTCTGTTCCGTGCGCACCACGCTCGAATGGTGGAACGGATGATCGGTCGTCGAATGGGGACCGGTGGCTCCAGTGGTGTGGACTACCTCGACGCCACCACGAAGTACCGAATCTTTGTTGATTTGTGGGCTGTTCGCACCTTGCTGGTCAAGCGAGACGCCCTCCCTGAAATGGACAATGCCGATTTCTACGGCTTTACCTCGAGCGGTTCAACTCACTCGTGAGGGTCGATATCGATGGGAATCAAGTGATTCTCGTACTCGTAGAGGGCGATCTTGAGCGGGTCGAGGACGAAGCGGATGTTGGCTTCCTCGAGGCCGTAGAGGGAAACGAGTTCCTCCTTGAACTGCTCACGAAGCACATCTTCGGTGGCGTAGAGGGGGGCGCCCATTCCAATTTGGAGGGCACGGGCACCAATGATTCGAGCGCGTTCAAAGCGGGTGTGTTGGCGTGCTGGCTTGACCATGAGCAATCACATGCGAGAGATTCGCAGTCGTCCGACATAGCGACTCTTTTTGAACCTACCTCACTCCTCTGACCCGTTTTCATGGATGGCTACGTCGCCCTTGGTCCGAAGAAGACGAACATGGCTCACCATGGCAGGGAGCAGGGCCAACACCAAGGCGAGGCCCACGAGCAACGGGAGCGTGCCTTCGTTCTCCCGCTGTCGCTCAGGCAGGCCTTCACCCCCGTCGTTGGGGTCCAACGAACCGGTAGGGGCCAACGACGCCACGTTGAGCGTTCGAACGCCCTCGCGCTCGAGGAGGACCACTACCGATGTGTTGTCCATCCACGAATCAGCGCTGAGCATCAATTCGCCTGCCTCAGCCGGGGCCGACAGACGCCGGTAGGCCACGGACGGGTGAAGCTCACCCGTGGTTTCGTGCGGTACAGGTGCGACCAACCAAGCGGCCAGGGTGCCGTTGATGCTGGCGTTCCATTGGAGGGTGCCGTTGACCAGTTGGACCTGCTCTAAACCGCTCCAATTGCTCGATTGGTTTTCGAGGGTCAAATTCAGGTCCATGGCTTGCCGGGTGCCGGTCAAGAGGTGTGTTCCGTCCACCACCAGGGACGGATAGAACATCAGTCGGTAGTCCACGTCGTTTCGAAGTTTCGAATCCGAGAGGAAGGTGGTATCTTGCGGCGAGGGGTGGTGCTGAAGAATCACGACACTCGGGTCTGAAGACATTCGCAGCTGCTCGCTCACTTGCTGGCAGGGCTCGCACCAATCGGCGCTGAAGTATTCGATAAGGTGGGCAGGGCGATCGGCCTCGCAGGATTCGTTGCTCAAGCATGACGCCGAGAGCACCATCACGTCCAGCAGAGCGCCAGCGTTTGCTTCCTCTTGGTTAGGCTGGGCAGAAGCAGGAACAAGGCTGAGCAGCAGGACCGCAGTGAGCAGGACCGGCCACGGGTGGGAACCCATGAACAGGGGGGGAGGCATTTGTTCAAAAGGGGTCTCCTCTCACCCCACATCATGGAACCTCCGTGGTGGCGCCGTCCATCCACTCTTCCGTTGGTGCTCGCCGTCATGGCGCTGCTCATCGTTGTGGTGGGGGGTTCCATCCGCATCAACGACGCCGGCGAGTCGTGCCCAGAATGGCCCACCTGCTTCGGTACTTGGCATTTCGTTGTCTCCGAAGACGACCAAGCGGCGTACTGGGCGGCCAACCCTGACCAAATTGACTCACGGGGCGAAGATCACCGATACACGGTGTTCCAAATTTTTGTTGAGTGGTTCCATCGGATGTTGGTCGGTGTCATCGCTTTGCCGATTGTCTACAACGTACTGGCGACGAGGAAATGGCGCGGTCGGTACGGGTCAACCGTTGAACGGGCCGCTCAGTTTTCCGCTGCCCTGTTGGTGATTCAGGCGACGGCCGGCTACGTTACCGTCCGCTTTGACAACGCGGATTGGACCGTTGCGCTCCATCTGTCATTGGCATGCATCTTCACGGCGGGTCTGCTTTGGCAACACATGGCGATGCGTATCACGGAGGGTGCTTCGTGGGCTTTCCTGCAAGCGCCTGCGCCCTTTGTCGCCGCCCAATCGGTGCGAGTTCACTCCATGACGGCAGCGGTCGGTCTTTTGCTCGTCCTCGGTGCTTGGGTATCGTCTTCTGCCGGTGGCCAATACAATCAGAGCTGTTCAGTTGGCTTCCCCGACGGTTGGCCTAAGTGCCAGGGGTCGTTTTTACCCTCACTTGACGGCCCGGGTATTTTCATTCAAATGATTCACCGGTTTGGTGCCCTGCTGGTCGGTCTCGTCTTGGTGTTGGGTGTGAGCAACCTCCGCATGGCTTCCAAGCAAGAGCCAGGAAGCGCTGAACTTGTCAAGCTGGCAGAAATCACCACTGGCATTTGGATGCTCAACGTCATGGTCGGCGGCTCCTACATCGTGTTTGCCAAGGTGGGCGATTTCCCAGAGTGGCTCTCGCTCCTTCACTTGGTGGTCGGCGTGGGTGCCTTCCTTGCAGCGGTGGTGTTGATGTTCGCCACGCGCTTTGCTGGCGCACAGAACAACACGTCATCCGGTTCAGGTGAGCAGGAATGAGCGAACCTGCCTCGGCTGACGACCACCCCCATCCGGGGACGGTCAAGGTGATGATGCAACTGATGAAGCTGCGCGTCATCGTCTTGTTGCAAATCACGGCGCTGTGTGCAATTCTCGTCCACGATACCTTCGCTCGCTACGGGGTTATGGACATCGAGCGGACCTGGAGTCAAACCCTGTGGGTCTCCCTCATCACGGTGGTGGGTGGGACCCTCTCTGCCGGTGGCTCCAACGCCATCAACATGTGGTACGACGCCGACATTGACCCGCACATGCGGCGAACGATGAATCGCCCCATTCCGCTCGGTCATGCGACGCCGCAATTTGCCTTGATCTTCGGCTCCATCATTGCCATCATCGGTTCAAGCCTCTTCCTGCTTGTCAGCGTAAAGGCGGCGTTTTGGTCGGCGTTTTCGGTGCTTTTC
This sequence comes from Euryarchaeota archaeon UBA486, assembly GCA_002497765.1. Taxonomy (GTDB): domain Archaea; phylum Thermoplasmatota; class Poseidoniia; order Poseidoniales; family Poseidoniaceae; genus Poseidonia. The sequence goes on from DAET01000055.1 coordinate 58,634, forward strand.
TACGTCCTCGTTTACTCCATGTGGCTGAAGCGAAGCACGCCCCAAAACATCGTGATTGGCGGCATTGCCGGTTCGACTCCTCCGCTCATCGGCTGGGCGGCGGCCGCCGGTGATTCCATCGCCAACGCCAACATGCTTGACCTTGGTTCTCCTGTACCCTGGATGCTGTTCTTCCTCATCTTCCTCTGGACACCGCCTCATTTCTGGGCGTTGGCCTTGTACAGGTCAGGAGAATACGGTAAAGTGAACATCCCCATGTTGAACGAAGTGAAAGGTGCTGAACACACCGTGTTTCAATCCAAGGTCTACTGCGTGCTGTTGCTGATGTTGGGCTCAGTGCCGTGCTTTTGGCCGGAATCCGGTCTTCCGTTGCTGTGGGCATTCGTCTCGGGCGGGCTCACCGTGTGGTATGCCGCCTCCGTGTGGGCCATCGACCCTCACGAGCCCTTTGATGAAAACGGCCGTATGCCGAAGGCGGCCAAATCCTTCTTCCGAAGTCTGTTTTACCTTGGTTGGATGTTCCTTTCCCTGGTCGTCATCGCCTTCATCCCACCCGGCAGGTTGGGTTTCTTGGGCCCGCTGTGATGCGCTTTTGAGCCGGTCGGACAGAGTATCAGCCACCGTCATCTTGATGAGCGGTTCTTAGGTGGACGGCTTGCGAGCGGCAGTCGCATAGCCTGGCCAT